>CAZMSZ010000057.1:0-17900 GCA_964569055.1 uncultured Planctomycetota bacterium | reverse complement strand
CAGAGAGCGCAACGACCGCAGAGATCGGAGACGAGCACGAGCCGGTTGGAATCGGCGGATCGAAGCGCTCGCCCTGCGCTAGCTACGCCGCCCGCGGCAGGTAGATCGTGAAGCAGGTCCCCACGCCGCGCTCGCTGTCGATCGTGATCGCGCCGCCGCTCTGGGTCACGAAGCCGTGGACGCTCGCGAGCCCCAGGCCCGTGCCCTGGCCGACCGGCTTGGTGGTGAAGAAGGGCTCGAAGGCGTGCTCGACCGTCTCGGGCGCCATGCCCTCGCCGGTGTCGCGGACCTCGATCACCACGTAGTCGCCCGGCACGATCCCCGGCAGGCCCGCGGCGCTCGGGTCGTCGATCCGCGAGCTCGACGTCACGACCGACAGCCGACCGCCGCCGGGCATGGCGTCGCGGGCGTTGATCGCGAGGTTCACGAGCGCCTGCTCGAGCAGGCTGCGGTCGACGTCGACCTGGTGGGACCCACCGCGGCTCTCGAGCTCGAGTCGGACGCTCGCGCCGACCCCGCGCTCGAGGAGCGGGGTCACCTCGGTGATCAGGTCCGCGATCACGACCCGCTCGGGCTTGAGCTGCTGGCGGCGTCCGAACGTGAGCAGCTTCTGGGTCAGCTCGACCGCGCGCGCCCCGGCCGCCCGGATCCCGTCGAGCCGGCGCACGTCGGGGTGCTCGGCCGGGAGCGGGGCGCGCATCAGCTCCACGTAGCCGAGCATGACCCCGAGCATGTTGTTGAAGTCGTGCGCCACGCCGGCCGCGAGGCGACCCAGCGACTCGAGCCGCTGCGCCTGGCGCAGGCGCTCCTCGAGCTGCACGTTCTGCGCGCTCAAGGCCTGGTTCTGCGCCTGGAGCTCCCGCGCCAGCGCGGCGCGCTCCTCGGCGCGCGCCCGCTCCTGCGCCAGCTCCAGCTCGCGCTGGTGCAGCTCGTCGCGGATCCGCCGCGCCTCGACCTCGAGCTGCTTGCGGCGGAGCTGCGCCAGCACGCGCGCGCCGAGGAGCGCGAGGTCCGCGGGGCCAGCCAGGCAGTCGTCGGCCCCCGCCTCGATCGCGGCGCGCATCGCGTCGTGCGTGGCCTCGCGGTGCAGCACCAGCACCGGCATGTCGCGCCAGGCGGGCGACCCGCGCACGACCGCGAGCGTCTCCTCCAGCTCGGCGGTGCGCGGCGGCCCGATCAGGAGCACGCAGTCGACCGGCTGCGCGCTCAGCAGCGCGCGCGCGGCCTCCTGCCCGCCCGCCACCACGATGTCGTAGTCGTCGCCGCGCAGGCCGTGCAGCATCTCGTCGGCGTCCGCCCGCTGCGTCGCCACCGCCAGCACCCGCTTGGGCCCGAACAGGCTCGTGCTCTGCGGGCGCTCCTCGACCGGCCTGCCGCGCAGCAGCGCGGAGAGCCGCGCCAGCACCAGGTCGAACCCCGCGTCCTTGCGCAGCGTGGCGTCGGCCCCCTGCGCCAGGGCGGCCGCCTCGCGCGTCCGGTCGAGCGAGGCGGTGAGCAGCAGGAACCGTGTCTCGCGCAGGGCCGGGTCGAGGCGCAGGCGCTGGATCACCTCGGGGCCGTCGATCCCCTCCTCGAGCAGCCCGTCCACGATCACCGCGTCGGGCCGCTCGCGCGCGGCGAGCCGCACCCCCTCCTCGCCGCTCGCGCACTCCAGCACCTCGTAGCCGGCGGCCTCGAGGGCGGCGCGCAGCTCGTGGCGGAAGGTGAGGCTGTCCTCGACGATGAGCACCCGCGAGCGCCCGACCGGGTGGAGCTCGGGCGGGAGCAGCATCCGGATCCGCGAGAGCAGGTAGCCCCGGTCGTAGGGCTTGGCCGCGTAGTCGTGCGCCCCGGCCGCGATCCCGCGCAGGCGGTCCTCGACCTCGCCCTGGGAGGAGAGCAGGATCACGGGGAGCGTCACGTCCGCCGGGGTGGCCCGCAGCTCGCGCAGGAGGTCGACCCCGTCGCCGTCGGGGAGCGTGACGTCGAGCACGACCAGGTCGGGGCGCGTCCGCGCGAGCTCGAGCCGCGCCTCCCCCAGCGTCTTGGCCAGCGTGACCGAGTAGCCCTCGCCCTCGAGCGCGTGGAGCAGGTCCATGCGCACGGTCAGGCTGTCGTCGACGACCAGGATCCGGCCGCTCACGCCTCCCCTCCTGCCGGGGACGAGCCGCCCTCGCCCGAGCCGGCCGCCCGGACGCCGAGCCGCACGAGCTCGGGTCCGATCTCGCCGAGCGGCAGCACCCGCTGCGCCGCGCCCAGCCGCGCGGCCTCGCGCGGCATCCCGTACACGACCGAGGTCGCCTCGTCCTGGGCGATCGTGGTCCCGCCCGCGGCGCGCAGCGCCGCCAGGCCCGCGGCGCCGTCGCGCCCCATGCCGGTGAGCAGGCAACCCACCGCCGCCGGCCCGAGCGTCGCCGCGAGCGAGTCGAACAGCGCGTCGACCGAGGGGCGGCAGAAGTTGCGCTCGGGCTCGGTGGTCAGGGCCAGGCGGGCGTCGCCCTGCATCACGAGGTGCCGCTCGGCCGGCGCCACGAGCACGCACCCTCCCCTCGGGAGGGGCTCGGCGCCGGCCAGGCGCGTGGGGAGCGCCACCTGCCCGTCGAGCCAGTCGGCGAGCGTCTCGGCGAACGTCGGCGAGGTGTGGAGCACGAGCAGGATCGGCAGCGGGAACGTGGCGGGGAGGGCCTGCAAGATCTCGAGCACGGCGCGCGTGCCGCCCGTCGAGGCGCCGATCCCGACCGCGCGCAAGCCGGCCTGGCCGCCGCGCGCCGGCGGGGAGGGGGAGCGGGCCGGCGGCTGCGGCTGCGGGGGGGGCGCGGGCCGCGGGCGCCGGGCGCGGCTCATGGGACGGATCCGCGCCACCACGCGCACCGCCGAGACCAGGCGCTCGGCCCACACCTCCGCGTCGACGTCGGGCCCGGGCTTCTCGAGCACGTCGATGGCCCCCGCCGCCAGGGCGTCGTGCGTGTGGTACGCGTCGCTCCGCCGGTAGGAGGAGGAGACGATCAGGATCGGCGTCGGGCAGTGGGCCATCACGTACTCGGTCACCCCGAGCCCGCTGATCAGCGGCAGCGCGATGTCGAGCGTCATGACGTCGGGCCGGAGCCGGGAGCAGAGCTCGATCGCGGCCCGCCCGTCGCACGCCTCGCCCACCACCGTCATGCCGGCCGCCTGCAGGACCTCCACGATCCGCCCGCGCACCGTGGCCGAGTCCTCCACCACCAGCACCCGCAGCGGCGCGCTCATCCGATCAGCCCGCGCACGGTGCGCATCAGCTCGCCCTCTTCGAACTCGCCCTTGACGAGGTAGGCCGCGGCGCCCGCCTCCAGGCCGCGCCGCCGATCCTCGGCGCCGCCGCGGGTGGTGAGCAGCACCGCGGGCGTCCCCTGCAGCGCCGGGTCGGCGCGCGTGAGCGTCACGAAGTCGATGCCCGACATGCCGGGCAGCTCGAGGTCGACCAGGAACAGGGCGTAGTCCCCCGCGCGCGCGAGCTCGAGCCCCTCCTCCGCGCTCTCGGCCACGTCGACCGCGTAGCCGCGCGCCTCGAGCAGCGACTTCTCGAGCATGCGCGTGGTGAGCGAGTCGTCGATCACGAGCACCGCCCGCCGCGGCGCGGCCGGGCTCACCTTCGGCGCGCCTCGCCCGGCGCGCGCCGCCTCGACCAGCCGCGCCGGGTCGAGCACCAGGTGCGGGACGCCCGCCGCGTCGAGCGAGGCCCCCGCCACCAGCGGCGCGCGCCCGAGCGTGGGCAAGGGCCGGACCACCTCGTCGCGGATCGCCCCGATCCGCCCCACGCGGAGCGCGGCGAGCTCGCCCGCCGCCGCCAGCACCACCAGCGCGCCCGCGGGCGCCTCGACCCGCGACGGCTCGCCCTCGAGCAGCAGGGCCAGGTCGGCGACGGGCAGGGCTCGGTCGGCGTGGAGCGCCGCCGCCGTGGCGCCGTCCCTCGCCCCCGTCACCTCTCGCACGGCGGACAGGGGCAGCGACACCGAGCGCCCCCCTGCCTCCACGAGCAGCGTGCGAACGGCGACGCGCGAGGTCGGGACCTCGAACCGCAGCTCGAACGAGGCTCCAGGCGCGCTGTCCGCGTCGAGCTCGCCGCCCAGCTCCGCGACAGCCGCGCGCGCAGCCTCCAGTCCGAGGCCGCGGCCCGCCTCGTGCGACACGCGCCCCGCGGTGCTGAGGCCGCCGCGCAGCAGCAGCGCGATCGCCCCCTCGAGGTCGAGCGCGGCCGCGGCGCTCGGCTCGAGGAGCCCGGCGGCGAGGGCCGCCTGCCCGACGGCGCGGGCGTCGACGCCGCGGCCGTCGTCTCGGCACGACACCCGCACGCGCTCGCCGAACCGCTCGACCTCGACCGTGACCGTCCCCGCGGCGGGCTTGCCCCGCGCCCGCCGCTCGGCGGGAGGCTCGAGCCCGTGCGCCACCGCGTTGCGCACCGCGTGGAGCAGCGCCGGGCGCAGCCGCGCCAGCACCCCGGGCTCGACCCGCCCCTCGCCGCCGTGCGCCTCGAACCGGACCTCCTTGCCGGCCGCGCGCGCCGTCTCGCGCGCGCTGCGGGCCAGCTCCTCGAACAGGACCCCCAGCGGCACCAGCCGGGCGCGCTGGGCCCGCGCCCGCGCCTGCGACAGCTCGCGCTCGAGCCGGCGCAACCGCTCGCGCGCCTCGCGCAGCTCGGCGCGCGGCCCGCCGCGCCCGGCGTCGGTCAGCGACTCGAGCGCCTCGCGGAGCGCCTGGGCCTCGCCCGCGGCCTCGCTCAGCTCGGCGAGGAGCTCGTCGAGCTCGCCGAGCTCGACCCGGACCGCCCCCAGCTCGGGGCCCGGGAGCTCGCCCGCCTCGGGGCCGCGAGGCGGCGCGTCGCGGCCGGGCGGCGCGGGTGCGCCGCCCGCCTGGCCGGGCGGCTGAGCGCCGGCGGCCGGCAAGGCCTCGACCTCACGCGCCGCGAGGTCGAGGAGCTCGAGGACGCGGGCCGCGACGTCGGCGGGGACCTCCTCCCCGCCGCGAAACGGCAGCAGGAGCTCCTCGAGGTCGTGCGCCAGCCGGACGAGCGCCGCGTGGCGCACGACCCCGGCCGCTCCCTTGAGCGTGTGCGTCGTGCGCAGCAGGGCGGCCACGGCCCGCCCTCCTGGCGCGCCGAGCCGCGCCGCGTGCTCGAGCGCCGACCCGAGCAGCTCGGCGGCCTCGATCCGGAAGTAGCGGTACGGGTCGGCGGCCATGCGAGCGCCTAGCCCTCCCCGCTGGTGCCGATCAACTGGAGGAGGTCGCGCGAGACCGTCGTGAGCTGGGTCGCGGTCTGGAGGGTCTGGCGCGCGCCGACGTCGGCCTCGGCGGCGGCCTGCGAGATCTCGTTGATCCCCACGTTGACCTGCTCGACCCCGACCCGCTGCTGGTCGGTCGAGAGCTCGATCTCGCGGGCCGCCTCGGCCGTCGAGCGCACCCGCTCGGCGATCTCGGCGAAGGCGCGCGTGATCGCCTCGAAGGCGCCCGCCCCGCCGGCCACCGCCTTGGAGCCGCTCTCGGTGGCCATCACGGTCGAGCTCACCGAGCGGCGCACCTCCTCGACCAGCGCCCGGATCTCGCGGGTCGACCCGCCCACGCGGTCGGCCAGGCTGCGGATCTCCTCGGCCACCGCGCCGAACCGCAGCCCGGCCTCGCCCGCGCCGGCCGCCTCGATCGAGGCGTTGACCGCCAGGATGTTCGTCTGGTCGGCCAGCTCGCCCACGATGTCGAGGATCGCGCCGATCTGCTGCGACTGCCGGCCGAGCTCGAGCATCTGCTGCACGATCAGGTCCACCTGCCCCTGCGCGGCGGTGATCGCGGCCCGGCCCTCGCCGAGGGTGGCCTCGCCCCGCCGCGAGGCGTCCTGCGTCTGACGGGCCAGGTCGGCCACGCGGCGCGCGCTCTCGCCGATCTGCTGGGCGGTCACCAGCAGCTCGCTCATGGTCGTGCTCAGCTCGTGGACGGCCGCGGACTGCTCGCGGCTGCCCGAGGCCTGCTGGCTGGCCGCCGTCTGCAGCTCCGCGGCGGAGGTCTGCACCTCGTGCACGCTCGCCCCGACCCGCCGCAGGACCGCCCCGCCCAGCGCCAGCCCGAGCCCCACGGCCGCCACCGCCAGCACCGCGGCCACCGCGAGCACGGCCTGGACCGCGAGGTCGGACTCCTCGCGCATGGCCTTCCGCCGCCCGGCGCGCAGCTCCGCCTCGCGATCGGTCACGTCCTGCAGCGCCTTGATCAGGTTCTCGCCGAGCGGGTCGACCTCCTCGCGGAACGTGTCCTGAGCGGCCTTGTCCCGCGCTCCCGCCAGGAGGGCCTCGGTCGCCTTGACGTGCGCCTCGTCCGCCTCCCCGAGGGCGACCAGGCGCCGCTGGAGCTCATCGTCCTCGGCCCGCTCGCTCAGCTTGCGCCGCGCCTCCTTGATCGCCGCGTTCAGGACGGAGAGCCGCTCGGGTCTCAGGTCGAGCCCCAGCAGGTAGTCACGGACCAGCGTGCGCCGCTCCCAGGCGGCGACGCGGAGGCTCCGGCTCGCCAGCCGCTCCTTGTCGTGGGCGTCGAGCAGCTCCTCGGCGCTGGAGATCGTCGTGCGGAGCGCGTACACCGCGGCCACGCTCCCGAGCACGTTGAGCAGCACGAGCAGCCCCAGCGTCGCGCCGAGCTGCCGGCGGAAGGTCCCCGTCCCCATCGTCTTCGCCTCCTCGTTCATCGCTGCGCCCCGACCCGCCGCCGGACCTCGGCCGCGAGCGCGCTCATCTCGAGGACGGGTCGCAGCCCGCCGCTCGGATCGATCCAGACCCGGGGCGCGAACGCGCGCGCGGGCCCCGCCTCCGCCTCGCGGAGCGCGGTCGCTGCGACCAGGTGTTGCCCGTCGAGCCGCTCGAACGCCAGCGCCAGCCCCGGCTCGTCGGCCGCGAGCGCCAGCCAGCGCTCGCCCGCCTCGGTCGGCGCGCCCGCGTCGAGCTCGAGCAGCGCGGCCAGGTCGTGGACCGCGAACAGCTGCCCGCGCACGCCGGCCAGCCCGACGAAGGTCGGCGAGTGGGCGCCCGGCGGGACCACCAGCGGGCGGCCCCGGTCCAGCGCCCGGACCCCCGCCTGGGCCAGCGCGAACGGCTGACCCGCCACCCGCACCGCGAGGAGCGCGACCCGCTCGCCCGGGTCGGCAGGTCGCGGCGCGGTGAACGCGAGGTCGAAGGCCACGGCGAGCTCGCGCGCGCGCGCGCCGAGGTCCTTCACCGCCTCCTCCCGAGCGCGGCCAGCTCCGCCTCGCACAGCTCGAGCAGCCCGAGCGGACCGAACCCGCTCAGGAGGGCGAGCCGGGCCGGGTCGTCCTCGGGCAACAGCTCGCGCGCGGCCCGCAGCGCGCACCGCGCCTCGTCGCGCGCGCCCGCTCGGCGCGCCAGGCGACCGAGGTGCAGGCGCGGCAACGCGAACGCGGGGTCGAGGTACGCCGCCGCGCGATAGGCCTCGGCCGCGGCCGCGAGGTCGTCGTCGAGCTCGCGGCACCAGCCCAGCAGGCAGCGCGCGGCGGGGTCGAGGTCGTCGCGCGCGAGCAGGGCGGCGAGCGTCGCCTCGGCCGCGGCGAGCTCGCCCCGCCGTACGAGCGCCACCACCCGCAGGAGGTCCGCCTCCGCGGGTCCTGCGGCCGGCGCGCTGGCCGCGGCCGGAGTCGGCCCCTGCGGCGCCTCGGCCGCTGCGGGCCGCGGCTCCGCGGCGGGCGCGGCGCGCTCGGGCGGCCTGGCGGGCAGCAGCGGCGCCGCTCCGGGCCAGGCGAGCGCGGCCGCGAGGGCCGGCGCGCCGCCGTCGGGGCGCGCGCGGGGGGGCGCTTGCGGGGCGGCGGCCGCGGGCGGCCCGGCAGGCGGCGCTGCCCCGACGGCCGATCGCGGCTCGAGCCGGTAGTAGACGCAGCCACGCCGGCGGCGCACGCCGTAGCGGGCCTGGACCCCGCGGGGGCTCTCGGCGTGGCCGAGGAACAGGTAGCCGCCCGGGCGCAGCGCGCGGGACAGCCGAGCCAGCACCCCGCGGCGAGCCGGGTCGGTGAAGTACATCAACGCGTTCCGGCACCAGATCAGGTCGAACCGCGCGGGCGCCCAGAAGGCCGGGTCGGGGTCGACCAGGTTGCGCTGCTCGAACGCGACCGCCTCGCGCAGCGGGCTCGCGACGCGGAAGCCCGCGCCGTCGGGCAACAGGGCCGTCGCGAGGCGGGGATCGGCGGCGCCCCGCAAGGACCAACGCTCGTAGCGTCCGGCCCGCGCGCGCGCCAGCGCCGCCGGATCGACGTCGATCGCGGTCAGCTCGAGCCGCGGGCCGTCGGTGTACGCCTCGAGCGCGCTCTCGAGCACGAGCGCCAGCGTGTAGGCCTCCTCGCCAGTCGCGCAGGCGGCCGAGAGCACCCGCAGCGTCGTGCGGCGGGCCCGCAGCGCGTCCTCGACCAGCGCCGGCACGACCTCCTCCTCGAGCGCGGCGAACTGCTCGGCGTGGCGGAAGAAGAACGTCTCGCCCACGGTCAGCTCGGCCGCGAGCGCGGCGACCTCGGCCCGCGAGGAGCCGAGCGTCGCCACGTAGGCCTGGGGGCTCGCCGCCCCGCTCGCGCGCGCGCGGCGCGCGAGCGCGCGCTCCAGCTCCTGCCGATGGCGGGGCTCGGGGCGCAGGCCGAGCAGCTCGGCGACGCGCGCCTCGAACCGCGCCAGGAGCGCCTCGTCGACCACGGCCCGGCTCACGAGGCGCCCTCGGCCGAGGCCGCCGACGCGAGGCGCCACACCTCTTCGGGGACCAGGCGCGCGGCCTCGAGGAGCAACAGCAGCGCGCCGTCGCGCGCGCCCACCGCCGCGACCGCCGAGCCGGCCGCCACCGCGAGCGGCGGCGCGGCCTCGAGCACCTCGGGCGCGAGGCCACGCACGCCGAGCGCCGCGTCGACCCGCAGGGCGGCCCGCCGCTCGCCGAGGCGCAGCGTGACCAGCCGTCGTCGCCGCCCCCCCTCGGCGGGGCCCTCCGCCGCCCCGAGGAGCTGGCCGAGGTCGACCACCGGCAGCGGCGCCCCGCGCAGCACGGCCAGCCCGGCCACGAAGGGCGGCGCGCCCGCGAGGGGCGCGATCGACCCGGCCCGGCTCACCTCGACCACGGCCTGCGCGGGGAGCGCGCAGGTCAGCTCGGATGTGCGGACCAAGAGGTACACGGGCCTCCGAGCATGTCGGGTACGGGCGCAAACACGATAGGGATGTCGACGTCCAGGACGTGCAAATTAAACGCGCGCTCGGTGGCAAGCAACGTTCCGGTTTCGGGGCTACTGATCGTCTCCTCGCGGATGGAGCGCCGCCGTTCCGGACTCGCCAATCCGGGGATCCCCGAGGGCCCTGACGGCGCGATGACCAAGCGTCCGAGCGCGCCGGATATCATGCGCGCGCCGGCTGTGAGGCGAGCGCGTCCCGCGGCGGCGGGCAGGAGGCGCGGCGTGGCGACGATCGACAAGTTCTTCCGGGCGCTCCACGAGCAGGGCGGCTCCGACCTCCACATCCAGGCGGGTCAGCCCCCCAAGTTCCGGGTGCACGGCCGCCTCGAGCCGCTCAACATGCCGCCGCTGTCCAACGGCGAGGCGAGCAAGCTGCTCGACGAGATCCTCGACGACAGGCGGCGCAAGCGGTTCAAGGAGAACTGGGACCTCGACTTCTCGTACGAGGTGCCCGGCGTGGCGCGCTTCCGCTGCAACTACCTGCAGCACCAGAACGGCGTGGGGGCGGTGTTCCGGATCATCCCCACCAAGATCAAGACGATCGAGGAGCTCGGCGTCCCGCCCGTGATCCGCAAGTTCTGCGAGCTGCGCGCCGGCCTGGTGCTGGTGACCGGGCCGACCGGCTCGGGCAAGTCGACCACGCTCGCGGCCATGATCGACCACATCAACGTCAATCAGTCGCAGCACATCGTCACGATCGAGGACCCGATCGAGTTCGTGCACGAGAACAAGAAGTCGGTGCTGACCCAGCGCGAGATCGGGACCGACAGCGAGTCGTTCGGCAGCGCGCTGCGCGCGGCGGCCCGCGAGGACCCCGACGTGATCCTGGTCGGTGAGATGCGCGACCTCGAGACGATCTCGCTGGCGATCACCAGCGCCGAGATGGGCAACCTCGTGTTCGGCACGCTGCACACCAACAGCGCCGCCAAGACGATCGACCGCGTGATCGACGTGTTCCCCGAGGACCAGCAGGCGCAGATCCGCACCATGCTCTCGGTCTCGCTGATGGGCGTGGTGGCGCAGCTCCTGCTCCGCCGCGCCGACGGCGCGGGGCGCGTGCCGGTGAACGAGGTGCTGATCGGCTCGCCCGCGCTGTCGGCGATCATCCGCGAGGGCGCGATCCACAAGGTGATCAGCTACATCGAGTCGGGCCGCGGCGAGGGCATGCAGCTCATGGACGACGCGATCCTCGCGCGGCTCAAGGCCGGCGACGTCTCGCCCAACGAGGCCTACCTCAAGGCCGCCGACAAGTCGCGCTTCGAGCACCTGCTGGGCGGGAAGCGCTGAGGCCCGTGCGCGTCCTGCTCGTCTACCCCAACCTCGACTCCCCGATCGGCGTCAACCATGGGCTGTCGATCATCTCGGGGGTGCTGCGGGCGGCGGGGCACGAGACGCGCCTGGTCCACGTCAACGAGAAGCTGTTCGACGTCCCGGGCCCCGAGGCGCTGGTGGCCCGGGTCGCCGAGTGGCGCCCCGACCTGGTCGGCTTCTCGATCCTGAGCCAGCAGTACGCCTGGAGCGTGGACGCCGCGCGCGCCCTGCGCGCCGCCTACCCCGACCTGCCGCTGGTGGCCGGGGGCGTGCACTGCACCATGGTGCCCGACGAGGTGGTCGCCGAGGGCCACTTCGACGTGGTCGCGGTGGGCGAGGCCGAGCTCGCGTTCCGCGAGCTGGTCGACCGGCTGGCCCGCGGCGAGGACCCGACCGGGGTGCCGAACATGCGCTTCCCGGCGCGCAGCCGGTTCAACCGCCGCCTGACGCCGATCGCCAACCCCGTGGGCGCGTTCCCCGACCTCGCCGCGCTCCCGCCCAACCACTACGACCTGTTCGACGTGGCGCGGATCGTCCGCAGCAAGAACGGGTGGTTCGGGGTGCTGACCTCGCGCGGCTGCCCCTACAAGTGCACCTACTGCTTCAACCGCGAGATCGTCGACCGCTACCTCGAGGACGGCGCGGCCAAGAGCTCCAAGGAGTACCTGCGCCACTACCCCGTCGAGCGGATCATCGCCGAGCTGCGCGAGCTGAAGGCCGCGCACCCCGAGCTGCACACCCTGATCTTCGACGACGACTTGTTCACGCTCGACCGCGCCTACGTGCGCGAGCTCTGCGCGGCGTACCGCGCCTCGGGGCTGGAGCTGCCGTTCGTGGTGAACGCGCACGTGCAGGTGTTCGACGAGGAGATGGCGTTCCAGCTGCGCGAGGCGGGCTGCTTCATGGTGAAGTACGGCCTGGAGAGCGGCAGCCGGCGCGTGCGGCGCGAGGTCCTCTGGCGCCACATGACCAACGACACGATCGCCCGGGCCACGCGGGCGGCGCACCAGTACCGCATGCACACCTCGGCCTTCGTGATGTTCGGGCTGCCGACCGAGACGCGCGAGGAGGTGATGGAGACCCTCCGCCTGTGCGCGTCGCTCGAGCTGGGCCGCTTCCGCTGGGCGATCTTCTTCCCCTTCCCGGGCACGGCCGGCCACCAGATCGCGCGGGACCTCGACCTGATCGACCCCGAGCGCCTGGCGGGGGTCGGCAACTACTTCGACGGCTCGTGCCTGCGCCTGGGCCCCGAGCTCGACCTGCTCGTGGCCAAGCTGGGCCGAGTGTGCCACTGGTGGGTGAACGCGTTCTCGGACTGGCCCTGCGCCCCGATCTACCGCGAGCTGGTGGAGGAGATCGAGGCCTGGGACGCCGCCACCTTCGAGGCGAACAAGGGCGACCTCCACCGCCGCGACCGCGAGCTGTCCGAGTCGCTCCTCCGCCGCGGGCTGCGCCACTACTCGCTGCGCTACACCCACGTGATGGCGGTCGACTCGAACTTCGTGCTCGAGGAGCGGGCCAGGATCAAGACGACGCCCGAGTACGTGCCGATCGGCTACACGCTCGACGATTGACGCGCTACCGAGGGGGGGCCCAGGTCCGGGCGAGCGCCTCGCGGGCTCGGTCCAGCCGGGTCTCTGCGTCCTCGGGCGGGACGTCCGGCAGGTCGCTGTTGGCGAACCAGGTGCGCCACCGCAGCGGGTCGGGCGGGAACTCGTGCTGCGTGAGGGTCGAGAGCGCCTCGCCCGAGACCGCGCGGAGGTCCGGGTCGTCGAGCAGCGCGATCAGCGCCTCGACCGTGGGCGCGTCGGGGTAGCCGACGTGCTTCCAGGCCTCGATGGCCGCGAGCCTGATGGGCAGCGGCGTCGCGCGATCGGTCGCTAGCTGCGGCGCGATCTCGACGAGGTCGACTTGACGCAGGCCCGCGCCCGCCTGGAGCGACGCGATCACTACGGCCGGATCGTCCGACTCGACGTTCGAGAGCGCGAGCGGGCCGGCCTCGGGCCACAGCGCCGGTGGGACGCGGTCGAGGACTCGCACCAACACGGCGCGCGGGCCGAGCCGGTTCAGCCGGACGGCGTCCAGGACCTGCTTCGCCACGGGCTCACGCGCTACCAGCCGCGCCAGCGCGCCCTCGAGCAGCGGATGCGCGGCGCCCAGGTCGGACAGCGTCGTGATCGCGTCGATCACACCGGGGGGGAGCTCCTCGCGGCGCGAGAGCACCTCGATGCACGCGCCGGTCCGCGCGGCGTCGCTGGTGTCCGACTCCGCGCCATTCGCCAGCCGCCGGCTCCACTCGCCGAGCAGGTGGATCGTGGTCGCGCCGTCGGCGTAGCCACCGAGCACTCGCGCGGCGGCCAGCCCGCCCGCCTCGTCGTCGCCCAGCGCGACGCGCTCCAGCGCCGCGAGCGCCCGCGGGCGCGCGTCGTCGCTGGCGCGGCTCCAGGCGAGCTGGTGGATCGGCGGGCTCAGGCCAGCGAGCGCGAGCGCGTGACCGGTCGCGTCGATGCTGTGTGCGGTCGCCTCGACCAGGATCAGCGCGAGCTGCAGCTCGCGCCGACCGGCGCGCGCGACGCGCGCACACGCGGCCACCTCCTCGCCGCTGGTCGCGGTGCCGCGGCGGATCCGCTCCACCGCTTCGTCGGCGACCGCGGCGGAGATGCCCTCCAGCGGCTGCCCTTCGGAGAGGGCCTGGAGCGCATCGTCGAGGGTGGTGAGCTCGAAGGGGCCCAGGCCGGAGATGGCGCTCAGCGCCAGCGCCAGGGCCGCTCCCGTCCCGGTCATCAGTTCCTCACCCCGTTGCGCAGCTCGACCACGTCCCGGAACACCCGCGAGAGGGGGGGCGGGATCCCCGGCCCATCCCGGCGCGGATCGGGCTCGGTGAGCGTGATCGAGACGACCACGCTCTGGGTGCCCGCCGACTCGAGGATGGAGACCGCGCTGAGCCCTCGCGCGAGCTCGAGCGCCTCGGTCGCCTCGACCGTCCCGTCGTGGTCGTAGTCGGCCTGACGGACCAGACGGTAGCGCGGGGTGGCGGTCGGGACGCCGCTGAAGCTCCCGTCGCGCACGGCCAGCCAGGAGACCTCCGTCGCCGACCAGTCCGCCTCACCGAGGCCCGTCCGCAGGCGGCAGGTGAAGAGCGTGTGGCTGGTCCCGTCCGCGAGATCGGACGGCGCCGCGCCCCCCGCGGTGAACATGGGATCCGAGGCGAGGTTGCTGTTCCAGCCCGTCTGGCGCAGGTCCCGGCGGATCATGTCGAGGATCCGGCGGGCCGCGGCCTCCTGGTCGTTGTTGCGGTAGCTGTCGCTGGCCTGGCGCTGCAGCGGGATCGTGGCGCTGGCGATCACCAGCACCAAGATCGTCAGCATCGCCGAGGCGATCGTGATCTCGAGCAGCGTGACCCCGCGTCGCATGGTGGAGGACCTCATCCGCGCGACCTCACTCGCTGGAGCTGGAGCTCCAGCTCCGAGCCGTCGAAGCTGACCCACTTGACGACCACCTGGATCAGGACCATGTCCCGCACGTCGTCCCCGTCGTAGTCGTCGAAGCCCTCGTAGGGCTGGTTCGGCACGACCTTGACGTAGGCCCGCAGCGCGTCGTCGTCCCCGTCGCCGTGAGCGCCCCGGAGCGCGACCTGGCTCGTCGCGAACCCGACCGTCAGCGGCTCGCTCACGATCTGAACGCCGGTCGAGCTGGTGTCATCGCCGAGCACGGTCAGCAGCTCGCTGAACTCGGTGCTGGTCTGAAGGTCGAGCTGCCGCGTGGCCGCCTCGAGCGCGATCTGGTGCTCGCGGGCGAACAGCTCCGCCCGGCGGGCCGCGCCGAGCGCGGCGAACAGGCCCGCCAGGAACACCACCAGCAGCGCCGAGGCGACCGTGATCTCGATCAGCGTCAGGGCGGCGCGCGGGTCGAAGCGAGTCCCGCGCCTCACGGCAGCTCCCGCTGGTCGTCGATGACGTCCTCCCAGCCGAGCCGGGTCGTGTGCGCCGCCAGCAGCGCGTCGAGCGCGGGCGCCAGGCCTGGCTCCTCCATGTAGGCCGCCAGCGAGATCGGGAACGTCTGCTGGCTGACCCCGATCCCCTCCACCAGGTCGGAGAAGGTCTCGATGCCGGCCTCGAAGTTGCCGTTGTTGAAGTTGAACTTCGAGTCCGAGCCGCTCTTCAGGAGGATGTTCGGCGCGGTGCCGCCGCCCTCAGGCGAGGCGAAGACCATGGAGCCGTTGACCTCCCAGCCGCCGCCGCTGTCGACGTTGTAGTCGATCCCTTCACCCACGAACATCGCGATCCCGTTGACCACGGTCCGCGAGCCGCTGTCGGCGAACTCGCTGGTCGAGCCCGAGGCGGAGGTGAGCAGGAACACGCCGTTGACCGTGACCCGCGCGCCGCCGTCCGCGACGTAGGTCACCGCCTCCCCGCCCACGTTCGCGTCGCCCGCGTTGACCGCCAGGACGGAGTTGGGGTCGTTGGGGCCGATCGTCACCTTGGTGCCGTTCTCGATGTGGAGGCCCGCCCCCGATCCCAGGCTCTCGTCCGTCTCGTGGGTCACGATCACCTTTCCGTCCCAGGCGAAGCCGCCCGTGTCGCCGCCGCCCCCCTTGATCGTCACGTTGCCGCCGAGGACCAGGTTGCCCGTGCCCGACAGGTTGACCTGGTTCGAGATCACCGTGTTGGCGGCCTCGAGGTAGTAGTCGCCCTCGGGGAGGACGTAGGTCCCGCCGGGGATCGTGTCGGTGATGTCGTCGTGATCCTGGACCCCGTCGCCGTTGCGGTCGGGCCAGGCCTGGTAGTTGTCCTGGATGTACTTCTTGAGCTCGAGGCCGGTGTAGCCGTTCTGGCTCCGCATGATGTCGCGGGCGAGCTGGTCGAGCGCCTCGGTGATGTCCTGCGCGAGCTGCTCGTCGACGAGCCCCGCCTCCTCGTTCACGATCGTGCTGCTGTCGCTGACGATCTGACCGTCGCTGTTCGACCCGCTGATGCTGATCTTGTTGTTGAACGCGCCGTTGCCGGCGGTGACCGCGTCGACGAACTTGTCGTGCCAGGTCGGATCCTCGATGTTCACCGCGGGGACGCCGGCCTCCGCCGAGGTGATCGACAGCCCGGCGCCGTTCCTCACCGTCACCCCGCCCGACCCGTCCGCGCCGGCGGGCCCCACCACGCTGAACGCCTCGCGGTCGCGGAGCCAGGGGGGCAGGACGCGCCCGATCAGGAGCTTGGCGCTCACCACCCGCTCGGGCCTGGTGAAGTTGGGCGTCGCGGCGGCCACGACCAGCACGCGCTTGTCCTGGCCGTCGACGGTCTCCTTGACCACCACCGCGCGCACGAACCCGAGCGAGCGGCCGTCGTCGGCGAACAGCTCCTTGCCGCCGAGGTCGCTGCCGAGGAGGGCGCCGATCCCGTCGCCGTCGGGGTCGACCTCGTCCGCGCTCCGTTCGGTGTCGGTCTTGAACTGGTTGAGGTTGATCTCGTGGATCGCCCGCGAGACGCCCTCGAGGAGCAGGTTGTTGAGCTCGCGGTCCAGGCGGCGGGCCGTCTGGTGCTTGACCCCGCTCTCGCTGAGCGTGAGCAGGATCATGACCAGGCTCATCGCGGCCATTCCGAACAGCATGACGAAGACCAACGCGGCGCCGCGCTCCCGCCCCGGGTCGCGTCGTCGCTCCCCATCGGCTGCCGGTTCGTCCTGACTCGACCTGCTCATGTCGCCTCTCCGAGTTGGCTGTCGCCCAAGCCCGCGCCGCGACGTGCATGACCGAGTCCGAAGCGCCTCTGCCCGACTTGCGTGCGTGCGTGTCCGGCTTCCTGGACGACCGAAAACGCTCCCGTCCAGGTGTCCCGACAGTCTGGTGGGGCTAGCCCCGACGCTGTCGTCAGGGAATCCCCGACCACGCGTTCGTTCTAGACGGCGCGCCTGAGGACTGCAACCAGAGCGCATAAGCCCTGGCCACATAACGCGTGTACGTCCCCCGTCGCCCCCGTGAGGGAGCGCGCGCCGAGGCGACCAAGCGTCGCCTTCAGGCGGAGCGGAGGGAGTCGCTCGGCTCGGGCCACTCGGCCCGGACGGTGGTCGTGATCCCGCCGCGGGCGTTGTAGGTCCCGCTCACCACGATCCGCCGCGGGTCGAGGGCGCGGCGCAGGTCGTCGAGGATCGCGTTGGTGACGGTCTCGTGGAAGATCCCCACGTTGCGGTAGGCGCCGAGGTAGAGCTTGAGGGACTTGAGCTCGAGGCAGCGCTCGCCCGGGACGTACTCGATCAGCATCCGCCCGAAGTCGGGCTGCTGGGTCATGGGGCACACCGCGGTGAACTCGGGGCAGTCGATCGTGATCACGTAGTCGCGCCCCGGGAACGCGTTCGGGAAGGTGGCCAGCTCCGCCGCCGCCTGGCGCACGCCCGGGTCGTCGATCCCCGCGTCGCCGCTCACCTGCGCCGCGCGGGCGCGCTCCTCATCGCTCAGAACGCCCATGCCACCTGCTCCCGCCTCGCGCCGCTCGGCTCGGTCCCGCGGGACCGCCCGCCGCTCGGCTCGGCGATCATGGTAGCAGCGCGCGCGCGGGCCGCCGCTGGCGGGGTCCGGCCGCGTGGATGGCTTTCGCCGCGCGAGGGGTATAGAGTCGTCGCCCTTGCCGGCGCAGGGAGGCGAGCGCAGCCATGTGCGAGAACAAGCAGCTTGATCGGAGCGGCGCGGCGACGCCCCCCGACGTCGACCCCGACGAGACGCAGGAGTGGCTCGACTCGCTCGAGGACGCCCTCTACCGCTGGGGGCCCGAGCGCGTCGCCTTCCTGCTGAAGCGGCTGGAGGAGCGGGCGCGCCTGCGCGCGGTCGACGTGCCGTTCCAGGCCCAGACCCCGCCCGTCAACACGATCCCGCCCGAGGAGGAGCCCGCCTACCCCGGCGACCTCGAGCTCGAGCGCAAGATCGAGGACCTGTGCCGCTGGAACGCGGTCGCGATGGTCGTGCGCGCCAACCTCGAGAACGACGGGATCGGCGGCCACCTCGCCACCTACGCCTCGTCGGCCGTGCTGTACGAGGTCGGCTTCAACCACTTCTTCCGCGGGCGCGACGCCCAGGGCGGCGGCGACCAGGTCTACATTCAGGGGCACGGCTCGCCGGGGATCTACGCGCGGGCGTTCCTCGAGGGGCGCCTCAGCGAGCACCAGCTGCTCCACTTCCGCCAGGAGCTCGTGGGCGGGCTGCCCTCCTACCCGCACCCGTGGCTGTTCCCCGACTTCTGGGAGTTCCCCACCGTCTCGATGGGCCTCGCGCCGCTGATGGCGATCTACCAGGCCCGGTTCAACAAGTACCTGTGCAACCGCGGGCTGAAGGACGTCTCCGCCTCGCGGGTGTGGTCGTTCCTCGGCGACGGCGAGATGGACGAGCCCGAGTCGCTCGGCGCGATCG
>CAZMSZ010000056.1:18390-26980 GCA_964569055.1 uncultured Planctomycetota bacterium | reverse complement strand
GGAGCCGAGCAGGCTCAGTACTCTGCGGCGAGGTGCTGCATGCGCGCAGCTCGCCTGGACCAGCTCGGCCGAAGCTTGCGAGATCACGGCCTCACGCGCCGCGAGCGCGAAGGCGAGCGGCGCTCGCAGCCCGAGAGCCGCCGCCGGATGCCGCTTGGCTGGTCAGGTGCCTGCGGATGCCGCTCTGGCAGCCTCCGCTATTCCAAGCGACTTGCGCGGAGGCGGGCTAGCGCGCCTTGGGCGCGGGCGGCGGCGCCTCCCGGGCGCGCTCCAGCTCGGCAGGCGCGGGCTCCTCGGCCTCGAGCGCGCGGAGCCGCAAGTACTCCCGCATGGTGCGCAGGCGCTCCTGCAGCTCGGGGAGCGCCGCGTCGGGGGCGAGGTCGCGCTGGCCGAGCGCCGCGAACAGCGTCAGCACCACCTCGGGTCGACGCGGACGGAGGCGCGCCCCAGGCGCGGCCGCGCCCGCTGGTTCGGCAGGCGGCGGGTGGCGGCCATGCAGCCTGGCGGAGCGGCGGACCGGCGGCGCGAGCTCGCGCGCGAGGATCGCGAGGAGGTCGCCCGCCACGGCGGGGTCGGCGGCGCTGACCGCGGCCGTCTCCAGGTGCGCGGTGGCCGAGGGCTCCAGGAGGACGACCGAGGGCGCGTCCGGGTCGCCGTCGCTCGCCTCGGGCTTGGCCTCCGCGAGGCCGCGCGGCCAGCGCGACCCGGCGCCTTCGTCCGCCGCAGGACCGGCGGCTCCGAGGTCACCCGGGCCGCCGGCGCCAGCTCCGGGCTCGGCCTGGGCGCCCGCCCCCGAGTCGGCAGCCGGCCAGGCGCCGCGCTGCACCCCGTCCTCGAACAGGACGTAGAGCCGCCCGCCCGCCTCGTCGTGGACGCGCCAGACCGCGAGCGGTTCGCGCCGCTGCGCCGCGCTCGCCAGCTCCGGCGCCGGCGCCCGCGGCGCGCCCGCCGCAGGGTCGCTCGCCGCGTCCTCCAGCGCGCCAGCGCGCTCGACCGCTTCGCGCGCGCGTCCGCCCAGCTCGGCGCGCGGCCGGGTCGCGGCCTCGGGCGAGCGCGAGTCGGGCGCCGGCGTCGGCGGGGCCGCGTCGGCGAGCGTCACCTGGGGTGGGGGCGCGGCCGGCTCGCCGCGCAGCTCGCTCGCGGCTTCGAAGCGCGCGCCGGCTGGGGCCGCGGGCGGCGCGCTGGCCACGCCCGCCTCGGCCTCGGCGCTCTGCTCGCGCGCGGCCGCGAGCTCGCCGGGAGCGGGCCGGGAGGGGAGCATGGTCGCCACGGCGAGGACCGCGGCGGCCGCCGCCGCTCCGGCCAGCGGCGCGAAGCGGAGCAGGCGGCCGCGAGGCGCGGCGCCCGGCGCAGGGTCGCTCGCCGCGTCGTCCATGGCCTCGAGCATGGCGGCGTACGCCGACGTCCGCGCGGTCTCCGAGGGGGCGGGCGCCTCGAGCGAGGCCAGCGCCCGGGCGGTCGCGCGGTACCCCTCGAGGGCGTCGCGGCACGCGGCGCAGCCCGCGAGGTGGCCCTCGACGGCCACGCGCTCGTCGGGGTCGAGCGCGTCCTCGAGCCAGCCCAGCAGCAGATCGGTCCGCTCGCAGTCCATCATCCCTCGGATCCCAGCAGCGCGCGGCGCAGCCGCTCGAGCCCGCGCGCGAGCCGCCAGCGTACCGCGTCCCGGCTCAGCCCCGTCACCTCGCACACCTCCCGGAAGGAGAGCCCCTCCACCTGCCGGAGCAGCACCACCTCGCGCTCGTCGTCGGGCAGCTCCTGCAGCGCCTGCTCCAGCCGGCGCGCCTCCTCGCCTTGCGCGGCGCGTTCGCTGGGCGGCGCCTGCCCGTCACCCGGCTCTGGAGCGCCCTCCATGGAGTCCTCGTAGCGACGGCTGGCGCGCTTGAGCTCGTTGAGCGCCTCATTGCGCGCCACCGTGAACAGGAGCGTCTTGAAGCTGCCGCGCCCGGTCCCGGGCGGCGGCTTGCGGTACAGGTTGAGGAACGCGCGCTGCGCGAGGTCCTCGGCGAGGTGCGCGTCGCCGGCGAGCCGGAGCGCGAAGCCGTACACCCGGCGGTGGTAGCGCTCGAACAGCACCGCGAAGGCCGGCGCGGAGCCCTGCTTCCAGCGCGCCTCGAGCTCCTCGTCCGTGAGCTCGTCGGGCCCGCCGCGGGCGCCCGGCGCGTCCGCGCGCTGGCTGGGCTCGAGCATCGGCCGACCTTCCCCGGGTCGCCATGATCGCCACCGCGCGCGGGCGTGCAAGGGACGGGCGGGCTCACGCCGCCAGCTGCCCGCGCACGATCCGCGCGAAGGCGTCGACCTCGGCCAGGGCCACGTCGCCAGGCGCGGCCGGCAGCGCGGACTCGGGCCACGCCGCGGCCGGGTCGGTGAGCGCCAGCGCCAGGCGCTCGAGGCCCGCCGCGTGGCGGCCCGCCTCCTGCCGCGCCCGCTCGGCGCTCGCCGCGAGGGTCGTCCGCAGGCGGCGGCGCGCCTCGACGAGGTCGGGATGGGCCTCGAGCGCGCCCGCGTCCTCGCCCAGGGCCGCGAGCGCGCCCTCGTCCCGCTCGGAGGCCGCGGCCGCGCGGGCGGCCGCCTCCAGCAGGCGACGCGCCAGACCGAGCGGCTGGCGCGGTCGGAACCCCAGCGGCCCGCCCGCGCGCACCGCCTCGAGCACCGCCCGCACGGCCCGCCGGTGCGCGGCCTCGGCCGCCGCGAGCACGGGCTGGGTGGTCGGCCCGCACTCGGCGAGGAGCGCGGCGACCTCGGCCGGCGGCGCGGCGTCCACCCACAGCAGGCCGCGGGTCAGCTCGGCGCCCGCGATCGAGGCCGCGAGGACGGTCGCGGTCAGGGCCGCCGCGCCAGCCGGCGACAGGGAGGCCGCCAGGGGCGCCAGCAGGAGCGCGCCGGCCGCCATGCCGCCCAGGAGCGCGCCCAGCGCCGCGCGCATCGCCCCGTCGAGGGCGGGCGCCAGGCCCTCCTCGCCGCCGCGCTGCGCGGCCAGGGCCGACCCGACCGCCAGCCCCAGCAGGGCATGGCTCGCGCCCGGCGCGAGCCGTGGCGCCAGGAGCCCCGCCAGCCCCCCGCCCGCGGCGGCCAGGGCCAGCGGCCCCAGGAGCGGCCCGCGGGCGCCCCGCGCCATCCAGCCGCCCAGGACCAGGGCGACGGCCAGCGCGGCCACCACGCCCGCGGGCCCGAGGACGGGCGCCAGCGAGGGCCCCAGCGCCCCGGCGGCGGCGCCGGCCAGGAGCAGGCCGAGCACCAGGCGCCGACCCTCCTGCTTCTCCCACACGAACAAGATCACGTCGCGCTCCTCTCGAATCGGCTGGTCGGCTCGTCAGCTCGTCGGCTCGGCGGCGAGGGCGCGACGCGCGCCCTCGCCGGCCCGCTCGCTCAGCGCGCGATCTGGCGCTCGGCCTGCATGCTCTGCTTGAGGGCCGCGCGGGCCGCCGGGGCGGCGGCGCCCGCGTCGAGCTGATCCGCGAGCGCGTCGAACTCGAGCCGCACGGGCTCGCCGCTGGGCGCCTCGAACTCGATCGCGTCGGCGCCCGCGATCTGCTTGCACTCCTGCACCAGGCTCTGCGCCTCCTCCACGCGGCCCGCCTCCGCGGCCGACCGGGCCCGGGCCAGGCGATCGGCGACCTCGAGCCGCGTCAACTCCGAGGACAGGGCCGGGTCGGCGCTGGCGGCGGCGACGCGGGGGTCCGCGGTCAGGCTCACCGACAGCGGGTCGGGGGCCAGCTCGTGCAGGGCCGCCGTCTCGGGCGAGCGGAACGCGAGCGCGACGCGGGCCACGTCGCGGACCGCGAGCCCCGCGGCCGCCGCGTCGAGGCGGAGGTGGACCATCACCTTGAGCGCGCGGCCGCGCGCCAGGTCGCCGACCGGCACCACCGTCGCCCCGCCGTCGGTCCGGCTGGGCCAGCTGTGGACGCGCTCGATCGTGACCCCGGGCGCGGGCACCAGCCGCACCGCCGCGTTGGTGGCGACCACGCCCTGCAGCGCCTCGACCTCGGCCTTGTAGACCGCATCGAGCTTGGCCGCCGCGTCGACGTAGTGATACATGCCGCCCCCGGCGTCGGCGAGGTCGCCCAGGAGCATCTCGTTGAACTCCGAGCCGAGCCCCAGGCTGGAGAGGGCGACGCCGCCGCTCCGGGCGGCCTGGACGCGGGCCCGCAGCTCGAGCCCGTCGGTGATCCCCTGATTGGCGAGGCCGTCGGTGAGCAGCAGGATCCGCTTCTGGCGGGCGAGCGGCTGCTCGCTGCAGCGCTCCGGCGTGTCGCTCACCCGACCTCGGCAGATCGGGGTGTCCTGCTGCTGCAGGGCCTGCGCGGCGAGGTCGAGGCCGGCCGAGAGGTTCGTGCCGCCCGAGGCGTAGAGCGCCGCGACGGCCTGCTCGAGCGCGCCGCTCCCCTCGGCGCGCGGCACGCCGCGGTAGATCACGCGGGCGGCGTTGCTGTAGGTGACGACCGTGATCCGGTCCTGGGGGCCGAGGCGGTTCACGATCCCGAGCGTCGCCTGCTTGAGGAGGGACATCGCGCCCTCCATCGACCCCGAGGTGTCGAGGACGAGCGCGAGGTCGATCGGGCGCTTGGTCCCGGTCTCGACCGCGTCGTCGCGCACGTCGACCGTGCACTGCACCACGAGCCGGCTCCCCTCGCGCACGACCACGGCCTGGCTGAGCTTCGCGGCGAGGTCGATCCCGGCCAAGGAGCCGCTGGCGGCGGGGCGCGCCGGCCCGGTGGGGTGATCGTGAGCGTGGATCGGAGTGGGGGGCGGAGCGGTCAGCGGCACCATTCCAGCGACCGGCAGCAGGCCGGTCCCGGTGGCGACGAGCGCCAGGCACAGGGCGCCCGCGGCGAAGCGGGCAGGGGGGGTCGCGAGCACGGTCATGGGGCGGTCTCCTCGGTCGTTCCCGGTTGCGGAGAGCAGCACAACGCGGCCTCGCTGGCTGGGGGTGGCTGCCCCTCGCCGTGCACAACTCCCGTGCCGCCAAGGGCCAGCCGGTCGGGTGGGCGGAGCGCGCGCCCGACGCACCCGGGCCGCCGGCCCAGTGAGCAGGTGCGTCAACCGACTCGGACATCAGGCGATGGGTCGCGCTCCTCGGCCTGTCGGTGGGCGCTGCCAGAATCTGCCCCTGCTTCGGGCGGGACACCCTCGAAGACAACCAAGCCGCAGCGCCTGGCGCCCGCCCCTCCAGTAACGAGGGCGCGCCCAGGCACTTGCCAGAGAACTCGCCAAGGAGAGGGGAGCCACCATGGCCGTGCAGGTCGTCGACAAGCGGGAGACGGGGGTCGTCGGGGCTGGTCTGCAGATGGAGCGTCGTTTCACCCGCCCTGGGGTCGACTTCCTCGCCGGGATCCCGATGGAGCGGCGGCGCTCGGTGATCAGCAACCCCGACGGCTCGCCGGTGTTCGAGATGAACGACGTGGAGGTTCCCGCCTCCTGGAGCCAGCTCGCGACCGACATCCTGGTCTCGAAGTACTTCCGCAAGGCGGGCGTGCCCGGGACCGGCCACGAGACGAGCGCGCTCCAGACGGTGCAGCGCATCGCCAAGGCGATCCGCGCGTCCGGCGAGCGCCAGGGCGGCTACTTCGCCACGCCGGCCGACGCCGAGACGTTCGAGGCCGAGCTGACCTACATGCTGATCCAGCAGGTCGGCGCCTTCAACTCGCCGGTCTGGTTCAACTGCGGCCTGGCCGAGGCGTACGGGATCACCGGCAAGCCGGTCGGGAGCTGGGCGTACGACTTCGAGCAGCGCAAGGTCGCGCCGGCCCCCGACGCCTACACCCGCCCGCAGGTCTCGGCGTGCTTCATCCAGGCGATCGACGACGACCTCATGGACATCGCCGAGGGGATCCAGCGGGAGATGCGGCTGTTCAAGTTCGGCTCGGGCACCGGGACGAACTTCTCGCGGATCCGCGCCGAGGGCGAGCGGCTGTCGAGCGGCGGCAGCTCGTCGGGCCTGATGAGCTTCCTCGAGGTGTTCGACCGGGCCGCGGGCGCGATCAAGAGCGGCGGCACGACCCGGCGGGCGGCCAAGATGGTCTGCCTCGACATGGACCACCCCGACATCGAGCGGTTCATCGAGTGGAAGGTGCGCGAGGAGGAGAAGGTCCTGGCCCTGGTCAAGGCCGGCTTCTCGCCCGACTTCAACGGCGAGGCCTACCGGACGGTGGGCGGCCAGAACAGCAACAACTCGGTGCGCGCCTCCGACGCGTTCATGCAGGCGGTGGTGGAGGACCGGCAGTGGTCGACCACGTGGCGCACCACGGGCGAGGCGGCGCGCACCTATCGGGCGCGTGACCTCATGCGCAAGATCGCGCAGGCCGCCTGGCGCTGCGCCGACCCGGGCATGCAGTACGACACGACCTGCAACACCTGGAACACGGTCGCGAACACCGACCGGATCAACGCCACCAACCCCTGCTCGGAGTTCGTGTTCATCGACGACACCTCCTGCAACCTGGCGAGCCTCAACCTGCTCAAGTTCCTGCAGGAGGACGGCACGTTCGACGTGGAGACGTATCGCCACGCCTGCCGGGTGTTCATCCTCGCGCAGGAGATCCTGGTCGACCACGCCAGCTACCCGACCGAGCGGATCGCGCAGCGGTCGCACGACTTCCGGCCGCTGGGGCTCGGCTTCGCCAACCTGGGCTCGCTGGCGATGGTGCTCGGCCTGCCCTACGACAGCCCGCAGGCCCGGGCGATCGCGGGCGCGCTCACGGCCGTCATGACCGGCGCCGCCTACGAGACCTCGGCCTTGGTCGCGGCCAGCAAGGGGCCGTTCCCGGGCTTCGCGCACAACCGTGAGCCGATGCTGCGGGTGATGGAGATGCACCGCGACGCGGCTCACCGCCTCCCCGTCGAGGGCGCGGACCCGGCGCTGCGCGCGGCGGCGGTGCAGGTGTGGGATCGGGCCGTGACGCTCGGGGCCCGGCACGGCTACCGCAACGCGCAGGCGACGGTGCTCGCGCCGACCGGCACGATCGGGCTGCTCATGGACTGCGACACCACCGGGGTCGAGCCCGACTTCGCGCTCGTCAAGTTCAAGAAGCTGGCCGGCGGCGGCAGCCTGAAGATCGTCAACAACTCGGTGCCGCGCGCGCTCGAGGCGCTCGGCTACACCGCGCGGCAGATCGAGGAGATCGTCGAGTACATCCGCGGCACGTGGCGTCTGAGCGACGCGCCGTTCGTCAACCGGGCCGCGCTCGAGCAGCGCGGCTTGACGAGCGCGGAGGTGACCCGCGCCGAGCAGGCCCTGCCGGCGGTGTACGAGCTGCGGCACGCGTTCACGCGCCACGTGCTCGGGGACGAGCCGTTCAAGCGCCTGGGTCACGCCGACCGCCTGACCGACCCGACGTTCGACCTCCTGAGCGCGCTCGGCTTCACGGCGCAGGAGATCGAGGCCGCGAGCGAGGTCACGGGCGGCCGGCTGACGATCGAGGGCGCGCCGCACCTCGCGCCCGAGCACCTCCCGGTGTTCGACTGCGCCAACCGCTGCGGGCGCAAGGGCACCCGGGCGATCCAGCCCATGGGCCACGTGCGCATGATGGCGTCGGTCCAGCCGTTCCTCTCGGGCGCGATCAGCAAGACGGTGAACCTGCCGAACGACGCCACGGTCGAGGACATCGAGCAGATCTACATCGACGCCTGGAAGTTGGGGCTCAAGGCGATCGCGCTCTACCGGGACGGCAGCAAGGCCTCGCAGGTGCTGCACTCGACCTCCAAGGAGAACGAGGGCGAGGGCGAGGCGAAGGGCAAGGCGGCGGCGAAGGCCGAGGCGGCGCCCTCGCCGGCGGCGCAGCCGCGGCTGCTGCGCAACCGCCTGCCCAAGAAGCGGCGGGGCTTCACGCAGGAGGCACGCGTCGGCGGGCAGAAGGTCTACCTGCGGACGGGCGAGTACGACGACGGCAGCCTGGGCGAGCTGTTCATCGACATGCACAAGGAGGGCGCCGCGCTCCGCAGCATGATGAACTGCTTCGCGATCTCGGTCTCGCTCGGGCTGCAGCACGGCGTGCCGCTGGAGGAGTTCGTCAACGCGTTCGTGTTCACGCGGTTCGAGCCGCAGGGGCGGGTGCTCGACCACCCGAACATCAAGTTCGCGACCTCGGTGGTGGACTACGTGTTCCGCACGCTGGGCTACGAGTACCTCGGCCGGACCGACTTCGTCCACGTGAAGCCGGCCGACTCCGAGCTCGAGGAGGAGGTCGAGGCCACGGCCCCCGCCCCCGGGGCGAGCGCTGCGGCGGCGGCTGCGCCGGTCCCGACTCCGGCGGCGAGCCTCCCGGCCCCGCTCGCGGGCCGGCTGAGCGGCGCGAACGCGCTCGCGGCCGAGCTGATGGGCGACGCGCCGTTCTGCAGCGAGTGCGGCAACATCACCGTGCGCAACGGGAGCTGCTACCGCTGCCACAACTGCGGGCACAGCATGGGCTGTTCTTGATCTCCCGAACCGGGCACGGGCCGGTCCGCCGGCCCGCGCCCGGGGCGGTCGAACACTCTGGGGGGAAGGCGCGGCTTCGGCCCGCCCGCGCGGCGTCAGGGAGCACCCCTGGCGCCGCGCGCCGTACGGGTCGCTCGGCTCGTGAGCAGAGCGGCCTGACGACAGCTCGCCAGTCCC
>CAZMSZ010000056.1:0-18290 GCA_964569055.1 uncultured Planctomycetota bacterium | reverse complement strand
ACCAAGCCGAGTCCGAGGGCTTCGGAGGCCTCCTGGACCCGGGCGAACCGATCGGTCTCGGTCCAGGCCTCCCACTCCTCCTCGTGTCCGGGGTCGCGGTGGGGCGCCAGGCCGAGCTCGAGGAGCAGCCAGTCGGGCGGCTCCTCGCCGGGGCGTGTCCGACGGAGGTAGTCACCGAAGGGTTCGAGCGGTTCGCCCGCGGCCGCCTCGGCCGCGCGAAGGCACCGCTCCCCGCCGGGGCCGGGGAGCTGCAGGAAGAGCTCGACGGCGTGCCGCCCGGGCTCGACCTCGACGCGCGCGAGCGCCTCCTCGTCGTGGGCGCCGCGGAGCACGTCGCTCCGAGTGGAGAGCAGCAGCTCCCCCGACGGGAGCTCGAGCGCGCCCGTGGCGCGGCCGACCCACTCGTCCGCCTCCTGGGGCGCGAGGGGGCCGAGCACCACGCGCACGACCAGGCCGCTGCGGGCCGCCTCGAGGCGATAGGGGAGGAAGGCGCCGCGGCCCGCCGCCGCCCGCCAGGCGGGTTCGGGGCCGAGGCCCTCGAGCAGGGGGCGGCCCTCGCGGCGCGACCCGTCGAGCTCGGCCCCATCGGCGATCACGAGCGCCTCACCGCCGAGCGGGAGGAACAGGTCGCAGCGGCCGGGGCGGACGAGGCGGGAGACGGGCGGCATGCCCTAACGATACAGCTTGCGATAGATCAGCACGTCGTCGAGCAGCGCCGGCCCCGTCGCTCCGGGCTCGCCCGCATAGACCTGCAGGTCCACGAACAGATCACCGACGCGCACCGGGTTCTCGCCCGGGTCGAAGTAGGTGCTGAGCTCGAGCAGGGGCACGGTGAACGTGCGCCAGAAGCCGCCGGGGTGCGCGAGCTGCTTCCTGAACTGCTTCCCCTGGCTCTGGTTGTTGGCCTGGATCAGCACCGCCGCGGGCTGCTCGCAGAAGATCGAGAACTGCACGTAGGTGTCGGGATCGGCGCGGAAGCCGCTCATGCGCCCGGAGGGGACGTGCGCCCCGAGCCCCCAGTAGGAGTTGTCGCGCAGCGGCGCGAGCAGGAGCGCGGTCCCGCCGCGCGGCGCGTGCTCCTGCGAGAGCTCGCCCACGAACCCCGCCAGGTTCTTGCCCTCGAACTCGGCGCGGTAGACGATCTGGCGGCGAGGCGCCAGCGCCCGGGCCCAGGCGAGCTCGCGGGCGTCGAACGCCTCGTGCGCGTCGGGGGCGCGGTCGGCGGCCACCCGGGTCGACCGACCCGCGGGCACCCGCGTCCGACCGTGGGGGTTGCTGACCTCGACCGTCCCCTCGCTCACGAGCAGCCGCGAGTCCGAAGCGCCGGCCTCGACGGCGAACACGGTCCCGAGCACCGAGAAGGCGCCGTCTCCGGTGCGCACCTCGAACCGGCGGTCGGGCGGGAGCGTGGCGACCTCGCACAGGAGCTTGCCCTCGGCCAGGCCGAGCACCGGTCCGGCGGCGGCGCCGCGCACGACCAGCTCGCTGTCGCGGGCCAGGCACAGCTCGAACGCGCCGTCGTCGAGCGAGAGGAAGGCGCCCGCCTTGGCGCTCCGCAGGCGGTCGCCAGGCATCAGCTCGAGCTCGCCCGGCCCGGGCCGCAGGCGGCGCCACTCGCCGTCGCCGCGGCGCAGGCCGACCTGCCCGCCCAGCCGCGCGAGGGCGAGGGCCAGCCGGCCGCCGTCGTCGAGGATCGGCGCCTCGGGGCGCGCCGGGCCCTCGGCGCCGCTCCGCGGCGAGTCTCCGCCACGATCCGCCTCGGCGCGCGTCTGGGTGCCGGCCCGCGGCTCGCTCGGAGGCGTGTCCGGCTCGGCCCTCGAGCTCGGCTCGTCGGCCATGGCCAGCTCGGCGCGCTCCGGCCCGGGCTCGCTCGCCTCGGGCTCGACGTGCAGGTCGTCGGGGGCTCGCTCGGGCGGGAGCGAGGGGGTGCCCCGATCGCCCTCGAGCCCCGCGCGGTCGCCCTGCGGAGCGCGGGGCTGCGCCAGGAGATCGGAGACGAGCTGCCCCGACGACGGGCGCGGCTCGCTGCCGGGCTGCTTGCCGGCGACGTCGGTGCGCGGGCCCGGCCCGGGCGCGAGGAGCGCGATCACGACCAGGAGGGCCGCGGCCGACGCCAGGACGCCCCAGGCCCACACCGGCTGCTGGACGCGTGGCCCGCGCAGCGAGCGGACCGCCGGGCGGCGCTTGCTGCGCCGGGAGGTGCGCTCGCTCCGCCGCCGAGGCGCGGTCGCGACCGGCACCGGATCGAGCTCCTCGGTGGTGCTGCCCCGCGGGACCAGCCCGCGGAGCCGGCGGCGTAGGCCGTCGTGCAGGGGCTCGGGGGGCGCGAGCAGCGCCTCGCTGAGGGCGAGGACGTCGGCGCGACAGGCGGCGCACGTCCGCGCGTGCCGCTCGACCGCCGGGGACTCCTCGCCGCTGGCCGCGCGCAGCAGGTCGACCTCGCTCAGGCAGCCCGGCGTGGCCAGGGCGCCCCACGTCCGCCCGTCGCTGAGGACGGCCTCGACGTCGTGCAGCGCCGCCACCTGCTCCTCGCACACCGCGCAACGGAGGAGGTGCTCATGGACGGCTCGAGCGTCCGGATCGCCCGGGTCGAGGTCCATGGCGCGGCAGAGGGTAGCGAGGTCGGGACAGCTCATGGGCGTCAGGAGAGATAGCCGGCGCGGGCCCGAGATCGTGCACTGCGGTTCGGCGAGCCGGGGAATGCCGTAAGTGCTATCGCAGCAAGGCGGTGCCGCGCCGGTCGGTCATAGGGACCTCCAGTCCGACTCGGTGAGGTCCCGGTGCTCGGTGAGGGCGCGGGCCAGGCGCGCGCGCGCGCGGCTGAGCGTCGCGCCGACCGAGTTGACCGACACGCCGAGCGCCCGTCCGATCGCGTGGTAGTCGCGCCCCTCGTAATAGAACAAGCGGAGCACCTGCTGATCGCGCTCGGGGAGCGTGGCGAGCACCTCGCGGACGGCGCCCTGGAGCTCGCGCTGCGCGGTCTGCTCGGGCGCGGCCATCGCCGTCCGGTCGGGGAGCGCGTCGCCCCACATGGGGTCGGGGAGGTCCACCTTCGCGCGCCGACGCCGGAGCCAGCGGTGGACCGCGGTGCGGGTGAGGACGGCCAGGTAGCTGCGCAGAGGGTAGCGCGGGTCGTAGTTGCGCAGGAGCGCGCCGTCGCGCTCGAGCAGCATCACGAACACGTTCTCGACGACGTCGTCGACGTCGGCGGGATCGGCCGGGAGCCCGCGGCCGCGCAGCAAGCGGCGGGCGACTCCGGTCACCAGGCCGGCGTGCCGCTCGACGAAGAGGTCCCAGGCGCCGGGCTCCCCGTCGAGCAGCGCCTGGACGGTGTCCTGGTCGTCGGCGCTCAGCTGCGGCTCCCGGCGCGGCAGCGCGCCTGGCCCGGGTCCTCACCGGCCTCGCCGGTCACCCCGCGATTACAGCAGGCGAGCCCGGCCCGCGGAACCCGCAGCGGTCCCCTCCGCCGGGCGGGGCCTGCCCGCGCTCGGTTATCCTGGCGACCCCTACGAAGGAGGGGCCCGTGCCGGACGACGAGCTCCAGCAGGTGATCTCGCGCCTCGACCGGATCCTGGCCGGCGGCGAGGGGCTGCCCGCCCGCGGCGTCGCGCGCGCCGCGGTGCCCAACGACCTGCTCGACCGCTGGCGGCGGCTGTGCGAGACGAGCGGCTTGCTCAACACGGCGCGCAACGAGTTCGAGACCGCGCTCGAGTCGGTCGTGGACGCGGCGATCGAGCTGACGCGGGCTCGGCGGGGGATCCTGTTCCTCACCAACGACGACGGCGGGCTCGACGTACGCCTCGCGCGCGACCATCGCAAGCGGACGCTGGAGGGCGCCGCGGACTACCCGCGCTCGATCGTCGACCAGGTCTGTCAGTCGGCCGCGCCCGTGTTCTTGCCGAGCATCGCCGACGGCCAGCCGGGCGTGCTGAGCGCCAGCGTGCGCAACCTCGGCTTGCTCTCGGCCATGTGCGTGCCCCTGAGCGCCTTCGCCGAGCCCCCGCGCCGCGAGGGCGAGGAGGAGAAGGGGCCCGAGCGGCGCCGGTTCGCCGAGCGCGCGCGCGACGAGCTGCTCGGCTGCATCTACCTCGACTCCGACGCGAACACCTACACGTTCCGCGAGGAGGACCTGTACCTGTTCCTGACCCTCGCCAACCACGCCACGACCGCGCTGCTCAAGGAGCGGCTCTACCGGCAGGCGATCACCGACCCGCTCACGCGCCTGTTCACGCGCGGGCACTTCGAGCGTCAGCTGCGCGAGTCGCACCGGGCGTTCGAGGGGAGCCGCGTGCCGTACTCGCTGATCATGATCGACCTCGACGGCTTCAAGGCGGTCAACGACACGCGCGGGCACCTCGTGGGGGACGGCGCGCTGCGCGAGGTCGCGCAGCTGCTGCGGGCCGTCGTGCGGCAGGACGACCTGTGCTTCCGTTACGGCGGGGACGAGGTGGCGGTCCTGCTCCCGGAGACCGATCCTGCCGGCGCGCTGGTGGTGTGCGAGAAGGTCCGCGGGGCGGTGCGCGAGCACGCCTTCGGCGACGGCGTCCGCATGACGGCGTCGCTCGGGACCGCGTCGTGCCCGGCGCACGCCACGACCGCCGCGGACCTGGTGCGCAAGGCGGACCAGGCGCTGTATCGCGCCAAGGAGCTCGGTCGCGACCGCGCGGAGCAGTGGTCCCTCGAGCTCGGCGCCGTGGCGCCGCGCGAGGACCGGCTGGCCGGGATCATCACCGGCCACTTCGCGCGCGACTACAACAACGTGAGCCTGCTGGTCGAGACCTTCGACGCGATCAGCAAGACCCACGAGGTGCGCGAGCTGCTGACGCTCGCGGTGGACAAGGCGATCGAGGCCAGCGAGGCGGAGCGCGGCGCGATCATGCTGACGGACGAGCAGGGCGCGCTCTCGACCGTGGTCGCGCGCGGCCGCGACCGCGAGCCGCTGCAGCTGCGCGAGCGGTTCAGCGCGTCGATCCCCGAGCGGGTCCTCCGCAGCGGCGAGCCCGTCTACGTGGTGACGAGCGACGACCCGGGCCCGAGCTCCGAGTCCATGCGCGAGCTCGGCCTGCGGACCGTGCTCTGCTCGCCGCTCCAGAGCGACGCGGGGCGGATCGGCGTGCTCTACGTAGACGCCCGCAAGGGCGCGCAGGAGGTCCGGGAGGGTTCGCTCCCGTTCTTCGCGGCCCTCGCGCGCCACATCGGGCTGGCGGTCGAGAACGCGCGGCTGCGCGCGCGCCTGCGGCTCGAGCAGTAGAGGCCGTCGGCGGAGATCACGGACCGACGAGCATGCCGGCGCGGAGACGGACGGCCTCCTCGGGCGAGACCAGCAGCTCGACCAGCGCCAGGGAGGCTTCGAGCGCGGTGCCTGGGCCGCGGCTCGTGACCAGCGGGCCGTCGATCACCACCCGCTCGGTGGCGTGGGTCGCGTCGGGCGGGAGCTGGCGCTCGAAGCCGGGGTAGCAGGTCACACGCCGGCCCGCGAGGACGCCGGTGGCCGGGAGCGCCACGGCGGGCGCCGCGCAGATCGCCGCCACACGCCCGCCGGCGGCGTGATGGCGCGCGACGAGCTCGCGGACGGCCGCGCTCTCGCCGAGGTGCTTGGCGCCCGGCATGCCGCCGGGGAGGAAGATCAGGTCGACGCCGTCGAGGGAGGAGGTCTCGTCGAGGGTCGCGTCGGCTTCGAGCACGATCCCGTGCGCGCCCGTGACCCGCCGCCCCGAGACGCCGCACACGGTGACCTCGACCCCGGCCCGGCGGAGGACGTCGATGGGCGTGACCGCCTCGACCTCCTCGAACCCGTCCGCGAGCAGGACCAGGGCGCGCGCCACGGCTAGCGGAGCGGGAGCACGCCGGCCGGCAGCTTGCCCGTGGTGGTCAGCGGCGCGCCGGCGATCGGGGTCGAGGTGAAGTAGATCACGCCGCTCGTCCCGGTGCAGAACGAGCGGTCGCCCGAGCTGCCGGCGGCCATGGGGTTGGCGATGATGTAGAGCGCCGCCCCCTTCCCGCCGGCGTCGGTGCACGACCCCGTCTCGAAGCGATAGCCCTGCTTGTTGCCGTCGGCCAGCGCTGGGTCGAGGAGATACCCCGCGCTGGTGAGCTCGGTGAGCGTGCCGTAGTCCGCGCCGTCGCCGTCCTTGTCGCCGTCGCGGAACAAGGCCTGCGCGCTGTGGATGGTCTTGAGCGCCCCGATCGCCGCCGTCTCGTTGGCGGCCTTGCGCGCCGAGAGCAGGCCTGGGATCGCGATCGCCGCGATGATGGCGATGATCGCGATCACGATCATGAGCTCGATCATGGTGAACGCCGCGCTGTGCCGCATCAGCCCTCCGCGAGCGGATTTGAGCAAAACGAGCGCCGAGCGCAAGCCGTTGCGATACCTCCCGCTACCTAGGCGGGGGGTGCCCTGGAGCGTCACTCGGTGACGTGGGGCAGCACCACCGCGCGCAGCCAGTCGTCGCCGGCCTCCGCCGTGCGCCGGATTCCCTCGCCTACCCTGCTCAGGGAGAGGCGGTGGGAGATGAGCTCCTCCACCGGGACGACGCCGTCCGCGATCAACTCGAGCGCGAGGCGGGTCTCCTTGGCGGCGCACGAGTAGCTCGAGACCAGCGTGACCTCGCCGAAGTAGAACCGATGCAGCGGCAGCGGGATCTCCCGATCGGGGGCGACCGGGGAGAACAGGCAAACGGTGCCGCCTGGGGCCACCAGCTCGGCGGCCTGCTGGATCGCCGCCGCGGAGGACGGACCGACGATCACGTGATCGGGCCCGCGCCCGTCGGTCGCCGCGAGGAGCTGCTCGCCGAAGTCGGGCTGGCGCGGGTCGAACACGCGGTCCACGCCCCAGGCGCCGGCCCGCTGGGCGCGCGAGGCCGAGAGCTCGGTCGCGAGCACCGAGCGCGCGCCGAAGTGTTTGGCGAGCCGCGCGTTCATGAGGCCCATCGCGCCGAGGCCGATCAGGAGCACGTGCTCCTCGCCCGGGCGCAGCCGCAGCTTCTGCACGGCGCGGATGCTGCACGCGAGGGGCTCGACGAACGTCGCCTGCTCGAAGCTCACCGCTTCGGGGAGCACCAGCGTGTCGCGCGCCACGTTCTCGGCGGGCACGCGGACCAGCTCGGCGAAGCCGCCCGGGTCGAGCCGGGTCCGCTTGAACAGCGCGCAGGAGGTCTCGAACCCGCGCCGGCAGTAGTGGCACTCGCCGCACGAGACGTGGTGGTGCATGAACACGCGCTGGCCGACCGCCAGCGGGCAGCCCGGCCCGACCTCGACCACGACCCCGGCGGGCTCGTGCCCGAGCACCGTCGGCGCCTTCTTGTCCACGTACCAGGGCGTGGCGTCGCTGCCGCACAGCCCGCAGGCCTCGACCCGGACCAGCGCGTCGCCCGGTTGGAGGCCCGGGCGCGGCGCCTCCTCGACCCGGGTCTCGGCGAAGGACAGCGTGCGGGCGACCTTCACGAGCGCCCTCCGGCCGGCGGGGTGATCGCGAGCTTGATCCCGCGGCCGGCGATCAGCTCGCCGAACGCCTCCTCGAGGCGCTCGAGCGGGCGCTCGCCCGTGACGAGCACCTCGAGCGGGAGGGCGCCGCGCAGGATCATGTCGAGGGCGATCCGCACGTCGCTCGGGGTGAAGTGGAACGCGCCCTTGAGCGTGAGGGCCTCGTAGTGGACGCGGCGCGTGTCGAGCGCGACCTCGGTCCCGGCCGGGCACCCGCCGTAGAACAGCACCTCGCCGCCCTTGCGGGCGCAGTCGACGGCCTGGCGCCAGGCCTCGGGTCGTCCCACGCACTCCACCACCGCGCAGGCGCCCTCGGGCGCGACCTCGAGGAGGGCGGCGCGGGGGCTCGGGTGCTCGGCGAGGTCGAGGACCACGTCGGCGCCGAGGCGCCGCGCGGCCGCGAGGCGCTCGGCCCCCTTGCCCAGGGCGATCACCCGCGGCACGCCGCGCAGCTTGAGGGCGGCCACGAACAGGAGCCCGATCGGGCCGATCCCCATCACGAGCACCGTCTCGCGCCCGGCGAGGTCGAGGCGCGCGACCCCGTTCACCACGCACGACAGCGGCTCGAGCAGCGCCGCGCGCCGGAGGTCGAGCCCGGCAGGGCGGCGGAACACGTTGCGCCGCACCACGGGCGCGGGGACCCGCACCAGCTCGGCGAAGGCGCCCCACGCCATGCGCGCGGGCGTGATCCCCTCGCACAGGTTCTCCAGGCCCCGGCGGCAGGGCGCGCACTCGCCGCACGGCGCCGACGGCACGGCCAGCACCGCGTCACCCTCGGCGAACCGGGTGACCCCGGAGCCGACGCGCGCCACCACCCCGGTGAACTCGTGGCCGAGCGGCGTCGGGCAGGGGAACTTGGGGTGGCCGCGGCGGTAGGTCTTGAGGTCGGTCCCGCAGGTCAGCGCCAGCTCGACCCGCACGACCAGCTCGCCGGGCGCGGGCTCGGGGTCGGGCGGCTCTTGGAGCTCGAGCGCGCCGGGGCGGATCAGGAGAGGCTGGAGCATGCGAGCGGGACCTCCACACGAGAGCAGCGGCGGCCGATCCGGCCGCCGCTGCCAAGATAACGAGCTTGGAGTCGATCGCGACTACTTGCCGACGGGCGGCGCGGTGATGTCGAAGTCGGTGTTGGCCGTCACGGTGATCGGGGCGTTGGTGGTGTAGTAGATCACCCCGGTCTGGTTGGTCGCGAAGTAGCGGTCGCCGGTGGTGCCGGGTGCGGCCGGGTCGGCGTTCGCCATCCAGGTGAACTCACCCGAGGGGTCGTTGGCGGTGTTGTTGGTGCTACCGTTCACGGCCTCGAAGAGGTAGCCCTGCTTGGTGCCGCTGCCGAGCACCTCGTCGATCAGGTTGGCGCTCGCCAGGTCCCCGAGGGTGCCGTAGTCGAGCGTGACGTCGCCGTCCTTGTCGGCCTCACGGAACAGGGTCTGAGCGGTGCCGAGGGTCTTGAGGGCGCCGATGGCGGCGGCCTCGTTGCCGTGCTTGCGGGCCTCGATCAGGTTCGGAATCGCGATCGCCGCGATGATGGCGATGATCGCGATCACGATCATGAGCTCGATGAGCGTGAAGCCCTTCTTGGTCAACTTCAAGGTGATCTCCTTTGGGTCGGACGTCCGGAAAGTGATGGGGAGGAACTCCTGGGCGCGCTAGTCAACAAACCTCGTGCCGTGAGCGCCTCGCCGTAAGGGGTGCTGGGATCGTCGGGTCGCGGCGGTGGCCCTGCCGCCCTGGGTCAGTGCCCTTGCCCTAAATCGTCACTCGAGCGGACGGGGTTTATAGCCAAGCCGGAGGCACTCCGTCAAGCGCGCTCGGGCCTCAGGGGGGGCCGAGCGCGGTGAGCGCGGCGGCCCGCTCGGGTGCGCCCTCCCAGCGGAGCGCCAGGACTCGGGCCTCCCGAAGGAGCGGGTCCGCTTCGGGCGAAAGCGCGGCCCCGTGCCGATCCCCGGCCCGGCGCTGCTCGAAGGGTGAGAGCGAGTAGCCCGCCTGCTCGGCCCAGGCCAACCGGTAGACCAGGACGAGGGGCGGCGACTTGGGCCCGGCCGAGGCGTGACCCAGCGGCAAGACGGCGACCAGCGTCGGAGCGGCCCCGGCCTCGGCGAACCGACGGGTGAGGCCGGCCGCCTGCTCCTGCTCGGGGTCGAGCGCGAGGTGCGTGAGCCCGAGCGCGCGCAGGCGCTCCAAGGTGTGGGCGAGCGCTCCCGGGCGCGTGTCGATCCACCAGCCCTGCCAGCGTGGACGCCCGCTCCCGAGGCACAGCAGCGAGGCGTAGGGGCCCACGACCCGCGCCTCGGCCGCGACCGCCGCCCAGAGGGCGCGCCCCGCGTCGCGCGCGCGCCAGCTCGGGGAGGCGTGGAGCCGCGTCGTCGCGACCCACCCGCTCGGCGCGCAGGCCGCGAGCGCCAGGGCCCAGGCGAGGCTGGCGGCGCGAGGGGGGGACGGCTGCCAGGCGGGGAGGGCGCACCAGCCCAGGCGGAGGAACGCGCCGAGGAGGGCGCCCTCGAGGCCTGCCGCGAGCAGCCGCTCGACGGTGGGGGTGGCCGTGAGGGCCGCCACCGCGTGCGTCCACGCGAACGCGCCGCCCGCGAGCGCGGCGGCGAGCGTCGCCGGCGCGCGGACGAAGCGGGTCAGCGGACGATCGGTGGTCGCCTCGGCAGGGCGCCAGCGTCCGGCGGCCCAGGCCACGGCCAGGGCCGCGCACGCGGCCACGGGCGGCCCGAGCAGGGAGAAGTAGCGGAGCGGCCGGTAGCTCACCAGGGCGGCGCCCAGCAGGAACGTCGCCCCCCAGCCGACGAACAGCAGCGTGGTGTCGCGGGCCGCGGGGGGGAGGCGGCGGAGCTGGCTGAGGGCGGCCGCCGCGCCCAGCCCCGCCACCGCCAGGGTCACGGGCGCGAGGGCCGCAAAGCCCGAGCCCCACCGCCGCAGCCCTTCGCGGCCCTCGAGCGGTCCGCCGGGCTCGGCGCCCCAGGCGAGCAGCCGGACCGTGAGGTCGCCGAGGTCGGGGCTGCCCGCGAGGTAGCGCTGCAGCCGGTCGGCCGTGCGCGCGCCGAGACCCGGGTGCGCCCGCAGCGCCTCGAGCAGCGCTTCGCGGAGCGGGGGGAAGCTCGCCAGGCCCAGACCGGCCGCCACCGCGAGCGCGGCGCACGCCCCGGCGAGCGCCCGGGCCCGCCCGCGCAGCCGACCGGCGCTGGCCAGGAGGAGCCCGCCCGCGAGCGCCGCCGCGGGAGGACGCACCGCCACGACGGCGGCGGCCACCAGGGCCCAGCCGGCGAGCTCGTGCGCGGCGCGGCGCCAGCCCGTGGTGGCGCCTCCGCGCAGCCACAGCGCGGCCGCCAGCAGGAGGACCAGCGTGGTCGGGCCGTAGATGAGCGGCGTGCGGTCGAGCGCGGCGCTCGGGTAGAGGAGCGCGAGCGCGGCGGCGCCAGCGAGGGCCGGGCCGGCGCCGAGCCCGACGCGCAAGATCCGCCACAGCAGGGCGACCGAGACGACCCCCAGGGTGGCGGCCAGGAGCGCGGCCGCGGCGTGCGAGGGCCCGAGCAGCGTCAGCCACACGCGCACGAGCGAGGTCCAGACCGGCACCTCGTAGGCCCGGGCGCGCTCGGCCGGCCCGGGGAGCGACCCGTCGGCCGGACCGGCGCCGGCCTCGAGATACCAGTAGGCGTCGAGGAAGGGGGCGTTGGTCCGCTCGACCTCCCAGGGGAGGTCGGCCCCGGGGTGGAGCCCGCGCAACAGCGCGGCCGCGAGCAGGATCAGCGCGAGCGCCCCGAGCTCGAGCCGACCCGGGCGGCGAGCGCGATCACCTCGCGCCACGGCCCACCAGCACGGCCCAGGGCGTGCGGAGGAGCAGCCACAGGTCGTACAGGAACGTGCGGCGCTTGATGTAGTAGACGTCCAGCCGGATGCGCTCGTCGAGGTCGGGCGAGGCGCGGGCCACGATCTGCTGCAGGCCCGTCAAGCCAGGCTTCGCCTTGAGGCGGCGGCGGTGGTGCGCGTCGTAGCGGGCGACCACGGCCTCCATTTCGGGCCTCGGGCCGACCAGGCTCATGTCGCCGCGGAGCACGTTCCACAGCTGCGGCAGCTCGTCGAGGCTCCAGCGGCGCAACCAGCGGCCGACGCGGGTGACGCGGGGGTCGCGGTCGGGCTTGAACACCGGCTGCTCGAGCGCCTCGAGGTCGACGACCTCCGCGAGGCGCGCCTCGGCGTCGACCACCATCGAGCGCAGCTTCCACATCCAGAACACGCGCCCGCCCTCGCCGATGCGGCGCTGCGCGAACAGGGCGGGCCCGGGGCTCTCGCGTCGGATCAGCGCGATCAGCAGCGCCAGGAGCGGGGCGCACGCGACGACGAGCGTCCCCGCCACGCCGATGTCGAACAGGCGCTTGAGCGCGAGCGACAGGCGCTCGAACCGCTGCTCGCGGACGGCGATGAACGGGACCCCGTGCAGCTCGGTCAGGTCGCCCGGCGTGACGAACAGGTCGTAGACCTGCGGGACGACCCGCGCCTCGACGCCGAGCCGTTCGCAGCGCTCGAGCGTCTCGAGCAGCGCCAGCCGCTCGAGCGAGTCGCAGATCAGGACCTCGCGCGCGCCCGTCGCGAGCACCACGGGCTCGAGGTCCTCGAGCGCGCCGAGCACGGCAAGGCCCGCGGGGCCCGGTCCGCTCGCCGGCGGAGCGAGCGCGCCCACGACGTCTAGCCCGTAGCGGCGGTGGTCGCCGAGGCGGCGGTGGAGGTCGGCGGCGCGCTGGGCCGAGCCGACGAGCAGCGCGGGGACCAGGCCGCGGCCGCGCCGGTAGAGCCGACGGCGGCGCGCGAGCAGCAGGGCGCGCGGCAGGGGGACGAACGCGAGCGCCCCGAGCCAGGCGATCAGGCCGACCGAGCGGGAGTAGGAGACCTCGCGGTAGAAGAAGCTGACCGCGAGCACCACCAGCGCGGCCAGGGTGCAGGCGCGCCAGGTGCCCTCGACCACGTCGAACCCGCGCGCGGGCATGACGCCGTACAGGCGGCGGCTGTGGAGCACGAGCACGAACACCGCGGCGACGAACGCGAACGCCCGCGCATACTCCGAGGGCGGCGGGGCGGGCACGTCGGTGACCACGAGCCAGCCCCAGCGGAAGCGCAGCACGTACGCGATCACGAAGGCGGCCGCCAGCATGGCGAGGTCGCACAGGAGCAGGCCCGCGGCCTCGCCGCGCGAGGTGCGGATCATGCGGACCTGCGGGCCGGCTCGGGCGCGGGCTCGGGGAGCAGCCCGCCGCGCGCCGCGGCGATCGCGCCGGCCACGAGCCCCAGCCCGAGCGCGAGCGCGCGCACGCCGATCAGGAGCGGGGCGAGCAGGGCCACCGGAGGGTCACGCCGCAGGACGCGCCCCCAGAGCGGCGCGCTCAGGAGCGCGAAGGCAGCCGCTGGGGCCAGCGCCCAGGCGGCGAGCGGCAGGCCGAGCGGCGCGGGGCCGGCCGGGCCGGCCAGGCTCAGCGCGAGCGCCGCGACCGCCCCTGCCAGCGCCAGCGGGGCGAGCAGGACCTCGAGCTTGAGGGTGAAGGGGGTGTGGCTGTCGCGGAGGGCCTTGCCGGGGTGGCGGCGCAAGGTGGCCACCTTGAACCGGCCGATCTTGTGCTTCTTGCGGGCGTAGCCCCACAGCGTGGCGACGTGGAGGTGCGCCACGCGGGCCGCCGGCGCGAACACCAGGCGATGTCCCTGAGCAGCGACCCGGAACGAGAGCTCCTGGTCCTCGGTCGAGGGCAGCCGATAGCGCTCGTCGAAGCCGCCCAGCGCCTCGAGCACGTCGCGCCGGTAGGCGGCGGCGTAGGTGTCGACGAAGTCGATCGTCGCGCGCCGTGCCATGCGGGCGTAGCGCTCCTCGTACTCGACCTGCACGAACCGGGCGACCCACTCGCGCTGACGGGTCACGTACACGCCCTTGGCGCCGGCCACGGCGGGGTCCTCGAGCGGGGCGAGCAGGGCGGCCACGAAGCCGGGCTCGGGCTCGCAGTCGGCGTCGGTGAACACGACGAGCGGAGCGCGGGCCCGGGCGAGGCCGAGGTTGCGCGCCCGGGCGGGGCCGTCGCCGTCGGCGCGCAGCACCTCGGCCCCGGCGGCGCGGGCCGCGGCGGCGGTCTCGTCGAGCGAGCCGTCGTCGACGACGAGCACCTCCACCGGCCGGCCCGCTCGGTCGGTCTGGTGCAGGACGGCGTGGACCGTGGCCCCGATCGTGCGCGCGGCGTCGCGCGCCGGAATGATCACCGTGGCCGCCGGCCCGCCTTCCATGCGCGCGAACGGCCCGCGCTCAGTCCGCGCCGGAGCGCGCTGCGGCGCGCGTGCCGCCGTCGCGGTCGAACAGGTAGCGCGCGAACGTCACGAACGACTTGACCGTGCGGCGGGCCTCGTACGGGTCGGTCGCGACCTGCCGCGCCTTGCGGGCGAGGTAGCGCGGGCGGAGGTAGAAGGAGCGGCGCGCCCGGTCGCAGAACTGACGCAGCTCCTCGGAGGGGAGGTTGGGGCGCTCGACGACGCTGCGATGCAGCCCCTCGGGGGTGAGCCAGCGGTCGTAGCTGTTGGTCTCGAGCAGCCCCTCCCGCTCGGCCCAGGCGTAGGCCTCGGTGCCGGGGTAGACCATGAGCGGGAAGAACTGCGCGGTGTCGGGCTCGAGCCGCTTGGCGAACTCGAGCGTCCGCTCCAGGCTGCCGCGGGTCTCGCCGGGGTTCCCGACCATGAAGCAGCCGTGGACCAGCACGTCGGCGCGCTTGGCGTCGCCGAAGAAGCGCTCGATCTGCCCGACCTCGATCCGCTTCTGCACGTTGTCGAGGATCTCCTGGTCGGCGCTCTCCACGCCCACGCACAGCAGGCGCAGCCCCGCCCGGCGCATGAGGTGCAGGGTCTCGTAGTCGACGTCGCAGCGCGCGTTGGCGGTCCAGCGCAGCTTGACCCGCCGGCGGATCATCTCCTCGGCGAAGCGCCGGCAGCGCTTCTTGTCGACGGTCAGGGTGTCGTCCTCGATGAACACCTCGCGCACGCCGGGGAACTCGCGCTCGATGTACTTGAACTCGTCGACGATCGCCTCGATCGGCCGGCGCCGGTAGAGGTGCCCGGTGAGGGTCTGCGGGAACAGGCAGTAGGTGCAGCGGTACGGGCAGCCGCGGCCGGTCACGATCGTCACCACCGGGTGGCGGGTGATCGCGTAGAAGTAGCGCGTCCAGTGGCCGAAGAAGTGACGCCGGTAGACGCGCGCCGCGTGCGGGAGCTCGCTGATGTCGGGCTGCTCGGGGCGGTCCGGCTCGGCCACGACCTCGCCGCCCGGGCGCCGCCAGGTGAGCCCCCGCACGCCCGCGGCGTCGCGCGCGCCGCCCGCGAGGCGTTCGGCCAGCTCGAGCAGGGTCCAGTCGTACTCCTTGCGGCTGACGGCGTCGACGCGCGGGGCCGCCGCGAGGGTCTCGAGCGGGAGGGCCGAGGTGTGGGTGCCGACCAGGACCGTGTAGGCGCCCGTGGCCTCCTTCAGCGCCTCGGCGGCGCGGATGTCGTTGTGGATCGAGGGGGTGGTGGTCGCCACCACCACCAGCCCCGGGGCGTGCTCGCGCCCGCGCCGGACGGCCTCGGCGAAGTCGATGTCCTCGCCAGGGCCGTCGACGAGGCGTACGTCGAACCCGTGGGCCTCGAGGAGCCCCGCCGCGTAGGCCAGCCAGATCGGGTAATACAGCGTCCGGCTCTTGGTGACCGCCGGCGAGCGCTGGTGGGAGCTGTAGTTGCGGTGGAAGGGAGCGTTCAGCAGGTAGATTCGCATCGAGCGGGCTCCCTCGGCGGCCGAAACCGCCCCAAGGCTAACCGCGTCCGTCCAAGTGTCGAGCGCGGGGCTGATGTCCCGTCCCATCACACCGCCGCAGGGCGGCCGCGGCGGCATCGGCGCCGAAGTTCCGGGCGCCGTGCCGCGGCGGCGCGCCACAGCCACGGCCGGGGGGCCTCTGGGGGCGAGGCCGTCGCGAAACGAGCTTGACGGGTCCGACCGCGCGGCACAGCAGCGATAGCCACCTCGCGCGCCTCGCCCGAAGCACCTCCCGCAGCACAAAGCGCCTTCTCGCCGAGGAGCAGCGCCCCTTCGGGCGCCGCGGCGCCGAGGGGTCTCTGGGGGAGCCGTCGCGAAATGCCCCTGGTCCGGGCAAAACCAGCGACAGCGGTCACCCGCCCGCAACCAGCAGGCAGCGACAGCGAGAGCGGGCACTGGGCCCGAAGCCCCTCTCGCACTACAGAGCGCCTTCTCGCCAAGGAGCAGCGCCGCTTCGGGCGACGCGGCGCTCTCGCCAAGACCTGAAGTCCACACCAGCACAGCCGCCTCGCCGCGGCGGCGCGCCATTCAGCGAGAGCGGGGGGAAGTCTGGGGGGGAGTCCGTCGCGAAACACGACCACCCCTCGCGACGAGCGGGATGAAGGGCGAGCACGAGGCCAAGCGACCGCCCCACAGCGACAGCGCCTCGGACACACCGCTCCGGACACTGGGCCCCAAACCACCCCTCGCCCTACGAAAGCGCCTCACGCAAGGAGCAGCGCCGCTTCGGGCGACGCGGCGCTCTCGCCAAGACCTGGAAGTTCACACCAGCACAGCCGCGTCGCCGCGGCGGCGCGCACCCAGCGACAGCCGGGGGGACTCTGGGGGGCGGAGCCCCTCAGAAACCAAGAAAACGGCGGCCCCATGGGGCCGCCGCGACGGAGGAGAAGGGATTTGAACCCTTGGAAGGATTGCTCCCTCACTGGTTTTCGAAACCAGCCCGTTCGACCGCTCCGGCACCCCTCCAGGTTTGGAGGAAGCTAACGCGCGGAGCAACGTGACGCAAGGACCGCGCCCAGAAGGGCCTCAAGCCATACGAGCGGCGCCGCGCGCGCGCTCGAGGTCGTGCTCGACCATCATGTCCACCAGCTGCTCGAAGCCGACCGTGGGCTGCCACCCGAGGACCCGGCGCGCCTTGCTCGAGTCACCGCGCAGGGTGTGGACCTCGGCCGGGCGGTAGAGGGTGGGGTCGAGCGCGACGTGCTCTCGCCAGTCGAGGTCGAGCGAGGCGAAGGCGCGCTCCGCGAACTCGCGGACGGTGTGGCTCACGTCCGTCGAGATCACGTAGTCGTCGGGGACGTCCTGCTGCAGCATGGCCCACATTGCCTCGACGTAGTCGCCTGCGAAGCCCCAGTCGCGCGCCGCGTCCAGGTTCCCCAGGCGCAGCTCGCGCTGGAGCCCCAGCTTGATCCGCGCGGCTCCGTGCGTGATCTTGCGCGTGACGAACTCGTAGCCGCGCCGCGGGCTCTCGTGGTTGAACAGGATCCCGGCGCAGGCGAACAGGCCGTACGCCTCGCGGTAGTTGCGGGTCAGGTCGAACCCGGCCACCTTCGAGATCCCGTAGGGCGAGCGCGGGTAGAACGGGGTCTCCTCGCTCTGCGGGGTAGCGCGCACCTTGCCGAACTGCTCGCTCGACCCGGCGAAGTAGAACCGGCACTCGGGCACGAGCTGCCGCACGGCCGACAGCATGTAGTGCGTGCCGTGGAGGTTCGCGTCGATGGTCGAGAACTCGTCCTCGAACGAGTAGCTCACGAAGCTCTGGGCGGCGAGGTGGTAGCACTCCTCGGGCTGGACCTGCTGCACGACCCGGAACAGGCTGGCGTAGCTCTCGAGCGAGGCCGCGTGGAGCGTGACCCGGTCGAGCACGGCGCGCAGCCGCCACAGGCGGTGCTCGGGGTCCTCGAGCGCCACGCGGCGCACGATGCCGTGGACCTCGTAACCCTTCGCCACCAGGAGCTCGGCCAGATACGAGCCGTCTTGCCCGGTGATGCCCGTGATCAGGGCCCGCTTGCCCATTCCAGTGTCGCCCCGGTCTGCCCCGCGCGCGGAAGTATAACAGGGCGTCTTCCGCTGCCCCGACGCGCGTCCTGGCGCCCGCAGAGGAGCGAACCTCCGTGCGACGCGATCCATCTCCGGGTGAGCCCGTCCTGCGCGTGGGGCTCGATCTCTCGAGCGAGCCGGCGCAGGGCACGGGCGTGGCGCACTACGGCCGCTCGCTGGCCCGCGCCCTCGCGGCCGACCCGAGCGTGCGGCTGGTGGTGTTCGGCAGCCCCGCGCCCGAGCTCGCGGAGCTGCCCCTGGTCCGCACGCCCTTCGCGCACGGCTCGTATGCGCGGCGACGGGCCTTCCAGCAGCTGGCGCTCCCGCCGCTGGCGCTGGCGCACCGGGTCGACGTGCTGCACTCGGTCAACAACCTGCTCCCGGTCGCCTGGCCCGGGGTGAAGGTGTTGACCTTCCAGGACGCCAAGCTCTACCACGCCGCCGCCGGGGCGCCCTGGACGCGGCGCCTCTATCGCCGCGCCTTCCACCGCCTGTGCCCCCGCCGCGCCGACCTGGTGCTGGTCGCTTCCCGCTACAGCGAGCAGGAAGCCGTCGGCAGCTTGGGCGTCGACCCCGCCAAGGTGCGCGTCGTTCCCTTCGGTGTCGATGCCGAGCGGTTCGCTGCCCTGCCCGAGCGGGAGAGCGCGGACGCGGCGGTCCTGGCGCGCCACGGGCTGCGGGCCGGAGGCTACGTGCTCAACGTCGCCACGCGCGAGCCCGCCAAGAACCTGCCCCGGGCCCTGGAAGCCTTCGCGCAGGTGGCCCGGCGCGTCCCCGAGGTGTCGCTGGCGCTGTGCGGAGGGCGTGGTTGGGAGGAGGAGGACCTCGCCGGCCGCTGCCGCGCGCTCCAGATCGTCGATCGGGTGCGGATGCTGGGCTACGTCGCGCAGGACGACTTGCCCGCCCTCTACCGCGGGAGCCGCGCCTTCTTGTTCCCCTCGCTGGTCGAGGGCTTTGGCCT
>CAZMSZ010000055.1:0-27086 GCA_964569055.1 uncultured Planctomycetota bacterium | reverse complement strand
CGGGCTCCTCGAGGTGCGCCAGCAGCCACAGCCGACCAAAGCGCAGCTCGCCCTGCGCCACGCGCGCCGAGAGCTCGTCGCGCGCGGGGTCGGCGCCCCGCCGCGCGACCAGGCCGCGCAGCCGCTCGGCGGCGCGGTAGCTCCAGGCGATCAGCGTCGCAGCGAGCCCGAGCGCGACCATGGCCCCGCAGCCGCCCACCACCAGGAGCGGCGCGCCGAACACCAGGCTCTGCCAGAAGGCGCGCGAGGCCAGCCGCGGGGTCTCGGCCCCGAGGGCCGCGACGACCGCGAACGGGATCGCCAGGCCGGCGAGCGGCGCCAGCGCGGTGGGCTCTTGGGAGAGGCGCACGAGCTCGTCGCCGACCTGCGCCAGCGCGGCGGCCGGAGAGGAGCGAGCCACGAGCGTGTGGACGTAGACCCCTTGCAAGGCCGCGAGCGCCAACCCCAGCCAGGCCACCGCCCAGATCGCGCCCAGCTGCCAGCCCAGCCCCGCGCCGCGTCGGCCGTGCCCTTCGAGGGCGGCCGCCGGGATCGCGATCAACCCCAGCCCGGCCAGCGTGGCCCCCGCGCTGGCCCACGCGGCCAGGGGCGCGTCGTTGAGCAAGAGGAGCGCGCCGACCGGGACGCCCACGATCGCGGCCAGGCACAGCCCGCGCACCGCGCCCGTGCCGACGTCCTGCGCGACGCGGCTCGTCACGTCAGCGCGGCCCCGCGGGGGGCACGCCGAGGCGCTCGAGGCGGCGCTGCGCCTCCGCGCTCAGGCGCGGGTCGGCCGCCGCCCAGGCGTAGCACTGCGCCGCCTCGGCCGGCAGGCCGAGCGCCTCGTGCACCTCGCCCAGGCTGAGCGCGTCCACGAGGTCCTCGCCGAGCGCCTCGGTCGCCCACCGCATGCGCGACGTGGTGTAGGCGCGCGCGAAGTGGACCGCCGCCTCGGCCAGCTTCCCCTGCTTGCGCCGGAGCTGCCCGAGCACCCGGTGGAGGCGCGGGTCGCCCGGGATCGGCCGCGCGGGCGCGTGGCGCGAGAAGGTGGTGGGCGGGTCGTGCTCCAGGCCGCGCCGCGCGGCGGCCACGCCGCGCTCCCAGTCGGCGGGGTCGTCGCTCGCGAGGTAGGCCTCGGCCAGGAGGCGCCACGGACCCGAGGCCAGGGCCGGCAGCGCGGCGCGCTCGAGCGGCGCGACCGCCTCGGCCGCGCGCCCGACCGCCAGGAGCGCCTCGCCGCGCACGCCGCTCAGGAGCGGGTCGTCGGGCGCGCGCGCCAGGCCGCGCGCGGCGAGGTTCAGCGCCTCCTCGGGCGCGCCGCGGCGGAGCGCGACCTCCGCCAGACAACCCAGCACCAGCGGGTCGTCGGGCGCGAGCTCCGCCGCGCGCTGCGTCGCGCGCTCCGCCACCTCGAGGGCCTGGGGCGAGCGCGCCACGAGGGCGGCCCGCGCCAGCCAGCACTGCGCCACCTGCTCGGGGACCGCGCCCGAGCGCGCGGCCTCGTTCAGGGCCGCGGCGGCCGCCCCGAGGTTCCCCTCCAGCCACACCCGGTTCTGCGCCTGCAGCAGGCTGAGCGTCGCGTTCTGCGGCGCGACCCGGCGCACGAACGCGGCCAGCTCGCGGTAGATGTCCGGGTCGCCGTAGATCGGGAACGTGCCCAGCCCGGCCGCCCCGTAGATCCAGGCGTCGACGGGGAACAGCGCGGCCGCCGCGTCGAAGTCCTCGCGCGCCCCCGCGTGGTCGCCCGCGAGCACGCGGCACTCGCCGCGGCGCAGGTAGAGCCAGCTCCAGGTCGGCGCGGCGGCCACCGCCGCGTCCCAGGCCGCGCGGCGGGTCGCCAGCGGCGCGCCCTCCAGCGTGGCCCTCAGGGCCGCGGCGGCGCGCGCCTCGGGGCTCCCCGGCGCGAAGCTCGCGCCCGCGAGCGCGGCCCGCGCCTCGGCGCGCCGCTCGGAGCGGAGCGCGGCGCGGGCCGCGAACAGCGGCGCCTGCGGGCCGAGGTCGAGCTCGCCCAGGCGCGCGGGCAGCAGCTCGGGCCGGCGGCCGAGGAGCGCCTGCGCGTAGGCCTGGTCGACCCGCCGGACGAGCCCCTCGAGCTCGCGCAGGAGCCCGGCGAAGGCGGGCGAGAGCGCGGCCGGCTCGGCTCCCTCCTCCTCGTGGCCGGCGAGCTCGAGCAGGTCGCCTCGCCGCCGCGTCAGCACCGCGCGCGCGTCCTCGCGGTGCTGGTCGAGCGTGCGCTCGCCCAGGGCCTCCTCCGTCGTCAGCGGGGTGGCGCTCGTGGCGAGCGCCTCGAAGGCGAGCACCTGCTGCAGCGCGCCTCCCAGCAGCTCGACCGCGCGCGCCGAGCGCTCGAGCTCGGCCGCGGCCGTCCGCGCGGCGGCCTCCTCCTCGCGCGCCTGCTCGGCGGCGCGCGTGGCCTCCGCCGCGGCCTCGCGCACCCGCCGCTCCTCGGCCGAGACGGCGAGCGTGGCCGCGAGCAGCAGCGCCAGCGCGATCGTCAGCGCGCCGCCGGCGACGCCGAGCGCCACGCGGTGGTGCTCGAACAGCCGGCGCAGCAGCTCCCCGAGCCGCTCCTGGTGCGCCTCGGGGCGGCGCCCGTCGAGGAAGCGCTCCACGTCGGCGGCGAGCGCCGCGGCGTCGGGGTAGCGGTCGTCGCGCTCGCGCGCCATGGCCCGCAGCACGATCGACTCGAGCGCCGGCGGGACGGGGTGCTCGGGCGGCGCGACCGCGCTCGGCCGCGGGGGCGGCCCGTCGAGGACCTCGGTCAGCACGGCGAACGTCGGCCCGCGGTAGGGCGGCGCGAGCGCCACCAGCTCGTACAGCGTGGCGCCCAGGGCGTACACGTCGGCGCGGGGATCGAGCGGGACTCCGCCGTCCGCCTGCTCGGGCGGCATGTAGGCCGGCGTGCCGATCACCGCGCCCTCGCTGGTCAGCTCGGCGGAGGTGGCGCCGTGCGTGTCGCCGCTCAGCGCGCGGACCTGCGAGCGGACCTGCTCCCCGGGCGCCTCGGCCTGGCCCTCGCGCCGCGCCAGCGTCGCCGAGGGGTGCTCGGCGAACGGCCGCGCGAGCCCCCAGTCGAGCACGAGCACCTCGTCGCCCGCCGAGAACATGATGTTGGCCGGCTTGAGGTCGCGGTGGATCACCCCGCGCGCGTGGGCGTAGCCGATCGCCTCGCACACCTTGAGGAACAGGCGCAGCCGGCGGCGCAGCCCGTACTCGCGCTGCGCGGCGCGCGAGCCCGCGGCGAGCTCGCGCACCAGCTCCTTGAGGTCGCGCCCCTCCACCAGCTTCATGACCAGGTACAGCTCGCGCCCGTCCACGCCGAGCGCGTGCACCGGGACGATGTTCGGATGCGCGAGCTGGCCGGTGACCTGCGCCTCCTCCACGAACCGGGCGCGCGCGGCGCCCGAGTCGGCGAGGAGCGTCTTGACCGCGACCTTGCGCCCGAGCTGGGCGTCGCGCGCGAGGAGCACGCGCCCGACGCCGCCGCGGCCGAGCTCCCTGAGGACCTCGAACCGCCCCGCGATCCGCTGGACCTCAGCGCTCACCGGGGCTCCTCCCCAGCCAGTCCCACAGGGCGGGGTCGGCGTAGGCCCGCGGCGGGAACGCCACGTCGAGCGCGTCGAGCGCGGCGAAGGCCTCGGCCGCCTCGCGGCGGCCGAGCGCGCGCAAGCGCGCCACGACCTGCTCCTGCGCCTCGAGCACCAACGGCTCGCGGCTCTCGACGTCGAGGTTGGCCTCGCTCCAGAGCAGGAGCGGCAGCAGGTGCGCGAGCGGGCTCTCGGCCTGCGCGTGCAGGTAGCCGAGCGCGAGCAGCCGCAGCCCCATGGCGTAGCTCGTGTAGTTCACGCCCGCTTGCTCGTGGCGGGCGAGGTCGGGGCGCGGGTCGCCGCCCAGGCGTGCCAGCGCGACCGCCCGCGCCAGCACCAGCGACATGCGGAGGAAGTCCTGCCCTTCGCCCGGCTGCGGCGGCGGGAGCTGGCGCGAGATCAGCGGCACCAGCTCCTCCGCCCGCACGCGCCGATCGGTGAGGGCGCGGAGCAGGTCGTGCGGGGCGCAGTATTTGGGCAGCGTGAGCGCGTACAGCCGGCCGGCGAGCGGCTCGAGCTTGGGCTCGTCGAACGAGGCCACCAGACCCTCGAGCAGCTCGCGCAGGCCGCGCTCGGTCTCGCCCGCGGCCAGCGCGTCCCAGCCGAGCAGCATGCGCTGCCCGGGGCGCAGCGGCGCGGGGAGCGCGAGCTCGGCCAGCTCGGGGCCGGCGCGCTCGCCGCTCGCCAGGCGCGCCCGCGCCAGCAACAGCCCGCCGAGCTGGCGCGGATCGGGGCCGCTGCGGGGGGTGACGGGCAGCTCGGCCAGGGCGCGCTCCAGGAGCGGGCGCGTGCAAGCGGCGCGGCCCAGGTGGTACTGCAGGGTCAGCGCCAGGTCGATCGCGGCGTCGGGGCGAGCGGCGAGGCGGGCGCGGCGCGCCAGCTGCGCGGTCAGCCAGCCGCCCTTCCAGCGCAGGATCGGGTGGCCGCCCCACTGGCCGTTGAGCGCCTCGAGGAACCCGCCCGGCGCCCAGGGGTCGACCGGGTCGAGGAGCAGCGCGCGGGTGAAGTTGGGGAAGGCGGCGAGCCGCTCCCAGCGCGGTTTGGTCGGCGTGCCTTCGAGCAGGACCTCGTTGTTGCGGTGGACGCCCGGGACCGAGAGGGCGTTGCGGTAGCGGCCCAACAGCTCGTGGGCGAAGGCGAGGTCCCAGCGCCGCTCGGCGAGCCGGTCGAGCTCGCGGAACAGCGGGTCCTCCTTGGGGCCCGCCCAGGGGAGCATGGCCGGGGGGCGCTGCTGCGCCAGGCGCCACGCCTCGCGCTCGGCCGCGCGCACCTCGCGCTCGAGCTGCCCCAGCCGGGCGGCCGGGCCGGAGAGGTGCGCCAGCGCCTCGAGCGCGGCCTCCTCGGCCCGCTCGGCCTCTCGCCCGGGGAGGCGGCGCGCGGCGAGGAACACCTCGAGCTGCGCCTCGGGGTCCTCGGGGGCGAGCGCGGCCGCGGCCGCGAAGTCGGCCAGCGCGAGGTCGGCCCGGGGCGGGCGCGCGCGCGTGAGGTAGTACTCGCCGCGGCCGCGGTGGAGGCGCGAGAGCACGGCCTCGCGCACGCGCTCGTCGCCCGTCTCCTCGATCGCGGCGCGCGCCAGCCGCTCCGCCGCCGCGAAGCGCGCCTCGGCCGCGGGGCCGCCGCCGAGCGCCTCGGCGAGCGCCGCGTCGAAGCCCCGCAGGCGCTCGGCGAGGGCCACCCGCGCGGCCGCCGCCTGGCGCGTCTGCTCGGCCGCGGCGCGCGCCTCGCTCGCCTGCGCCCGCTGGCGCTCGGCCTCGCCCTGCTGCTCGCGCGCTCGCGCGGCGCGGGCCGCGACCAGGCCGTAGGTCACCCCGGCGCCCGTCAGCGAGAGCGCGGCCAGCGCGGCGGCGATCGCGGCCGCCACCGGGTAGCGGCGCGCCAGGCGCGCGAGCGAGCGGAGGAGCGTGTCGCGCTCGGCGCTCACGGCTCGCCCGTCGAGGTAGCGGCGCAGGTCCTCGAGCACCGCCCCGGGCGCCTCGTAGCGCGCCTGGGGGTCGCTCGCCGTCGCTCTGCGCGCGATCGCGGCCAGCGCGCGCGGCGCGTCGCGCGGCGGGGCCGGCGCGCGGCCCGCGCGGGGCGCGCGCCCGCCGAGCGCCACCAGCAGCAGCGCCCCGAGCCCGTACACGTCGCTGCGCCGGGTCGGCTCGCCGCCCGCGCGGACCTCGGGCGCGAGGTGCGGGAGCTCGCGCCGGATCGGCGGGGGCTCGCCGCCCGCGGCCTGGCGCAGCTCGGGCGCGGCCGCCCCGCTCAGGCGCGCTCCCTCCCAGCCGGTGACCCACACCCGGCCGAACGAGCCGACCCACACGCAGTCGGGGCCGAGCTGGCCGTGCACCACCCCGCGCTCGCTGGCGTGCGTCACCGCGGCCGCGGCGGCGAGCACCGCGCGCACGCGCGCCGGCAGCGGCGCGGGCTCGTCGCGCTGGGCCAGCTCCTCGAGCAGCTCGCCCTCGACCGGGTCGAGGCTGTAGAACGCGCGCCCGCCCAGGGTGCCGACGTCGTGCACCTTGGGGATCGCCGGGTGATCGAGCTGCGCGAGCAGCCGGGCGTGACGCCACGAGCTGCTCGCGTCGGAGCCCAGCAGGCGCAGCTCGACCTCGCGCTGGATCCGCCGGTCGAGCGCGCGCACCGCCGCGTCGGACGGGCCCGGCTCGCCGCGGGGCTCGTAGCGCTCGCCGCCGAGGCCGAGCAGCTCGAGGTCGACCGCGGCGCCCGCGGGGGGCAGCGAGACGGGCGCGACGAGCGTGCGGTCGTCGGGCGCGCCCGCGACGGGGGGGCGCGCCGGCCCGAACGAGGAGGCCCCCGACGGGGCGACGCTCGGCGCCGGCCCGGCGCGGGTCTGCTCGCCAGGGCTCGGGCTGGGCGCTCCCGAGAGGCTGCCGCTCGCCCACGGCGCGAGCGACTCGCCCGAGCGGCCGCGCGGGTCGAACGGCGCTCCGGGCGCGGCGGGGCGGGCGACCGGAGCGATCAGCCCGCTGGCGCCCTCGGCCGCGCCGACGCCGAGCCCGGCGAGCAGCGCGTCGGCCGCGACGCGAGGCAAGAGGCCGCGCGCGAGGGCCGCCCCGAGCAGCGCCGACCCGCCGTAGGCCAGACCCCGCGCGGCGCCCTCTTGCCACAGCCGCGCGACCACGTCGGCGCGGACGACCCCTCGCGCGACGAGCTCGCTCGCGACTCGCCGCTCGAGGGGTGTCAGGCGGATTGCCCCGTGCGGGCCACCGCCTCACGGAGCGCGGCGGCCTGCTCCTCCAGCAGCTCGAGCCGCGGCGCGAGCCGCTCCGCTCGCTCGGCGAAGGCGTCGAGCTCGGCGTCGCCCCAGCCGCCGTCCGGCTGCTCGCGCAGCCGGTGGCCGAGGGCGTCGAGCGCCTGCTTGCGCTTGCTGGCGACGACCGCCCCGAGCGCGGCGCTCTTGGCCTTGTCGATCGCCTTGCTCATGCCGGCCTTCATGCGACCGAACAGGCCGCCGCCCGACGCGGCGGGGCGGACCGCCTGCTCGCCGAGCGCCTGCTGCTCGGCGTCGAGCGCGTCGAGCGGCGCGAAGGGATCGTCCTGGCCGGCGCGGCGGGCAGCCGCCTGGATCCGCTGACGGCGCTTGGGGTCGGCGAGGAGCGCCTCGAGCAGGGGGCCCTGGGCGGCGCCGAGCTCGGCCCGCAGCGCCTCGGCGTCGCGCAGCGCGCGCTCGAGGCGGGCCCCGAGCGCCTTGCGGTAGCGCGCGAAGCCGACGTCGTCGAACGCGCCGCCGCGGGCCTTGACCCCCGGCCGATCGAACGCCCGCTTCATGACCCCGCACTGGGTCTCGCTCTTGTTGATCTCCGGCAGCAGCCCGCTGTTGCGGTCGACCGCGCGGGCGCGCCCGTAGACGTCGGCGGCCGCGTCGTAGTGCTGGGCGGCGAACAGGCCGTGCCCGATCCAGGTCAGGAGCTGCTGGCGCTCGGCGGCGGGGACCTCGGGGCGCGCGGCGAGCGCGACGCGCGAGAGCCCGAGCGCGAGCTGGAACGCGCCCGCGACCGTGTTGCCGCGCGCCTCGACCTCCTTGACGGTCTGCGCGAGCACGGCCCCGCCCTCGTCGGCGTCCACCCGCGCGCGCAGCCACTCCAGGCAGCCCCGCGCGATCGCCGCCTCGAGCGAGGGGCCGAGCGGCAGGTCGGCGAACGCCTCGGAGGCAGGGTAGCGCTTCCAGGCCGCCGCGATCGCGGGGGCGAGGTCGGTCCGCTCGGGGCCGCGCCGCTCGGCCGCGCGGGCCAGCGCGATCAGCGGGGCGAACGGCTCGCGCGGGAGCGCCTTCTCGAGGGATTGCTGCGCGCCGTCGAGCGCCTCCTGGTCGCCGCGCGCGAACGCCGCCTCGGCGCGGCGCAGGAGCGCCTGCGTCCGCTCGCGGGCGGCCTCCTGCGGCCAGTCGGCCCGGCACAGCACCTCGAGCGCGCTGGGCTCGGCGGGGAACAGGGCCAGCGCCTTCTCGCCGTGGGCGCGCGCCTCGTCCACCTTGCCGGCGAGGAACGTCGCGAGCGCGAGGCCGCCGCGCGCCGCGCCGGCGGCGACCGGGCTGCCGGCGCCCTTGCTCGCCTTGACCGCCTCCTTGTAGAGCCGGCGGGCGAGCGTCAGCTCCTCGGGCTCCCCCGTCCGCCGCCAGCGCGCGAGGGCGCGGTCGGCCGCGCGGGCCGGGTCGGCGTCGTCCTCCTCGGCCGGCGCGCTCGGCGCCTCGTCGCCGCCGAAGCGGATCCCGAGCGGGGCCTCCTCCGTGCGCGCGATCGTGATCTCGAGCTCGTCGGGCAGCGCGAGGGCAGGCGCCTCGTCCTCGTCGTCGGGCACCGCGAGCGCGATCCCCGAGTCGTCGGGCACGGCCAGCGTCGGCTCGCCCTCTTCCACCTCGTCGTGCGAGGAGATCGTCAGCGCGGGCGCGGGCTCGGCCGCGGGCTCGCGGCGCGGCCGCCTGGGAGGCGGCGCCGCCTCCGCTGCCTGCTCCTCGCGCTGCTTGCGCTCGGCGAGCTGGCGCGAGAGGTCCTTCCAGGCGGCGCGGACGAGCTTCAGCAGCGCCCGGTCGCCGGCCTGCTCCCGCACCGCCGCGAGCAAGGCGTCGCCCTCGGCCGCGATCGGCGCGTGGTCGCCGATCTCGAGCCCGACCCGCTTCAGCCGGCGCGGTCCGCCGTTCCACAGCGCGCCTACTCGTGCGGTGAGCTTGGTCCGCAGCTTGGCGGCCTTGCGATCGCCCTTGCCGAGGCGAGGGACCGCGCGGACGAGCAGGGCGTCGAGGTCGGCCATGGGGCGCCTAGATTACTACAGGTTGGTTTCTGGGGGGCTTCGGCCCCCCGTGCTCGTGCTCCGTACCCGTCACCTTCAGCCACCGCGTCGGCGCCGGTCGGCGACACCCCTCTCGGTCACGGAACTGTATGGGGCGTAGGGACCTGTAGCCGCCGGCAACAGGGGCTTTTCCCAGGTTTGGAAACCTGATCGGCTCGCTCGCCTCAAGCCCTTCTCTTTTCATGAACCGGCGTGGGGCGCCGGTTTGCTGAGCGCCGGGCAACAGGGAGTGACCTCGCGGTCGGACGTCCGACCCGCTCCACACACATTTCGTCTGCGTTCAACTCGCCGGCCCTGCTCGCCGCGACGGCTCTGCAGCCTCCACGCGGCAGGACCCCTTCGGCTCCACTCGGGACAACCGTCCAGTAGAGGTATTCGTGAGGTCGCACCGGTTCTCCGCCCTGGTCACGATCCTGGCGCTCGGGATCGCCAGCCCCGCGCTCGCCAACGACTACGTGAGCGAAGACGCCAACGACTGGTATCGCTACCGCGAGGCCACCAGCGGGCAGGAGGTCGAGAGCCGCATGGTCTACGACCTCGGCGGGTGGCGCATGTGGTCCAACTTCGCCGGGCTCGGCGACACGTTCATCTACACCGAGGCGCACCACGACTGGATGTGGCTGTGGAACGGCCAGGGCTACACCCTGGTCGGCAACCTCGGCGGCCCGGTCGGCTCCACCCGCAACGTCGACATGCCGCCCTGCAACCGCGGCACGGCGACGATCGCCCGACGCGGCACGCTGCAGACGCCGGCCGGCGCCTTCAACGACGTGACCGAGGTCCAGTTCCAGACCTCGTGCGCCGACGCGGGCGTGACCGGCATGTGGTTCGCCAAGGGCGTGGGCCTGGTCCGCTGGACCGAGCAGTCGATCGCCGGCCCGCGCACCTACGAGCTGGCCCAGGCGTTCGTCGGCGGGCAGCACCTCCCCGGCGCCACCGCGCCGACCAACCCGACGACGCCCACCACCTCCAACCGCGCCGTCGCTCCCGCCGAGCACGTCCGCATGGAGACGGTGCTGTGGGGCGCCAACGACACCTACCTGGTGCTCGACACCTACGCAGACGCCTTCCGCGGCCTGAACGGCAGCGGCGTCGCGTCGCAGGTGGCGGTCACCTCGAACTACGTCGCCAGCCAGCTCCGCTACGAGATGCAGGCGCGCAACGTCCCGCTCACCGACGTGGAGTTCCTGGTCGTCGACCTCGACTCGATCTGGATGCGCGACTACGGGCCGATCGTGCTGCGCCGCCCCAACGGCGAGCGGGTCGTGGCCGACCTCGACTACTACTACGGGCGCTTCGACGACGACGCCTTCCCCGAGGCCTACTCCGCCTACCGCGGCTGGTCGCGGGTCCACGTGGCGCTGAGCTACGAGGGCGGGAACTTCGCGACCGACGGGCGCGGCACGGCCATGAGCTCGCTCGGCGTGAAGTGGTTCAACGACACCCTCAGCGACGCCACGATCGAGCGCCGCTTCGCCGAGCTCGGCTGCGACCGGGTGCTCTTCGTGGAGCCGCTCGTGAACGAGGGCACCACGCACATCGACATGTTCGCCCGGGTCATGAACGACACCCACGCCCTCGTCTCGCGCTACCCGGCGGGCCACCGCCAGGCGCGCGTCTGCGACGACGCCGCCCGCGCGTTCCAGTCGCTCGGCTACCAGGTGATCCGCGTGGACGCGGACCACACCTATGACGAGTACGGGACCTACACCAACTCGCTCCTGGCCAACGGGCTGGCCCTGGTCCCGCAGTACACCAACGCGACCAAGAACCGCGCGGCGCTGCAGGCCTACGAGCAGTGCGGCTACCGGGCGATCGGGATCGACTCGCGCCTGATCATTCAGTACGGCGGCGCGACGCACTGCATGTCCATGCAGGTCCCGGCCGCGCAGTAACGCGCTCGCGCGAACGCGGACCTCGGGCGAGGGCGCGCGGCCGATCGGCCTCGCGCCCTCGCTTCACTTCCCGACGCGGGCGCGATCGCCTAACCTCGGAGCTGAGGTCCACATGAAGACGAGCCACGGGATCCTGGCGGTGGGCGGGGTGGCGGGCGTGGCCGGCTTCGCGCTGGCCGCGCTGCTCCTGGGCGGGAACGGCGCTCCGCCGGCCTCGAGCGGCGGCGAGGGCGGCGCGCTGGCCAAGGCGCCGCCGACCGCGCAGGCCCTCGAGTCGGCGTCCGAGCGCCCGCGCACGGCCGGGCCCGAGACCGCCCCCGGCGGGAGGCCGCGCGAGGCGAACGGCTCCGACCCGTCCTCGTCGGGAGGCCCGGCGGGCGTCGGGCCGAGCGAGCCCGTCGGTGGCTACGAAGCGCCGCCGCCCCCGCCGCCCCCGCCGCCGAGCGAGATCCTCGACGAGGCGGCGCGCCGCGGGCCGGACGGCCCGGGGAACGGGCGGGTGATTCCGCTGGTGGTGAAGGACCCCGCCGAGGCGACCCGCCGCGACGAGCGCCGGCGCAAGAGCTGGGAGGACCGCCTCCGGCGCGAGGTGAGCATCAAGATGCTCGTCCTGAAGCAGAAGCTCGGGCTGACCGAGCAGCAGCAGGAGCGGCTGCGCGGGATCCTCGACGCCGAGCTGAAGCAGCGCCTCGCCCTGGTGGACCGCTACGCCGCCAAGCAGATGGGCAGGGAGGCGTTCGACGAGGCCGTGCGCACCAACGTGGAGTCGGCGCGCCAGCAGCTCAGAGAGACGCTCACCACCGATCAGTACGAGGCGTACCTCCAGCTCAAGCCGCGCGAGCAGGTCCTGCGCGACGAGACCAAGTAGCGACTGAAGCCGTCGCGACGTTGCGTGGGCTTCTCGGCGAGCGCGAACCAGCTTCTTCCTGGCTCGAACGACCCCGCCAGCCCGGACGTTTTCACCAGGCGTGGGCGTCCTGCGGCGTCGGAGGCTCAGGATCGAGCGCAGAGAGCGCAACGATCGCGGAGATCGGAGACGAGCACGAGGCAATTGGAATCGGCGGATTGCAGCGCTTCGCCCTGCGCTGGCCGACTTCATTCAGCGCACCTCGGCGTTCTCTGCGGTCTCTGCGCTGAGATTGCTCGTCATGCCGAGTCGAGGGCGGTCCCTCGTGAGTGATCCAGGCCGAGCCGCTTACAACTGCTCCGAGAGCGCGTTCGGCTCGACGAGTGGCTATCGCTCCTGAGCCTCGGCGGCCTCCTGGGCCAGCTCGGCGGCACGTTGCAGGAGCGCGGCGTCGCCGACCCGCACCCCGGCGCGGATCCGCTGCTGGAGGAGGTCGAGCTCGCGCCGAGCCTGCTCGGCCTCGCCCAGGCGGAGCGCCGCCTCGGCGGCCCCGAGCTCGGCCGCGGCGGCCACGGGGCTGGTCGGGGCCATCTGGGCGGCGCGCAGGAAGAACTCGCGGGCCGCCCGCAGGTCACCCGTGCGGAGCCGCTCGCAGGCCGCGTCGTGCAGCACGCGTTGCCAGGCCTCGGGCGGCTGCGGGGTGGGCGAGAGGCGCAGGCCCGGCGGGCTGGGCGCGTTGACCTCGATCCAGGGCGGCTCGCCGGGCGCGGGCGGGTCACTGGCCCGCTGCTCCAGCCGGGGCGCCGGCGCGGGCGCGCGGCGCCGCTCGTAGGCGACGCCCAGGGCGAAGCCGGCCAGCGTCACGCAGGCGGCGAGGATCGTGGCCGCGACGAGCTGGAGCGCCCCGCCGCGCCCAGGCGTCCTGGCGCCCGGCGCGCGCGTGAGCAGCTCGTCGCGCGCGGCCAGCTTGAGGCGGTCCTGGAGGTGGGTCGGCGCGGCGAGCGGCGGGAGCGCGCCGCGCACGGCGCGGAGCTCCTGCCACAGGCCCTGGCAGTCGGCGCAGCCGCGGGCGTGCTCCTCGGCCCACGTCCGCCGCTCCTCGGGGAGCTCGCCGTAGAGGAGGTCGGGCAGGTCCTCCTGGAAGTGCTCACACTCCACGGGTGGGTGCCTCCTGGCGCGAGGCCGCGGCGCGGACGAAGCGGCGCACGTGCTCGAGCGCGTAGCGCATGCGGCTCTTGACCGTGTCGCGCGGGAGCTCGAGGGCCGCCGCGATCTCGCGGAACGAGAGGTCGGTCTGCTCGCGCAGCAAGAACACCTCGCGCTGCTCGGGCGGGAGCGCGGCGACGGCGCGCTCGAGCAGCGCCGAGAGCTCGCGTCGCGCCGCGCGCTCGGGCACCGACGGGCCGGGATGCGCGAGCTCGTCGAGCGGGCGAGCCTCGTCGCGGGTCGGCGCGCCGCTGCGACGCGCGCGACGGTGGTGGTCGAGGCAGGCGTTGCGGGTCACGGCGAACAGCCAGGTGGTGAAGCGGGCGCGCCCCGCGAAGCCGTCGGCGCGCCGGAGCACGCGCACCCAGACCTCCTGGGTCAGGTCCTCGGCCAGCGCGGGGTCCCCCAAGAAGCGGAGCGCGAACGCGTAGACCGCCCCGGCGTGCCGGTCGACGAGGACGTCCATGGCCGCGGGCTCCCCCCGCCGCCAGCGCTCGAGCAGCTCCTCGTCGCTCGCCAAGACTCCTCCACGCTCCGAGTGGGACGCGGCTCGGGTCGGAGCGGGTCTCCCGCCGGGGCGGTGAGCTTACTCCAGCGCCGCCAAGGCGCGGTCGAGCGCTGCGGGGAGGGGCTCGACGCAGCGCTGCTCCCCGGGCGCGAGGCGCCCCTCCTCGAGGCGCGGGAAGCTCAGCTCCCCGGCGTGGAGGAACAGCCGCCCGAGGTCGGCCCGCGCCGCGAGCCGCCGCGCGGCCGCGTCGGCGTAGCGCGGGTCCCCGAGCAGCGGGTGACCCACCGCGGCGAGGTGGGCCCGGATCTGGTGCGTGCGGCCGGTGTCGATCCGCACCTCGAGGAGCGTCGCGCCGGCGAGTCGCCGCACGACGCGATAGCGCGTGACCGCAGGCCGCCCAGCGTCGCCCGCGGCGGCGCTCATGCGCTCGCGCCCCGCCGCGCCCTCCTTGACCAGCGGCAGGTCGATCCGACCTTCGGCATCGCGGACGCGCCCGGCGGCCAGGGCCTGATAGGTGCGCTGGACCCGGCCGGCGCGCAGGGCCTCGAACAGGAGGCGCGCCGCGGCCCGGCCCCGCGCCAACAGGAGCAGCCCGGACGTGTCCCGATCGAGCCGCCCCACCGGCGTCAGCGCCTCGCCGAAGGCCGCCCCGAGCAGGTCGATCCAGCCGTAGGGGTGCCCGCTCCCCCGGTGCACGACCACCCCGGCCGGCTTGGCCGAGACGATCAGGTCGGGCGCCTCGAGCCGGACGCTCGCCGCGGCGCGCGCGACCTCCTCGGCGGGCGGGGCCGCGTTCGTCGGCGCGCGCTCCTCGAGGGCGGGGATCGGCAGGGCGTAGTTCGTGATCCGCACCCGCTCGCCCGCCGCGAGCCTCCGATCCGCTCGCGCGCGCTTGCCGTCCACCCGGACCCAGCCCTTGCGGAGCGCCTTGAGGGCCAGCGGGCGCGCCAGCCCCAGCTGCTTGCGCAGGAACGTCTCGAGTCGGCTCCCGTCTTCGCCGACGCTCACCAGGAACTCACGCGGCGGCACGGATTCGCCTCGGCGCTACGGATTTCGAACGAGACCATGATCCGAACCCGAAACGGAGGTCACCACCGCCCCAACGAGCCACGGCTGTCCGAGCCATAGCGCACGAAAACGTGCACGAACGGAGAGAGCTATTGCAGTCAGGCATGTTACGTCTGTTCCTCGAGCCGAAGCTGCGCATAACTCCGGCTTTGTCCGATCAGGCGAGCGAACCGGCCGTACCAAATCGTTCGCCGTCGTCAGGGGTCGCCGCCTCAAATCGAGTCCAGGGCGGCAGTCATGACGAGGCACGCATATTGCTAACGGCGGCTCCAAGTCAACCTCAGGGTCGGGAAGGCCAGGTTAGCCCTCATGCGTCCCCGCACGATCGACGTCCTCGCGTTCGCGAGCGGCAGCAGCACCTCCAGCCGCGCGTGCGCCGAGCCCAACTGCACCGGCAGCACACGCGAGGGGAAGCCCTACTGCCCCGACCATGTGGAGCGCCACAGCTACGTCCAGGAGATCCTCGCCATCCTCGCCGCTCGGGAGGCCGAGGAGGAGCGGGTGCGCACCGACGGCCCCGTCGCGGTCGATCCCAGCGGCCTGACGGCGCAAGAGCTGTTGCTGCACCTCTCGCTCCATGGCTCGCGCACCGTCGAGCGGCTCTCGCGGGAGTTCCAGCTCGACTCGCGCGTCATGCACGACTACGTCGACGCCCTCTCGGAGCGCGGGCAGGTGGTCCTCGGCCGCACCACCCGCGGCTCGACGGTGGTCCGGCTCGCGAGCTGACCGCTCAGCGGCGCACGGGCCACTCCGCGCGCACCAGGAACAGCTGCTCGGGGTCGACCCCCGCCTCGCCTTCGAACCACTCGGTCCGGTAGCCGATCCCGTGGGTGGATGGCTGTGAGGACCAGTAGGTCAGGCCCGCCCGGCGGTCGCCGTCCCACACCCAGTTGATGAACACCGCCTGGTGCCCGCTGCCGGAGCGGCGCCACAGCTGCACGAAGTCGCCGGGCCGCGCCTCGTCGGGCGTGACGGTCCGCCCCAGCCCCAGCGAGGTCAGCGCGAACTCGACCAGACGCCGGCGCTCGCCGGCGCTCGAGTCGCCGAAGAAGCGCAGGCGCAGCTCGTGCAGCTCGTCGGCCGCGAGCCCCGGCACCGGGGAGCCTGCGTTGGCGGCGAGCAGCGCCTCGACGTACACGGCGAACGTGAGGCCGCAGCAGTAGGAGCGCCGCTGCGGGTCGCCGTCGGTCAGGCGCGCCGCGCCGTAGCGCACCGGGTGCGGAGTGCCCTCCCAGGCGCTCGTGCCGGGGGCGGGCCAGTGGTAACCGTGGCTCCCGTCGGTCGGGTAGCGCCGCAGGACGTCGAGCACGAACGGGTTCAGATCGGGGCCGCGCGGCGCCGTCGCGGCCGCGGCCGAGGTGGCGGGGTCGGGGCGCGACCCGGGCGCGGCGCAGCCGAGCAGCGACGCCACCAGCCCGGCGGCCAAGGCGGCTCGTCTCCGGGGGCGCAGGCTCACCCGCCGAGGACGCTCCGCGCGCCCACGTAGACCACGAGCGCCACGACCGCGGAGACCGGGATCGTGAGCACCCAGGCTACGAACATGTGCCCCGCCACGCCCCAGCGCACCGCGGAGGCGCGCTTGGACGCGCCCACGCCCATGATCGCGGACGAGATCACGTGGGTGGTCGAGACCGGGGCGTGCAGCGCGCTCGAGAGCAGGATCACGGTGGCCGCGGCGGACTCGGCGGCGAAGCCGTGGATCGGCCGCAGGCGGATGATCTTGTGGCCGACCGTCTTCATGATCCGCCAGCCGCCGGCGGCGGTGCCCATGGCCATGGCGGTGGCGCACAGCACGATCACCCAGGTCGGGACGTGCATGGCGCCGTCCTGCTGCCAGGCGCTGAGGTCCAGCCAGCCGGGCGTGCCCTTGGGGAAGCGGCTGTAGTAGGCGAGGAGCGCCATGGTGCAGATCCCCATCGCCTTCTGCGCGTCGTTCGAGCCGTGCGAGAGGGCCATGCTCGCGGCCGAGACCAGCTGGAGCGAGCGGAAGGCGCGGTTGACCCGGGCGGGCGCCACGTGGCGGATGATCCACAGCAGCGTGCCCATGACGATCAGGCCGATCAGCAGCCCGGCCAGCGGTGAGCACACCAGGGCGAGGGCGACCTTCGTCACGCCGGACGAGGTCGCCAGCGTGTACAGCGTGGCGCCGGCGCCGGCGTTCTCGTCGAGGACGCGATGCCCCCACACCGCGCCCACGATCCCGCCCACGAGCGCGTGCGACGAGCTGGAGGGGATGGCGAAGTACCACGTCACGAGGTTCCACAGGATCGCGCCGGCGAGCGCCGCGAGCACCACGGTCTGGGTGACCGAGATCGGGTCGGCGATCCCGCCGCCGATCGTCTCCGCCACCCCCGTCCCCAAGAACGCGCCCACGAAGTTGAACGCGGCCGCCATCAGGATCGCCGAGCGCGGCGAGAGCACATTGGTCGACACCACCGTGGCGATGGCGTTGGCCGTGTCGTGGAAGCCGTTGATGTAGTCGAAGACGACCGCGAGCACGATCACGGCCACCAGCAGCACGAACGGGTCAAGCATTCTTGACGACCACCGAGCGGATCAGGTCCATCACGTCCTCGCAGGCGTCGACCGCCTTCTCGAGCTGATCGAGGATCTCCTTCTCCCGGACCAGCTCGACGGCGTCGGTCGGCGCCTCGAACAGCTTGCTGAGGGCGCGGCGGTAGACGACGTCCGCCTCGTTCTCGAGCGAGTTGACCCGGATCACGTGGACCTGGATCTGCTCGAGCTTGCCGAGGTCGTGGAGGGCGATCAGGCAGGCCGCGATCTCGTGCGCTGCGTCGCGGAGCAGCCCGATCATCTCGCGCATGGGGTCGGTCAGCTCGCGCAGGTGATAGACCAGGATGCGCGAGGAGCACGACTCGATCATGTCGATCACGTCGTCCACGCTCGAGGTGAGCGCGTGCAGGTCCTCGCGGTCGATCGGCGTGACGAAGGTCTTGTCGAGCTCCTCGTAGATGACGTGGGCGATCTCGTCGTTCTCGTGCTCGAGGGCCCGCAGTCGCTCCGCGATCTCCTCGAAGCCCTGGCGCCCCTCCGCCTGGCACAGCTCGGCGAACGCGTCCGCGCTGACCTTCATGTTCCGGGCCATGGACTCGATGTAGACGAAGAACTTCGCCTCGCGGGGCAAGAACCACTGCACGATCCGGTCGATGAACACGACGCGCTCCTCCTGCCGGGGCGCGGGAGTCTACAACGATGGGCGCCCCGGTTGGCCTGCGAGGGCGGCCGCTCGTGAAGGTCTCGCAAAGAGGGCGCCGCTTCGTGTGGCGCGGGGCGGGGCGATGGCCGGCGCGCACTATCGCAGCCCGAGCAACTCGCGCGCGGCCGCCACGACCCGCGCCTCGAGGGCGGCGGCGTCGAGGTTGACGCTCTCCTCCCAGGGCGCCACCCGGCGCCGCCCGTCGGGCTCGAGCTGGACGCGGCGCTCGCGCGGCGGGTCGACCGGCAGCTCGCGAGGCGGCCCGATCGTGCCGGCGGTCCGATCCTCGGCCCGGAGCACCAGCGCCCGCAGCAGCAGCCGCGCGCCCGCGTCGGTGCGCGCCACGTCGGTCCGGACCTCGACCCGCAGGCGCCGCGACGGCGCCTCGGCGCGGATCCGCTGGCGCAGGGCGGCGAGGGCGCGGCTCGGCGAGAGCTCGAGCTCGCCGCCGAGCGCGCGGGCGGCGGTGACGCGGTCGACCTCGACCACCTCGAGATGCTGATCGCGCGGGAGCGCGACCGGGCCGTCCGGGAGCGCCAGCGCGTGGCGGAGCGCGGCCGCGAGGGCCGCCTGGCCGCTGTGGATCAGGACCGTGGCCAGCTCGGCGCCGACCTCCTCCAGGGCCTCGCCGGCTCCCCCGTGGCTCGGGGCGAGCTCGGCCGCCGTGGCCACGTGCTCCAGCGCCGCGAAGTAGGCGGCCCGCACGGTGCTGGCGGGCTCCCCGGCCACGAAGGCGGCGCGCGCCTCGCGCAGGGCGGCCTCGGCGTTTCGCAGCGCTCGCTCCGCGCGCCCGAGCCGCTCGTGGCGGTCGCTGGCCGCGACGTGCTCGGCCGCCTCGCGCCACACCTCGAGCCACACGCCGGGGGCGTCGAGCGCGTCGACGACGGCCCGGGCCTGCTCGGTGTAGGCGCGCGCCTCGGCCGGCGCGCCGCGCGCGAGCGCGGCCCGCGCCGCGTGCAGCGCCGCGAGCGCCCGCTCCGCGCGCTCGCGCTGGGCGCGCGCCAGCAGCCCGCGCTCGACCTCGCGCAGCCCCTCGCGCGCGCCGAGCGAGCTCCCGTCGAGGCCGAGCGCGCGCTCGAACGCGCCGCGCGCCTCGTCGAGCGCGCCGCTCGCGAGGTGACGCCGCGCGGCCGTCACGTGCTCGGCCGCCGCCCGCTGGCGCTCCTCCAGCGTCCGGCGCTGCGCCTCGAGCTCCTCCAGCCGGCCGAGCTGCGCGTAGGTCCGCGCCAGCGCGTCGCGCACGTCGGCCCGCCTGGGGGCGAGGCGCTGCGCCTCCTCCAGGAGGCTGCGCGCCTGCTGCAGCTGCTCGCGCCGGGCGCGCTCGTCGGGCGCCCGGAGGTCGGGGCCGCCCGGCTCGGGCCAGGCGGAGGCGGGCTCGAGCGCCCGCGCCGCCTCGAGCGCCGCCGCGCCGCGCTCGAGGAGGGCGTCGACGCGCAGCCGCGCCTGAGCGCCCCGGGCCGCCTCGGCCCAGGCGCCGAGGCGGGCGCCCGCGAGCGGCTCGCCCGCGGCGACGGCGGGCTCGCCCTCGAGCAGCTCGCGGGCGAGCTCGAGGCGCGCGGCGGCCTCCCCCGGCGCCCGTCGCTCGAGCGCCTGCGCCGCCGCCTGGGCGAGCGCGTCCACCTGCGCCAGGAGCGCGCGTCGCCGCGAGGCCTCGAGCGCGGCCTCCACGCCGAGCGACCCGAGCGCGAGCGCGGCGGCGAAGGCGCCCGCCGCGAGGGCGCGGCGGCGCCGGCGCATCCAGCGGCGCGCCCGCCGCAGCGGGCTGAGGCGCAGCGCCGACACCGGCTCCCCCGCGAGCACCCGCTCGAGGTCGCGTCGCAGCTCGAGGGCCGACTGGTAGCGCGCGGCCGGGTCGCGCTCGAGGGCGCGCGCGCACACCGCCTCGAGCTCGCAGGGCACGGCGCAGCCGCCCGCGTCGGGAGCGGTGCGGCGCCGCTCGCGCAGGGGCGGCGCGTCCTCCTGCTGCTTGCGCTGCAGGACCTCGAACAGGCCGCCCTGGAACGGCGCCACCCCGGCCAGGGCCTCGTAGAGCATGGTGCCGAGGGCGTACACGTCGCTCCGCACGTCGACCGCCTGGGGGTCGACCACCTGCTCGGGCGCCATGTAGAGCGCGGTGCCCAGCCACGCGCCCGAGGTGGTGAGCGTGCCGGCGCCGGCGTCGATCCGGCGGGCCACGCCGAAGTCGAGGATCCTGGGGGTGCCGTCGGGCTGGACGAGCACGTTCTCGGGCTTGAGGTCGCGGTGGACCACCCCGCGCAGGTGCGCGTGCTGCACCCCGTCGCACAGCGCGACGAACAGGCGCACCCGCTCGTCGCGGCCGCGGCGCGCGAGGGCGGCCTGGAGCGGCTCGCCGTCGACCAGCTCCATGGCGAGGTAGTCGAGCCCTCGCGCCGTCCCCGCGTCGAGGACCGGGACGATGCAGGGGTGCGCCAGCGCCGCGCCCAGGCGCGCCTCGCGCAGGAAGCGGGCCCGCACGGTGTCGCTCGCCAGCAGGCCGGGCATGAGCACCTTGAGCGCCACGCACTGGTCGAGCAGCTCGTGGCGCGCGCGGTAGACCACGCCCATGCCGCCGCGCCCGAGCTCGTCCTCGACCAGGTACGCGCCCAGGCGATCGCCCCGCAGCAGGGGCCCGGGCGCCGCGCCGGGGGCCGCCTGGAGCGCGGCGCGCCGCAGGCTGGCCAGCGCGAGCGGGTCGTCGAGCTCGGCGGCGAACGCCTCGGCCAGCTCCTGCGCGGTGGGGCGCTCCTCGGGGCGCTCCGCCGCGGCGCGGCGGAGCAGCCGCAGGCGATCGAGCGGCAGCGTCTCGTCGCACAGCTCGAAGGTCGCGAGCGGGTGGTTCGGCTGGGCGCCGGCTGGGGCGGGCGGATCGGCGCAGTCGTCCGCGGCGTGTTGCGCCGCGCCGCCTCCGAGCAGCTCGGCGGCGAGGAGCGCGAGGCGGTGGACGTCACCTGCCTGCGTGGCCGGGGCGCCCGGGCGCTCCTCGGGGGCGGCGAGCTCGCTCGGCGGGGGCGGCGGCTGGCGGGCGAGCGCGCCGCCGAGGGTGGTGAGGCGCACCGCGCCGCCGTGGCCGAGCAGCACCTCACGCCCTCCGAGCGCGCCGTGCACCCGGCCCAGCGCGTGCAGCGCCGCGAGCGCTCGCGCGCAGCGCCCGATCACGTGCAGGGCCTCGGCGGCGGTCAGCCGCGCGGGGCGCCGCGTGGCCACGATCGACGACAGGTCGCGCCCCTCCACCAGCTCGAGCGCGATCCACAGCTGCTCGCGCTCGACGCCCCAGGCGAGCACGGCCGGGAGCTCGGGGCAGGGTCGCGCCGCGAGGCGATCGAGCGTGCGCCCGCGCGAGGCGCGCCGCGCGCCGATCGCGTGCAGCTCGAGCAACACCTCGGCGCCCGCGTCGTCGGCCGCGTAGTGCAGCTCGCCCGCGGGCGCCTCGAGGCGCATCAGCAGCCGGTAGCCTGCCACCCGGCGCGGGCCGTCCGGGGTCGCCGGCGGGGGCTCGAGCGACCCGATCCCGGCCGGCTCGCCGCGCGGGGTGGCTTGCATGGTGGCGCGCCGTGAGCAAGCCGTGCGCCGCGGGTGCCCCCTTCAAGCGTCGCGCCGGTGGCCCGTCGGGCGGCGCGCGCGGCGCGCGCGACCCAGCCGCGGGACAGGCCCGCCCGGCTGGGTCCCGGGCGGCGCGCGCGACCCGCGCAGGGCGAACGGGGCACCCTTGTTGCGCGGGTTTCCCCGGACAAAGGAGGCAGCCATGCTCGGCTGGGCGTTGCTTTTCCTCGCGGTGGCGCTGGTCGCCGCGCTCCTCGGGTTCGGCGGGCTCGCAGGGACCGCCGCCTGGGTGGCGAAGGTCTTGTTCGTGGTGTTCTTGGTGCTGTTCGTCCTCTCGTTCTTCTTCGGCAGGCGGGCCGGGACCGTCACGTGATCCGCGCCGCGCCGCGCTGGGCGCTCGCGCTCCTCGCGCTCGGCGTCGCCGGCTGCGTGGCGCCGGGTCCCGAGGAGACGATCGAGCTGCACTTCCGCGGCGCGCACCTGCCGGCGCTGTCGGCGGCGGGCTACGCGGCGTTGCTCCACGAGGAGCTCGACCTCGACGAGGAGCCCTCGACCAACGGCGTCGAGGCCGACGCGTGGTTCACCGACAGCGCGCGCGTGGAGGACGGGCAGACCGTCCAGGGCGTGTGGGCCGCGCGGGTGCGCAGCGCCGAGCGCCGGGCGCCGATCCACGGGCCGGGCCCCGACGAGCCCTCGCCGCGTCACGCGCGCGAGCAGGCGCGCGAGCGCGAGGAGCAGGCGCGCGACGAGCGGGTCCCGACGTTGCCCGTCGTCCCCCGCCCCTGGCGCCCCGAGCGGCGAACGGAGGTCGAGCTCCCCGAGGGGGACGTGGCGCCGTGAGGAGTCGACGCGCCAGGAAACCGGAGGAGCCCCGAACAACGACAGGGAACGGAGCTTCGAACTGCGAGAACGGCTGTCACTCGCGCGCGACCGCCAATGCCCAAGTCGAGCGTCGCGGGGAGGCGCTCGGGCTCGCGTGCGACCGCCAGTTGGGATCGAGCGCAGAGGGCGCGGAGGACGCAGAGCTTCTCTGCGGTCCCTGCGCTCTCTGCGCTCCGTACTCGCCTTCGCCAAGCCGAGGCGGCTTGTAAAGCGGCAGCTTCCTCAGGCTGCTGACGCTCGCCCTCGGGCGATAGCCGTTCTGGCATTCCTCATTTTCAGTTCCCTGTTGGCATTTCATATCTCCGCCGTTCCTCTGGCTGCCCCCCTTGGACTTAACGCAACCGCCCGGCAGCTCTCCCCCGACTCCGCAGCGCCGGGCTAGCGTCCTCGCGGGAGGTCGGCCCATGACGGAGCGGGGGAGGCTGGGTTCGCGGCTCGAGACACCCTCGGGCGTCCGAGACGAGGTCGCGCAGGGCGCGCGCCGGGTGCTGGCGCGGGTGGCGGCCGGGGTGATCTCGCTCGAGCGCGTGGCCCAGGCGGCGGGCTGGGGCGACCCCGTGGCGCTCGCCGCCGGCGTCGACCCCGAGCGGGGCGGCAGCTCGTTCCACGAGCGGCTCTACCGCTCGCTGCTGCTGCTCCAGCCGAGCGAGCGGGCCGCGCTGGCCGCGAGCTGCGCGCAGCGGGCGCTCGACGTGTGCGCGATCGAGGCCGGCGACGACGCCGCGGCGGCGCGCGCGGTCCAGCTCGGCCGCGCGGTCGCGCTCGGCACCGCCACGCCGGCCGCCGCGCTCGAGGCCGCCCAGGCGGCGGACCGCGTGGCGCGCAGCCTGCGCGAGCCCGCCGCGGCGGCCGCCGCGGAGGCCGCCGCCCAGGCCGCGCGCGCCGCGGTGCACGCCCTCAGCGGAGCGCGCTCGCGCTCCTCGGCCGCGGCCGCCGACGCGATCGAGCTGTCCGCGAGCGCCGCCTGGGACACCGACGGCGAGATCGCCTGGCAGCTCCGCCTGCTGTGCGGCGCCCTGCTCGACCCGAGTGAGGCGCCGGCGAGCCTGGCGGGATGAGCAACAGTTTATTTGCTAAACGTGCAATAAAATGGGCCCGGAGGGAATCGAACCCTCACCAACAGGTTAAAAGCCTGCTGCTCGACCTTCGAGCTACGGGCCCGGGTTCGTGTTCTATCGTTTGGGCCAGCGAGGGCGGATCGGAGCGTGCTGGCTCAGCGAAGGCGCCAGTGCCGTTGCACCGAAGCGGTTCGGCGTCGATGGCAGTTGACGCAGCGAACCTCGCACTTGGCTACCTCTTCGCGCAACGTCTCGAGGCTGACACCCAAGGATGCCAGCCGGCCCACGCTACCCTTCTTCTCGCCTCGAACGTGATCGAAGTCAAGCACCATGGGGTCCGGCTCGCCGCAGTCGACGCAAGGCTGAGCGCGCAGGTGAGCGAGCAGCCACGCCCGGTTGCGGTCCCTGTAGCTCGCGCCGTTGCGAGCCACGTCGACGAGGTGCTTGGCGCGATTGCGGCGATAGTAGGCGCGTGAAGCGACCCGATTGCACTCCCTGCAGTGCGGCTGCAGCCCGTCCTTGCTGGCGCGCTTGCGGTTGAACGCGTGAGCGGGGCGCTCCTGCTTGCAGATCACGCAGCGCTTGGCGGCGGTCATGGAGCCTCCGATGGGCCGGACCCGCGCGTCATGCGGTAGATCCAGCTGTTCTGCTCGCGCGCGGTCTTGCGCCTGTGGCAGTTCCCGCAGCGCACCTCGCACTTGGCGAGCTCGGCGAGCAAGCGGTCCATTCGCGCCTCGCACAGCTCGGCGAGCGGGGCGACCTTCTCGCCACGGACGTGGTCGAACTCGAGCACCGCGAGGTCGGTCTCGCCGCAGTCGACGCACGGGTGCGCCTGGAGGTGCTCGCGCACGACGGCGCGGTTCCGCCGCCGTGACTCGCGCCGGCGCCGACCCTCTCCCGCGGCCGATCCGACGGGCTGCTCTGGGGCAGGACGCTTGCGGGGCACGCGACCTCCTGATCGGTGGTTCGGAGTATGTCAGGCCCCTCCGACATCCCGGGACGCCCTCCTCCCCCCTCCGCTCGCGCGCGCGTCCGCTCGGGGGCGCTCGTATCATGAGCGGCATGCGACGACGCAGGCGCAAGGACGACACGGCGCGGCGCGCGAAGCGGCCGCGCGAGGAGCGGGCGGCGCGCCCGAGCCAGGACGAGGCGGCCGAGAGCCGCTCGCGGCAGGCGCGGCTCGAGGAGCTGTCGCTCGAGGTGGCCCAGGCGCCCGGAGACGTGGCGCTGCGGGCGCGGCGCTCGGCCCTGCGGCTCGAGCTCGGGGACGCGGCGGGCGCGCTCGAGGACGTGCGCGCCTGGCTCGAGGCGGCCCCCCAAGACGCCGAGGCGCACCACCGCCGCGGCGAGGCGCTGACGAGCCTGGGCGACCCGTCGGGCGCGCGCGACGCGTTCGCGCGCGCCAGCCTGCTCGCCCCGACCGAGCCGCGGCACCACGCGGCCCTGGCCGAGGCGCGGGCCGCGCTCGGGGACGCGCGCGGGGCCCTCACCTCCTTCGACCGCGCGGTCGCGCTCGAGAAGCAGAACGGCGGCGTGGTCGCCAGCACGCTGGTCGGCCGGGCGCGCGCCCGCATGGAGCTCTCCGACCTCGACGGCGCGCTCGAGGACCTCGACCTCGCCTGCCGCGAGGAGGACGCGGTCGAGGCGTTCGTGGCCCGGGCGGAGGTGCGCGGGCTGCGCGGCGAGCACGAGCTCGCGGTGGACGACCTCAGCCACGCCCTCGACCGGGCGCCGGCCGACCCCTCGATCCGCACCAAGCGGGGCTGGGCGCGCATGCGGCGCGGCGACCTGTCGGGGGCCCGCGCCGACCTCGACCGCGCGATCGCGCTCGACCCCGACCACGGCGAGGCGCTGCTGCGGCGCGGCGAGCTGCGCGTGTCGCAGGGGGAGCACGAGGGCGGGCGGGCCGACCTGACGCTGGCCGCCGCGGCGGACGCGACCCTGCGGGTGCCCTCGCTGATCGCGCGCGCGGCCTCCTACCGCGAGCAGGGGAGCTACGGCGCGGCGCAGGCCTGCCTCGACGAGGTGTTCGTGCTCGGGCCGGACGCGGCCGAGGCCCTGCGCGAGCGGGGGCTGTTGCGGATGGCCATGGGCGACCCGGCCGGCGCGCTGTCGGCCTTCGAGCGCGCCGTCGCGCTCGCGCCCGACGACTACCTGTGCCGGATCGAGCGCGGGGTCGCGCGGTGGCGCACGGGCGACCGGCGCGGCGCGCTGGCCGACCTCGACCGCGCGGTCGCGCTCGCGCCGACCCAGTCGGAGGCCTACGGGGCGCGCGCCAGCATCCTGTACGAGGCGGGCCGCCTCGAGGACGCGGCCGAGGACCTCGACAAGGCGGTCGACCTCGACCCGCGCAACGTGATGGCGCTGATCGGGCGGGCCAAGGTGCGCCGGGCGCGCGGCGAGCCCGAGCGCGCGCGCGAGGACCTCGACGCGGCGATCGCCATGGCGCCCGACTCGGCCGAGGCGTTCTTCGTGCGCGGGGCGGCGCGCGAGGAGGACGGCGACGTCGAGGGCGCCCTCGCCGACTACAACGCGGCGGTGGAGCTCGACGAGGAGTACGGGCTGGCGCTCGAGGCGCGCGGCCGCCGCCGCTGGGCCAAGGGCGACGCGCGCGGGGCGGCGCAGGACCTCGAGCGCGCGGCCTACCTCGCGCCCGGCGACCCGAGCCCGCGCGCCGCGCTCGGCGCCCTGTGCTGCGAGGTCGGCGACTTCACCCGGGCCGTGGTCGAGCTGACGCGCGTGCTCGAGCTCGACCCCGACGACCCCGACACGCTCTGTCGGCGCGCCGAGGCGCTGATGGAGCTGGGCGAGGTCGACCACGCGCTCGACGACCTCGACCGCGCGGTGGCCCTCGACCCCAGCGGACCGGCGGCGCGGCTGATGCGCGCCGAGACGCTCTACGAGGAGGGCGCGTTCGAGGCGGCCAAGAAGGACTTCGACGCGATCGTGACCGAGCACCCGGGCGACCCCGAGGCGCGCTACGGCCGCGGCTGGACGCTCCTCGAGCTCGGCTCGGCCGAGGAGGCGCGGGCCGACTTCCAGCAGGTGCTGGACGACCACCCCACCGACCCGCGCGCGCTGGTGGGCCGCGGCTGGTCACGCTTCCTGCTGGGCGACACCGAGGGGGCGCAGCAGGACCTGTCCGCGGCGATCCAGGCCGACCCCTACCACGCCGAGGCCTACGTGTTCCGCGGGCGGGTCAGCCTCGAGACCGGCGACGAGGAGCAGGCGCGGCGCGAGTTCGACGCCGCGATCTCGCTCGACCAGGACGACCCCGGCGCGCACGGCGGGCGCGGCTTCGCCTACCTGGCGCTCGGCGAGCCAGGCCGGGCCCTGGCCGACTTCGCGCGCGCGGTGGCCCTCGACCCCGAGGACACCGACGCCCTGGTCGGCCGCGGCGAGGCGTTCTTCGAGCTGGGCGACGTCGACAACGCGGCCGCCGACTTCGAGGCGGCGCTGGCCCTCGACCCGGAGAACGCCATGGCGCACGTCGGGCGGGCCGCGGTGTTCCTGTTCCGCAACGAGCCGGAGCGCGCGCTCAAGGCCTGCGACCGCGCGCTCATGATCGAGCCCGAGCTCGCGCCGGGCTACCTGCGCCGAGCGCAGGCCTACCGCGCCCTCGGCGACCCGCTCAAGGCGGACGAGGACCTCGAGCGCGCGCGCGAGCTGGGCCTCGAGGGCGAGTAGCCCTCGGACTCGGAATCGGAGTCGGATTCGGACTCGGATTCGGATTCGGACTCGGAATCGGACTCGGAGTCGGAGTCGGACTCGGAGTCGGAGTCGGACTCGGAGTCGGACTCGGAATCGGAATCGGACTCGGAATCGGAATCGGACTCGGACTCCGAATCGGACTCCGAATCGGACTCCGAATCGGAGGGCTGTCGCTGGCGCGACCACGCCTGCGCCGAGCTGCGGGTCTCCTCGACTTCGGGCCACGGGTCGACGCACTTCTCGCCCTTGGGGCTACCCGGCGGGGTGGTCGCAGGCGTGGCGCGCCTCCCCCCATCCGA
>CAZMSZ010000054.1:0-27111 GCA_964569055.1 uncultured Planctomycetota bacterium | reverse complement strand
TCCGAGTCCGACTCCGACTCCGAGTCCGACTCTGCTCCCTCCCTCCGATTGCGGCCTGGTTCGGGTCTCGGCCGGGGCGATTCCGGCCTAGAATCCCTCGCGTCATGAGCCCACTCCTGTCTCCCACCGACCAGGACGCGCTGCTCGCGCTGGCGCGGGCTGCGATCGCGGCGCACCTCGCGGGCGAGCCGCCGCCGCGCCTGCCGGACGGGAGCGCGGCGCTCGCCGAGCCGCGGGGCGCGTTCGTGACGCTGCACCGGGGGGAGGAGCTGCGGGGCTGTATCGGCCACGCGGTCGCCCGGTTGCCGCTGGCGGCGGCCGTGCGGCAGCTCGCCGTGTCGGCGGCCACGCAGGACCCGCGGTTCCCGCCGCTCGAGGCGGGCGAGCTGGCCGAGCTCACGATCGAGGTCTCGGCCTTGACCGCGCTCGAGCCCGCGGTGGCGGAGCGGGTCGAGGTCGGCCGGCACGGGCTCGCGATCCACCACCGGGGGCGGGCCGGGCTGCTGCTGCCGCAGGTCGCGACGGAGCGCGGGTGGGATGGCGAGACCTTCTTGCGGGCGACGTGCCGCAAGGCGGGGCTGCCCGACGACGCCTGGCGCGACCCGGCCGCGCGGATCTCGTGGTTCACGTGCGAGGTGTTCGGCGAGTGACCCGGGGGTCGCGGCGGGGACGCGCGATCCTTGACCACCCGCTGGTTGCGGCAATAGAGTCATGCGCGGCGGACGGAGGGGCTCCTGAGCGCGCCCGGCGACCCGATCGACTTCCTGTGCGAGCTGCTCGCGCGCCGGATGCGCGTCCCGCGCGAGCGCGTCACGCCCGAGTCGCGGTTCATCGACTTCGGGCTCGACTCGGTCAAGGCGCTCGACCTCGTCGTCGAGCTCGAGGAGGCGTACGGGATCGAGATCCCGGACGGCGACCTGGCGGATCTGCACACGCTGGGCGACCTCGCCGCCTACGTCCGGGCGCGGACGACGCGAGGCGCGTGAGTGGAGCTGCCGCGCACGATCCCCGAGGCGCTCGACCGCGCGCGCGAGGGCGCGATCACGCTGCTCGGCGGACGCGGCGACGATCGCGAGCTCGCCCCGGCGACGCTGCTGGCCCGCGCGAGGCAGGTGGCGGCTGGCCTGCGCGCGGCGGGGCTCGCGCCCGGAGACCGGGTCCTGCTGGTGCTGCCCACGGGGGAGCCCTTCTTGGCCGCGTTCTTCGGCGCGAGCTGGGCCGGGCTGATCCCGTGTCAGCTCAGCCCGCCTGAAGGGTTCGGCGCGGGCGACGCCTTCGCGCGACGCGTGCGCGCCTTGGCCGAGGCGGTCGGCGCGCGGGCGCTCGTCGCCACGGGCGGGGTCGCGCCGCGGGCCGAGGCGGCGCTGGCCGGGCTCGAGCCGCCATGCCGCGTCTCCACCCCCGATGCGCTCGCGGGGCTGGGCGAGGGCGCCGCGCCCGTGGAGCCTCCCGGCGATCCCGACGCTCCCGCCTTCATTCAGTTCACGTCGGGCACGACGCACCTCCCCAAGGGCGTGGTGATCCCGCACCGGGCGCTGGCCGCGAACGTGGCCCAGATCGCCGCCGGCGCGGCCATGGTCCCCGGGAGCCGCGTGGTGAGCTGGCTCCCCATGTTCCACGACATGGGCCTGGTCTCGCTCCTGACCTGCCTGTTCCACGACCTCCCCTGCGCGCTCGGGACGCCCCTGTGGTTCCTGCGTCGTCCGGCCGCCTGGCTCGAGGCGATCGCGCGCCTGCGGGCCACGCACTCGCCCGCGCCCACCTTCGCCTACCGCCACGTGGCCGACCGGCTGAAGCCCGGCGACGCCCGGGACCTCGACCTCTCCTGCTGGCGGGTCGCGTGGGTCGGGGCGGAGCCCGTGCAGGCCGGCGCGCTGCGCGCGTTCGAGCGGCTGCTCGCGCCGCGCGGGCTGGCGCCCACCACGCTGCTCCCCTGCTACGGCATGGCCGAGGCGACGCTCGCGGTGAGCTTCGCCGCCGTCGACGAGCCGTTCCGGGCGCTCACCGTGAGCCGGCGCGCGCTGCGCGAGGAGGGGCGCGCCCGCCCCGCCGAGGCCCCGGACGCCGACGCGCTCGAGCTGGTCTCCTGCGGGCGGCCGCTCGCGGGCACGCGGGTGCGCGCGGTCGGTCCGGACGGGGAGGAGCGCGACGAGGGCGAGGTCGGCGAGCTGCTCGTGCTCGGGCCCAGCCTGTTCGGCGGCTACTGGGGCGAGCCCGCGCGCGCGACCGGCGCCGAGCACCGCACCGGCGACCTCGGCTTCCTCGAGGGTGGCGAGGTGTTCGTGACCGGGCGCGTGAAGGACCTGATCATCGTGCGCGGCCACAACCTCCACCCCGAGGAGGTGGAGTGGGCGGCCGGGCAGGTCCGGGGCGTGCGCGCCGGGCGCGCGGCCGCGCTCGGGGTGACCGACCCGGCGCTCGGCACCGAGCGGGTGTGCCTGGTGGCCGAGGTCGACCGCCGCGCCGCGCCCGACCCCGCGGCGCTCGAGACGGCCCTGCGGCGCCACGTCCACGAGGAGAGCGGCGTGGCGCTCGACGACGTGCTCCTGGTCGAGGCGGGGGCGCTCCCGACGACCACCAGCGGCAAGCTCCAGCGCGGGCTGGCGCGCCGGCTGTTCGAGGAGCGGACCGGAGCGCGCTCGTGAGCGGGGACGAGGACTACGGGCGCTACTCACGGCCGGCGCTGATGCGCCGGCTCGAGGCCTGCCGGCTCGACGTCGCCTACCACCGCGCCGCCGGGGACGTGCTGCTCACGCGCGACGACGCGGGCCGGGAGGTCGAGGTCCTCGACATGGTGGGCGGCTTCGGCGTGGGCCTGCTCGGCCACAACCACCCGGCGCTGGTCGACGCGCTGCGCGCCGCCCTGGACGCCGGCGCGCCGTTCCACGCCCAGGGCTCGCGCCGCGCGGCCGCGGGCCGGCTGTGCCGGCGTCTGTCGGAGACCGTCGGGGCCGCGAGCGGGCGGCGCTACGTGGTCACGCTCACCAACACCGGGACCGAGGCGGTGGAGGCGGCGATCAAGCACGCCGAGCTCGAGCGCGACGCGCGCCTGCGTGAGCTGCTCGACGGCTACCGCGAGCACTACCGCGCGATCCAGGAGAAGCTGCGCAACCGCGAGTGCGACCTCGTCCCGCGCGTCCTGGCGCGGGTGGGCACGCGCCTCGGGCTCCCGCCCGGGAGCGACCCCGACCTCGACGAGATCCACCACCTCGTCCTCGCCCACAACCAGGCGGCCGCCGAGGCGGAGCCGCTGTTCCTCGCGATCGAGGGCGCCTACCACGGCAAGACGAGCGGCAGCCTCAAGCTGACCTACGACCACGAGGTGCGGCACCCCTTCCGCCGCATCGGGATCCGGGTGCAGTTCCTGCCCCGCGGCGACGCGGGGGCGCTGGCGAGCGCCGTGCGCGAGAACACGCTCACGCTGCTCGACCTCTCGATCGACGAGCAGGGGGCGGTGCAGCTCGTGGAGCGCGAGCTGTGCAACGTGGCCGCGCTGTTCGTCGAGCCGATCCAGGGCGAGGGGGGGATCCGCGAGCTGTCGGCCCCCTACCTGGCGGAGCTGCGCGAGGTCTCGCGCCGCGCCGGGTTCCCGCTGGTGGCCGACGAGATCCAGAGCGGCTGCGGCCGCACCGGCACGTTCCTCGCCTCCGAGCAGCTCGGCCTGGTCGCCGACTACGTGCTCCTCAGCAAGGCGCTCGGGGGCGGGCTGGCCAAGCTGTCGGCCTGCCTGGTCGACTCCGCGCGCTACCGCGAGAAGTTCGGCGCGCTCCACACCTCCACCTTCGGCGAGGACGAGCTCGGGTGCCGGGTGGCGCTCGAGGCGCTGCGCCTGATCGTGGGCGAGGGGAGCGACACCCTGGCGCGCGTGCGGCGGCAAGGCGCGCTCTTGCGGGACGGGCTCCGCGCGCTCCAGGCGCGCTACCCCGCCGTGATCGCCGACGTGCGCGGGCGCGGGCTGATGCTCGGGGTCGAGCTGGCGCGGCAGGACGAGTCGCCGAGCCCGACGATCCGGCTGCTCTCGACGCAGCGCTTCTCGGGCTTCGCCGTGGCCGGCTTCCTGCTGCACGAGGCGCGGGTGCGCGTGTTGCCGACGCTCTCCGCGCCCGAGACGTTGCGCCTCGAGCCGTCCGCGTTCATCGACGACGACCAGGTGGCGTGGTTCCTCGACGGGCTGGAGGCCGTGTGCCGCGTGATCGCGTCCGCGCGCGGCGATCGGCTGATCCGATTCCTCTGCGCCGAGGAGCGCCCGCTCGGCGCGGCGCTCGAGCCCACGCCGCCGCCGCCGGCCTCGGACGACGAGCCGCGCCCGCCCGTGCGGCCGCGCCGCGCGACGGTCGTCCCTCCCTACGCGGGGCGCGTGGCGTTCCTCGGGCACTTCGTGCGGGCGGGGCACCTGCGGCACTGGGACCCCGGGCTCGCCGCCTGCGACGACGCCGCGCTCGGGCGGTTCCTGGCGCGGACGCACCGCATGCTCGACCCGTTCGAGTCGGAGACCGCGATCATCGAGTCGGCGATCGGCGAGCGCGTCCACCTGAGCTTCATCGGGGTGCCGATCACCCCGCACCAGATCCAGGCCGCGTTCGAGGCGGGGAACATCCGCTGGATCGAGGAGAAGATCCTGAGCGGGGTGCGCCTGGCGCGGCGCCAGGGCGCGTCGCTGGTGGGGATGGGCGGCTACACCTCGATCCTGACGGGGCAGGGGACGCGCGTCTCCGAGGACCGGGTGGGGATCACCAGCGGGAACGCCATGACGGTCGCGATGGGCGTGGAGGCGCTCCTGCACACCGCGCGCGAGGCGGGCGTCGCGCTCGAGGGCGCCTGCCTGGGCGCGGTCGGCGCCACCGGGAACATCTGCAGCCTGTACGCGCAGATGATGGCCGAGCACGTGCCGAGCATGGTCCTGGTGGGCCGCCCCCACATGGAGCCGCGGCTGCGGCGCGTCGCGGCCGAGGTCTACTTCGAGACCTACAAGCTCCTGCAGCGGCTCGAGGACCCCGACGCCGCGCGCGGGCTGGCGGGCGTGCTGCGCGGCTCGCGCGCCTTCGCCCGGTTCCAGGCGGAGGGCGACCGCGGCGCGCGGATCGGCGCCCGGCTCCACGAGCTGTTCGAGGAGGAGATGGGCGAGGAGGCGCCGATCCGCGTCTCGTCCGACATGAGCGCGCTGCGCGGCTGCGACCTGATCGTCTCGGCCAGCAGCACCGCCGACCCGCTGATCTACCCCGAGCACCTCGGCCCCGGGCCGCGCGTGATCTGCGACCTCGCGCTGCCCGAGGACGTCGCCCCCGAGGTGCTCGCGGCCCGCCCGGACGTGCGCGTGGTCCGCGGCGGGATCGTCCGGCTCCCGCGCAGCCCCGAGCTCGTCCTGGCCGGCATGCCGCTCGAGCCCGGCTGCGTGTTCGCGTGCATGGCCGAGACGCTCCTGCTCGGCTTGTCGCGGATCAACGAGCACTTCAGCTGGGGCAAGGTCACCAAGCAACACGTCGAGGCGATCCGCGACCTCGGGGCCTACCACGGGTTCCGCCTCGAGCGCGCGGCCATGACGTCGGTGCTCTGAGCGCGGCGAGCGCGGGTCAGGTCGGCTGCCGCTGCTCCGCGTCGAGCAGGCGCGCGAGGCGGTCGGCCCGCGCGACCACGTCGTGACTGCGGCTGCTCTCGAGCATCAGCTTGGTGATCGTGCTCAGCCGATTGCCGGTGAGCGCGACGGGCTCCTCGCGGAAGGCGAAGCGAGCGCGCCGCAGGCCGAGCATGGCACGGACCGCGGCGTCGTCCGCGCGCTCCTCGTACTGAGCGGCGACGGGGCACCCGCCGCGCAGCAGCACACGGCCCGTCCGGTGCTCCTCCCAGACCCACAGCGTCCCGGTCCGATGCTGGAACTCGAGGGACTGGAGCACGTCGGCGAGCGGGAACCCGTCGAGCTTGCCCCACAGCAGGCCGGGCACGTCATAGCCGGGCGCCGGTTCGCCCGAGGCCGACTCCTGCGGCGCGAGTCGGCCGCGGTCCCGCAGGTGGGCGGCCGCGAGCCCGCCGCCCGCGACGAGGGCGCCGAGCGCGAGCATGAGCCAGAGCGGGCGCCCGCGCTCGAGGTCGCGCAGCTCGACTCGGCGCGCCCCGCGCCGCTCGGCCCCCGTGGCTGCGGCCGTGCGCGCGCCTCGCGACGCCGAGGTCGAGACGCTTGGGGCGGGCAGGGTCGGGGCCTCCCTCCGCTGCACGCGGGACAGCGCGCTGACCCGCGCCAGCGCGGCGGCGCGGGTCGCAGCCGAGCACTCCAGCGCGGCCGCGACCTCGTCGAGCAGGCGCGCGACGTGCCGGGTGGCATCCGCGCGCGACCGCGCGCCCTCGAGCTCGGCCAGCCGCTCGCGCGCCCGCGCCAGGCGAGCCTCCGCGTCGACCCGAGCCGAGTGCTCGGGTCGGGCCACCGTGCGCCACCGCGCGGCCTCGGCCTCGAGCACGGCGATCTGGGCCTCCGCCTGCTGCACGTCTCGAGGGCTCGGAGCCTCGGCGGCGCAGGCCGCGAGCGCCGCGCGAGCGGCGTCGAGCTCGCGCGCGGGGACGTCGGCGGCAGGCTCGCGGAGGAGCCCTTCGACCTCGGTCAGGGCCGCGAGGACCTCGCCGCGTGCGCGCTCCAGGCGCCCGAGGACGACCTCCTCCCGACTGCCGCGCAGGTCGTCGGTCGGCGGCTCGGTCCGAGGGCGGCCGGCGTGGGCCTCGGCCCGGCGCGATCGGGGTGCCGCGGCGATGGAGAGGGAGGGGACCGGCGGGCTCGGCGCGGTCTCGCTCGAGCTGAGGCTGACGCCCGAGAACAGGAGAAGCGCCGCTCCAGCCGTGAGCAGCCGCGGGGGCCAACTCGCACGTCCCGAGGGGCGATCCGCCGCGGCCTCGCTCATCTCAACGTCCCCCGTCCTGCGCGCCGATCCAGCCGAGGAGCTCCCGCCACGGCGAGGGCTCGACGACGAGGGTGTCGCCATCGCGCAGGTCGGGATCAGGCTCCTCACCGGCGACCACGGCCGCGAGGTCGAGTCGGATCGGGTGTTCGTCGTCGCGGTGGATCGCTGCCACCGTCGCCGCGACCGGCTCGAGGCCGCCGGCCTGGCGAAGCGCGCCGAGCGCGGTGAGCCCGTCGCGGAGGCGGTACGCGCCGGGCGCGCGGACGGCGCCCTCCACCCGGAAGCTGCCCGCGGCGAGGACCTCGACCACGTCGCCCGGCGCGAGCTGGAAGGCGCCCGCCTGCGCCAGCGGAACCCGCAGCAGCGCGGGCGCGTGATCGCGCGGCTGCGCGCAGCCGTGGCGGTGGGTGAGGACTCGCGCCACGCCGCTGGCCTCGGGCGTCGTGCCACCAGCGAGCGCGATCGCACGCGCGGCCGAGATCGGGCTCGTGACGAGGAGCGCGTGGGGTGAGAGCACCGCGCCGCAGACGGCCACGGAGCGCGGCGCCGGCGCTCGCACGCGGACCTCGACGCGGGGCTTCCGGAGCACGTGCTGGAGCCGCTCGAGCAGCTCGGCCTCGACCTCGCGGGGGCCACGTCCGACGAGGTGGACGCGACCGACCTCGGGGAGCTCGAGGGCCCCCGCGCTCCCCGGCACCGCACGAAGCTCGAAGCGCTCGCCCGCGCGGACGAGGTCGTCGACCGCGACCGCGACGACGTCCTCGGGTCCGATGGCGCGCTCCGGAAGCTGCCGCGGGCGCCGCTCGGGGGCGCCCTGCGAGACGGTCCTGCGAGGCGGGGGGAGCGCGGCGTTGATCGCCGCCGGAGACATGCACCCAGCGAGCGCGCTCACCGTGAGGAGGCCGGGCACGAGCAGCCAGTAGGTGCGGTCTTGGAGTCGCATGAGGCACTCCGAACGCGTCGTCGGACGGACGGTGAGTGGGTCAGCGGGGGGCCGCGCTGGTGAGCGAGGACGAGCGACCCTGCGGCCCCGGGCCCCGGGCGGCGCCGGACGTTCGCGCGGACGTTCGCCCCTCGCCGGCGCGCTCGTCCGCCGCGCGTCGGTAGCGGGGGAAGGTGACCTGGCAGTCCGAGCGCGCCAGCTCGATCGTCGCGCCGAGCGACGTGGCGACCTGCAACACGAGCTGGCGGCGAGTCGCGCCGAGGCGCGGGAGCTGGGGGCGAGGGCGCGCGCCATCACCGCTCGAGCAGAGGGTGAACCCGACCAGCTCCGCCGCCGAGAAGCGCCGGACCGCGACCCGGCCGGACTCCGGACAGATCGCGCCGAGCAAGAAGGCGAGCGCCGCGCGGCCGTGCTCGGCATGGCAGCGGAGCGTGGCGGTCGGGCCCGAGGCGCTCACGATCAGGTCGGGACGGAGCCGCTCGAGGCGAGCGAGCGCGTGGCTCAGGAGGTCGCTCAGGTCGACCGCGCCGCCTGCGTCCGCCGAGGACAGCTCCCCGTGCACCAACAACCCGTCGAGCTCGCTCGCGCACGCGCCGAGCTGGCGGAGCAGACGACCGACGAGGGGGTCTGGGCCCAATCGGCTGGCCAGGGCGCTGGCGACCGCGACCGAGCCACCGGGCGCGCTCATCTCTCGGATCGTGTCGCGGTGGTCGCGGTAGGTCTGCTCCAGGGCGCGAACTCGAAGGAGCAGCCGCACCTTCGCCAGGAGCTCGACCTGATCGAACGGCTTGATCGTGTAGTCGTCCGCGCCTGCCTCGTAGCCCGCGGCCCGCTCGCTGCTGAGCGCGGCGGCCGAGAGCAGGATGATCTTCGGGCGGCCGTACGAGGGATCGGTGCTGAGCCGGCGGCAGACGTCGAGTCCCGGGGAGCCGCGGCGCCCGACGTCGATCAGGACCAGATCGGGCTTGGCCGCTTGCGCGACCGTGAGGGCGGTGGTGGCGTCGGTCGAGGTCGTGACGTGGTAGGAGCCGCCGAGCGCCTCCTCGAGGATCTCGAGGTGGCTCGGGTTCTCGTCGATCGCCAGGACTCGTCGGAACATGTCGGTCGCCTCCTCCGCTCGGTCTGCAAGTGCGGGGCCGCGACGCAAGCTCCGCTCGAGCCGCCGGGGGTAGGGTCGCGGCGCCCCCGGCGCTTGGGCTCGGCGGGGTCGACGCACCACACTCGGGCGGTTGGACTGCGAAGGAAGAGAGCCGCGGAGCTGGCGTGCCGAGGCGTCGCGCGAACGAGGAGCGCGGCCGCGAGCATGAGGCAGCTCGAGGGGCGTGGAACGACTGGGTGGGGGGCCTCGTTCGTGACGCTGCCGGCTGGAGGTCGAGGCGAGGGGGGAGACGATCCCGCTGAGCGCGGGGGCGCGTCGGCGGATCAAGGCAACGCGCTGATCGTCCCCACCAAGGTCGTGGAGTAGCTGCCGGCCGGCAAGGTCGAGGCATCTAGAGGATCGAAGATGACGGTCACGTCGAAGGTCGCATCGCCCGGCTCGCTCGACGTCGCGACGACCTGAGCGGGCGTGCTCGAGTCGCTGGTCGACTGCGAGGTCGTCACGGTCCAGCTCGTCCCGGCCGTGCGGGTCAGCTCGAGCGTGATCGGCGGACGCGCGCTCGGCACCGAGGCGTGCGCGAAGGCGACCGCGCTGATCGTCAGCGCGGCGCCGCCGGGCTCGTCGCTCGTCACCGCCCACGAGTGCGTGCCCACCTCGCTGGGCTCGTCCGACCAGGGGGCGACCTGGCCGGCGCCGGCCGCCGGCGCGACGACGGTCACGCTCGCCCACGAGGCGTGCTGCGCCCCCGCGATCAGGGCGGCGGCCGCGAGCAGGAGGGCGGCGAACCTCACGGCGCGCCCTGGAGGCGCGGATCGCGCAGCAGCTCGCGGCAGCGCGCGCGGGTGGCGGCGGGGGTCGGCTCGGCGTCGGCGACCTCCAGCGTGATCCGCGCCATCTCCAGCTCGCCGCACGCCAGGTAGGCCTGGGCGAGCACGTCCTGACAGGGCTCCCCGCGTCGGAGGGCGGCCTCCGCCAGCGACAGCGCCGCAGCCGGGTCGCGGCCGGGGCCGAGCTCGAGACGCGCCAGCTCGAGGGTCGCCGCGGCGGGCGCGCGCGGGTCGGCGACGAGCGAGCGCAGGAGCCGCGCCGCCTCGTCGAGCTCCCCCGCGTGGCGGAGCGCGATCGCCAGGAACAGGCAGGGCTCATGGCCCGGGTCGGCGAGGACCGCGCGGCGGAGGAGCGGCAGGGCCTCGGACGCGCGGCCCGAGAGGGCCAGCGCCAGGCCCAGGTAGCGGGCGGTGCCGGCGTCGAGCGGCTGGAGCGCCTCGAGCTCGGCCGCGGCGCGGGCGAAGCGGCCCGCCTCGAGGTGGAGGAGCGCAGCCAGCCGCCTCGCCTCGCGGTCGTGGGGTGGCGTGGTGCAGGCGGCGAGGACGGCCAGCGCCTCGTCCCGCCGCTTGGCGCGCATGAGCGCCCGCCCGTGCTCGAGCACGAGCCGGGGCAGATCGGGGCGCCGCGCGCGCAGCGCGGCGTAGCGCGCGGGCAGCAGCGCTTGCTGGCCCAGCGCCTCGTACGCCGCGTGGAGCGCGTGGTGCGCGGCGGGGTCGTCGGGGTTCCGCCGGACGGACGCCTCGGCGAGCGAGGCGGCCTGGCCCGGTGCGGCGGCGACCTGCGCCAGGGTCGCCGTCCCGGCGCGCACGCGCGCCGGCGGAGGGGTGACCCCTCCGCCGACGCGCGCAGCCACGACCCCGACGGTCACGCAACCGAGCGAGGCGACGATCCAGCGGTTCCGGGTGCGGGTCATGGTGATCTGCCCGGCGCGAGCTAGTTGGCCGTGATCGTGCCGGTGACGGTGACCGCGTAGTCGCCGGCCGCCAGGACCGAGAAGTCGGACTGCACGAAGGTGACGGTCAGCGAGAGCGTGGCGTCGCCGGCGGCGGTCGAGCTCGCGCTCACCATCGCGGCCGGATCGGGCGTGGCGTTGGCGTGGTCGGTGGTGTCGGTCGCGGTGCCGACGGTCCAGTTGGCGGCCCCGTCCACGGTGCCGAGCGCGAGGTCGAGCTTGACGTCGGCCTGGTAGGACGCGTCGGTGGTGTGCGTGAAGGGAGCGCTGACGCCGAACTGGACCGTGCTCCCCAGGGGGTCGTTGCAGGCGATGGTCCAGTCCTGCGAGGTGAAGGCCTGGTTGGCGTCGCCGCCGTCGTGGGTGATCAGCGCGGCGGCCGGCGCCGTGATCGTGAGGGTCGAGCTGACCGTCACCGTGTAGTCCTGGGTGTCGATCGCGGCCTCGGCCGGGCGGGCGAGCAGCCCGAACGCGAGCGCGAGGATGAGGGCGGGAGCGAGGTTCAGCTTGGTCATGGTGAAGACTCCAGGGTTGATCAGGATTGACGAACGAGAAGCGAGGGCAGGGTGAGCGGCGCTGGACCGGGCGGGGCGCGCGCCCCGCGACCGACCAGGCCGAAGCGACTCAGGAGGCCGGCACGGTCCAGCGGCGCGCCGCGGTGAGGGGAGCCGCGCCGGGTCCCGCCGAGAGCTGCACGTCGACGGAGTAGGTGCCAGGCGGGAGGGGGCGGGCCAGACGGAACACGAGCGGCGCGGCGTCGCCGGGGAGGAGCCAGGCGCCGAAGCCGGCGGGGACCTCCTCCAGGGCGCGGCCGTAGGCGTCGCGCACGGACAGGCGGGCCTCGAGCGGGAGGTGCGTCCCGCCGGCGTTGCGCACCGACAGGCGGAAGGCGGGGACGCCGGTGAGCTCGAGCGGCTCGAGCGCGCTCAGGAGCGGTCGCGCCGGCTCCCCGTCGTGTCCGAGGACCGCCACGGTCACGCGCTGCTCGCCGCCGACGGAGCCGTCCTCGGGCTCGACCCGGACGCTCAGCTCCCCGTAGCGGTGCGCCGCGAGGTCGCCGCGTCCGGTGTAGATCACCGCGGCCCGCCGGGACGTGCCGGGGGCCAGCGTGAGGCGGGCGGGCCGCACCACCAGGTCGCCCACCGGCTCGCCGCCCTCGCGAGCGACGGCGGCGAGGGTGAGGTGCACGGCCACGTCGCCGTGGTTCTCGAGCACGAGCGGCTCCATCCGCCGGCCACCTCGCGCGACGCTCAGCTCGAGCCGCGGCGGCGCGATGGTCACCGAGGCCACCACGCGCGGGGTGATCGCCGCCTGGGCGGGGAAGTCGTCCGGGCCGACCACCACCTCGAACTCGCCCCGCGAGCGCTCGCGCCCCGAGCGCAGCGTCGCCACGAGGCGGTAGCGGCCCGGCAGGATCGGTTCGGGCAGGAGCGCCCCGAGCCGGAGGCGCGCCCCGGGGTAGCAGCGGGCCCCGGTGCGGAGCGGGCCCGCGCGGTTCTCCTTGATCGGCAGGACCAGCGGGAAGCTGGGCCCGACGCGCCGGCCCGACTCGGCCTCGAACAGCTGGGCGTCGACCTCGAACGCGATGATCGCGTCGGACGGGTTGGCGAGATGGACCCGCGCCTCGGCGCGGCCCTGGCGGTCGACCAAGGCGCCGCGCTCCAGCACGACCTGTGAGAGCTGGGGGCGGCGCGCGCCGTTGACCTCGACCTCGACGCGGCACAGGTAGCGGGTCGCGAACTGGACGCCGAGCGAGGTGCGCGTCGGGTTGCGACTCGAGCTCGCGCGAGGGGCGGCGGACGCCTCGGAGACGAGCACTCCGAAGGCGCGAAACGCGGGGCCCTGGGGGGCGGGGCGCACGTGGCCGCGCAGGCGCAGTGTGGCTCCCGGCGCCACCGAGACCCGCGCCGGCCCGTCGAGCGACACGCTCAACAGGTGCGGTTCACCCGCCGCGAAGCCGATCGTGCCGGACTCCTGCTGCTCGAGCCGCACGACTCGGACCTCGAGCTGGCGCGTGGTGCGGTCGGTCGACGTGACGGTCAGCTCGAAGGGGATCCGTTGATTCGGGCGGCCCGCCACGGGGAGGCGCAGCGGCGCGACCTGCCAGCCGCGGGGCGCGACGTCGAGCTCACCCTTCAGGGCGGCTTGGGCGCGCGCGGCTCGGGGGACGAGGGTGACGCTCAGGGCGGCGAACACCAGGAGGATCGGCGCTCTCACGGTTCAGCTCCTCACGATGCGCGGGGACAGGAAGATCGCGACCTCGACCTCGACCTCGCGCCGGTCGAGGCGCTGGAACAGGAGGCCGAGCAGGGGGAGGTCACCGAGGATCGGGACCTTGACGACGCGGTCGACGACGCGCCGCTGGACCAGGCCGCCGATCACGATCGTCTGCCCGTCCTGGACGTGGACGGTGGTCGAGACGCGGCGCGTGTTGACGGTCGGGAGCCGGGCGTCGCGCGAGGTGGACACGATCTCCGAAGGGCGCACCTGGTCGCTGACCTCGGCGCGCTCGATCTCGACGGTGACGCGGTTGCCGCGGATCCGCGGGACGATGTTGAGCATGATCCCGGTCTGCACCGGCTCGAGGCGCTGCACCAGGTTGTTGCCGTCTCCGATCGTGAAGTACGTCTCCTCGCCGATCGTGATCACGGCGCGCTGCCCGTCCTGCGCCATGACGCGCGGCGCGGCCCGCACGCTCACGTAGCCCTCGTGCTCGAGGGCGCGCAGGTAGACGGACGCGAAGTCGAACGTCTCGAGGCCCTTGACCCCCGCCGGCCCGAAGGTCGCGGCCCCGGTCAAGTTGCGGAGCGCGCCGTTCACGAAGTCCTGGCCGCCGACCTCGTAGCCGCCGCCGACGTCGAGGCCGAACTCGAAGCGGTCCTCGGGCGAGTAGGCGCACACGATCGCCTCGAGCACGACCTGCGGGACGGGGCGGTCGAGCCGCGCGAGCTCCTCGAGGATCCGGCGCGCGACCTCGCGCGGCCCGCGCACCAGGATCAGGTTGCGGTCGGCGATCTGGCGGAGGAGCGGCGCGCTCTGCGGGCCGAGGGCCGCGACGAGGTCCGACGCCGCGACGTGCTGGGGGCGGTACTCGAACGACTCCGCCAGGTAGGCGAACAGCGCCGTGTTCGGGTCGGCCGAGCCGACGAAGTAGGCGGCGCCGACCCGGCGGACGTGATAGCCGAGGGGCAGGAGCAGGCGACGGATCACCGCGCCGAGCGGCTCGTCCTCCACGGTCGCCGTGACCGTGCCGCGCACCACCTCGTCGATCAGGACCTGCGCGCCGGCTTGCAGCGCCAAGCTCTCGATGGCCTGGCGGACGTCGGTCTCGAGGAACACGTCGCTCACGCGCGGCTCGCCCGGGTCGGGCGCGGGGCCGAGGAGGTCCGCCGGGAGCTCGGGGCAGCGCGTCACGATCCCGCTCGCCGTCGCGCTCCGAGCGGCCACCTCGGCCGGATCGTCGCGCACGCGCATCTGCGCCAGCGCCTCGCGATACAGCTCCTCGATCGGACGTCGCGTCGGCTCCGTGGCGCACCCCGAGCAGCCGATGGCCAACGACGCGACGAACGAGAGGAGATGGCGGTGCATGCAAGCTCCGGCGGGCTCGGCTGGGTGCGATCGCGCTCCTCGCAAAGCGCGCAGCGGGCCCGAGCTCGTCGCAACTCCTGGTGTGCTCGTGTCGAGGGAGGCTGCTCGACCCCACGGGGGGTCGCGGGACCTCCGCGCTCAGCGGGGCGGGCGCGAGCTGGCTGCGCTCTGACCGTCGCTGGGCGAGTCCCCGATCGTGGCCCAACCCCGGAGCCGCTCGGCGACGCCCGCGCCGACCTGGCGCTCGACGTCCTCCCAGGCGCGGTATGGCCGACCGGTGATGAGCCGCGCCGCGCCGACCCGGCCCACGCCGGGCAGGACGGTCAGCGCGTCGAGCGAGGCGTGGTTGAGGTCGACCCGGGCGCCCGGCGAGACCTCGAGGCCTACGCTGGGCGCGGGGCGGCGCTCGAGCTCGACCCACCGGACCGCGAGCAGGAGCGTCGCGAGCGCGAGGATCGCGGCGAGGACGCGCACCTCGCTCACGAAGTAGAACGTGCCGTCGTGGCTGCGCACGGGACCCCGCGCGCGCACGCCGCGGGCCGCGCGGGCCGGCGCGGTAACCGCCGCTCGCGCCGGCCTCGGCGGGCGGGAGCGCTTCGTCTCACGACGAGCAATCCTTGCCCACGCGCTCCCGCTTCCGTCTCGCGCGCGCAGCCTACTCCGCCGGCGGGAGCGGGACGACGAGGTTGCACCACTCGGCCTCGGGGCGCGCGGCCGAGCGCTCGTCGCGCAGGCTGTAGCGGCCATCCCCCAGGACCAGGTGGCCGCTGAGGGTGCGCGCCACGAAGGGCAACCGGGCGAACGATCGCCAGGCCCGGTGCTCGTAGGTCTCCGCCAGGGCGGGGAGCGCGGGGTCGTCGAGGTTGCGTGCGAGCGTCGGGCCCAGCGCGGTCGTCCCCGAGAGCAGGTCGACCTCGACCAGCGTCAGGGCGCGCTCGGTGGCCACGACCGAGCGGAGTCGCCACGGCACGCCGAAGCCGGGATGCGTGGCCGAGGCCGTCACGGGCGCGCCCGCGCGCTCGGCGACCCGCGCCCGCGCCTGTCCGTCCGCCAGGCGATCGAGCCCGCCGAGGGTGATCAAGTAGAGCGCCATCGCCCCGATCGCCGCGCGCGCGGCGAGGCGCCGCCTGCCCGGGACGGCCGGCAGACCGCGTCGGCGCGCGATCAGGGCGGCGATCATGGCGGGCGTCCACAGCAGCGCGAGCGCGGGTGGGGTGCGGCCGTTGGAGAGGAGCGCCACGGTCGCGAGCGCGGCGAAGGCCCACCAGGGGAGCTCACGGCGCAGGTCGGGCTTGGGCGGAGCGCCGCCGAGCACGCAGGCCGTCGCCAGGGCCAGCCACATCCAGGGGTCGACGATGGCGGCCACGTCCCCGTAGACCTTCGCGTCGGAGAAGGGGAGCAGCGGGCGGACCCCGTAGACGTTGAGCCCGTCCAGGACCAGGTGCGAGAGCAGGCCGACCGCGGCCAGGCCCCACAGCGCGCGGAGACGCGGCGGGTCGGCCCGTCGTCGCCCGATCAGCCACATCCCTCCCGCGAGCGCCACCGAGAGCCCCGCGAGCCCCACCAGCGAGTGCGTGATCCCGCGGTGGTGCAGGAGGTACCAGGCGCGGCCGATCGGCGAGCCGACGATGTCGATGTCCGGCAGGTTCGCCGCGATCACCAAGGTCGGCGTGGCGAGCGGCCCATGCCGATCGCCGCCCGCTCGAGCGAGCGCGAGGCCGCAGAGGGTGTGGGTGACGGGATCCATGAGCCCGAATGTACTCGTGGCTGCGGCGAAGCGAGCTCCCGGGCGCGGGAGCGACTCGGAGTCGGATTCCGACTCCGATTCCGATTCCGATTGCCCAGGGTCGCAACCGGGGGCGAGGCCGGGAGGCTACGCTGGGGGGGCGTGAGCGACCCCCTGCCGCGGGATGACGGGACCGACACGCGCCTGGCGCGCTTGCTGCACGCGCAGGGGCGCGTCGCGCTGCCGGTGCTGCAGCGGCTGCTCGTCGAGGCGCGGGGTGGGGGCGAGTCGCTGGCGGCGAGCCTCGTCTCGCGCGGGCACATCGAGTCCGACGAGCTCGCGCGGATCACCGCCCCGCAGGACGATGGCGAGACGCTGGCCTGGAGCGGCGAGAGCATGGGGCCCCAGCTGGGGCCGTTCCGCCTGCTGAAGTCGTTGGGGCGCGGCGCCATGGGCGCGGTGTGGCTCGGAGAGCACGTCGAGAGCGGCGGCCGCTACGCGATCAAGACGCTCCCGCAGCAGGCGGAGCCCGAGCTCAAGCAGCGCTTCTTGCGCGAGGGCGAGGCGCAGGCGCGCGTGGACGCGCATCCCAACGTGGTGCGCGTGCACAGCGCCGGCGAGACGGCGACGCACCTGTACCTGGTGCAGGACCTCGCCTCCGGCGGGGACCTCGCGCAGCGGCTGCGGCGCGGGCCCTTGCCGCCGGAGGAGGCGGCGGGGCTGGTGGCGGCGCTGGCGCGCGGGCTCGCGCACGTCCACGGGCACGGCGTGCTCCACCGGGACCTCAAGCCCGCGAACGTGCTGTTCGACGAGGCGGGCGCGCCCAAGCTGGTCGACTTCGGGCTGGCGCGCGTCGCGAGCGAGGTGAGCGCGCTGACCCGCACCGGCGACCTGATCGGCACCCCGGCCTACATGGCGCCGGAGCAGGCGCGTGGGGTGCACCGCGAGGTCGACGCGCGCGCCGAGGTGTACGGCCTCGGCGCGATCCTGTATCACTGCTTGACCGGCGTGCCGCCGTTCGCCGGGAGCACGACCCTCGAGGTGCTCACGCGCGTGGTGAGCGAGGCGCCGCGCCCGCCGCGGGAGCTGGCGCCCGCGGTCCCGCCGCAGCTCGAGGCGATCTGCCTGCGCTGCCTCGCCAAGGAGCCGGGCGAGCGCTACGGCTCGGCTGGCGCGTTGGCGGAGGCGCTCGAGACGCAGCCCGCGCCGCGCGCCGTCGCTCCGCCGACCCGCCGCGCGCCCGTCGCGCTCGGGCTGGCGGTCGGCGCGCTCGCGGCGGCGCTGCTGCTCGGCCTCGCCTGGTCGCTCGGCGGCGGCGCGCCGCCGGCACCCCCCGCGGATGCGCCGCGCGGCGTGGCGGCGGTGAGCTCGAGCGGCGCGCCGCAGCCGGCTCCGCCGGAGCCCGCCCCGCCCGAGCCGCCGCCGCCCCCAGGACCCGCGCTGCACCTCCGGCTCGCGCGCGGCGAGCGGGCGCGAGGCGTCCTCGCCGTGCGCGGACGGCAGTGGGCCGCGCCGCCCAATCAGGAGCCGGGGCCGGTCGGGACCAACCCGCTGACCGGCGAGGTCTCGATGGAGCTCGGGTTCACCTTCGAGGTGCTCGAGGCGTCCGGGTCGGGGCTCGACGCGGAGCTCGTGATCGACGCGCTGGCGGTCGTCCGCCACACCGACCTCGGGAAGGTGGACTACCGCTCGGATCGCGACGGCGCGGACAGCCCGTTCGCCGCCGCGCTCGGCAAGCGGATGACGGTGCGGCTCGACCCGCGGACGGGCGCGGTGCTCCGGGTCGACGGGACGCAGGTGATCCAGTGGCACGTGACCGCGGTCGCCGCCGAGCGCGGCCTGCAACCGGGCCTGTATGAGCTCGCGGGGTTCAACTCGCCGCCCCTGATGCGGGCCGCGCTCGAGAAGGTGTTCCTCGCGCTGCCCGGCGACGCACGCGGCGAGCGCTGGCAGTTGCGCGAGTCGGTCGACCTGATCGCCCAGCTGCGCGCCGTGGTCGGCGGCGCCCTGACGCAGTTCGGGCTCGAGCCCCGCTTCGGCGAGTCGAGCCCGCTGGTCCGCGAGGTGGAGCGGCGGGCAGCGCCCGACGCCACGCTGCTGGCGTGGGTCGCCGACGACGAGACGCGGCAGGCCTCCGGTCAGGTGACCTACCGCGACGGGCGGATCCTCGCGGCCGAGGCTCGCGAGCGGATCGAGCTTCGGTTCGGCCCGCGCGAGCGGCCGCCGGAGGACGTGGTGCTCGTGGTGGTGTTCGAGACGGCCTATGCCCTCTCCTTCTTCCCCTGAGCCGCGCTCGACCGCCGTTCGCCCGGCGTCGTGGCGAAACTAGGTCGATTTGGGGTCGATCCTTAGCTGAGGCGAGGCAATTTCGGTCGATCGCGAGGCGCGTGTCACCATCGCGCCGCGAGTTCGTCATGGCAGGGCCTTTGCGCACGTGGCGCGCGGGGGGAGGAGAGCCGACGACCATGCCCGCCACCATTCGCCGTCCGCGCCCCGAGCGCACTCGCCGCCGCCCCGCCACCCGGGCCCAGACTCGATCGCGCGTGGAGGCGCTCCCCGCGCCCTGGGGGGTGGTCGTGGTGGTGACGGTCGCGGCGATCGCGCGCGGACTGGGCGATGCGGCGGCCTGGAGCCAGGCCTGGGTGGCGTGGCTCGTCCGCGCGGCGAGCCCGAGCCGCGCCTTCGCCGCCGTGTGGGCGCTCGTCCCGAGCCGGGGCGCGCTCGCGCGCGCGCTCCTCGACGCGCTCGGCGACATGAGCATGCTGAGCGAGGACGAGGTGCTGCGTGACCTCCGCCGCGGGCCGCGCCGCCGCTGATCCGTCGGGCCCCTCACCGCAGCGCGAGCTCCAGGATCAAACCCTGGTTCGTCCCGACCCACAGCCGCTCCCCCGTCGGCTCGGCCGCCAGCGCCGAGATGCCGTCGACGAGCGGCGCGATGCGGAACGAGGCGACCTCCGCCCCGCTCGCCAGCTCGCGGAGCGTCAGCTCGGTCGCGGTCGCCAGCGCGATCAGCCGCTCGCCGACCGCGGTGGCCGCGGTGAGCCGCTCCCCGGCCGGCACCTCGTAGCGCTGGACCACCCGGCCGCGCAGCAGGTCCCACCGCTCGGCGGGCTGCGCCGCGGCGCCGTAGATGAGCACCTCGCCGGCCACGGGGAGCCCGATCATTTCGTGCGCCAGCCGCCGTCCACCCTGCTGGAGCACCACCTCTCCCCCGCCGGCGAGGTCGACGATCGTGAGCGACCCGTCCTCGCCCGCGAGCGCCACCCGATCCTCCGCCAGGCGCACGACCGCCTTGGGCTTGCGGAACGAGGTCTGGACCCGGCGCCTGGGCGCGCCCGCGGCGAGGTCCCACTCGACCAGCTCACCGACCATCGCGGTCAGCGCCGTCCGGCCGCCGGGCGCGATCCCGAGCGCGTACACGTCGGACCACATCCTCGCGAGGACCCGGGAGGTCCCTGCCGCCACGTCGAACGCCGTGAGCTCGCCCGCCACGGCGACGGCGGTCCCCGCGGGCGAGATCGCCCACTGCGTGCGGCGGCGGGGCACCGCCTGCGGCCGCTCCTGCCCGGTCGCGAGGTCCCACACCCGGACCGTCGCGTCGTAGTCGGAGGCGCTCGCCAGGCGCTCGCCCCCCAGCCACGCCAGCGCGGTGACGCGGGCCTCGTGGCCGACCACCGGGTCCGAGCGCTCGACGCCGCGCTCGAGGTCGAACACCCGGATGCGCTCGCGGTCGCCCCCGGTGTAGAGCCGCTGCCCGTCGGGGGACAGCGCCAGGGCGGTGCAGTTCCAGGTGTGCGCCCGCACGCCCCACCTCGCCTCCCACGTGCGCGGGTCGACCCGCAGCAGCGCGCCGTCGCTCGCGCCGCTGAGGAGGTCCCCGCCGGGGAGGAACGCGAGCGCGTGGATCCGCCCGGCGTGGAGGTCGTGGGTGCGCACGGCCGCGCCGCGACCGAGCTCGAGGAACCCGACGGTCCCGCCGTCGTCGCCCGACGCCAGCGCCCCGCCGCCCGGCGCGATCGCCAGCCGCATCACGCGCCCGTCGTGACGGTAGGCGCCGAGCCGCTCGAGTGTGCTGGCGCGCATCACGAGCACCTCGCCGTCCTCGAACCCGAGCGCCAGGACGCCGTCGCCGTAGGCGAACGAGTGGGTCTGCCGCTCGGCCGCGAGCACCCGCACGGGCGGCTCGCGCAGACGCCGCGGCCAGCGCAGCACGAGCCCGTCGTCCCCGGCGCTGTAGAGCGCGCCGTCGGGCCCGAACGCCACGTTGACCACCAGCCCGGTGTGCCCGCCGCGGCGGTGACGGACCACCTCGCAGCTCGGCAGCTCGAACAGCGTGAGGCTGCCGTCCTCGCAGCCGAGCAGCAGCCGGTCCCCCTCGGGCGAGGACGCCATGGCGGTCGGCGGGGAGTGGATCGCGACGACGGGCAGCGGCTCGCCATCGCTCAGCCTCCAGCGCGCGATCCTGGGCTCGCTGTACGAGATCCCGACGAGGTGGGCGTCTCCCGCGCAGGCGAGCGCGCGCACGACGGCGTGGTTCTTCCAGCGGGGCGTCCCGAACGCGGCGACGGGCCTCAGGCGGCCGCCGCCGCCGAGCGCTGCCGCCCAGGCGGGCAGCGGGCGTCCGGCGCGGCGCGGCCCGGGCTGGGCGGACGCTGGCGCTCGCGTCTCGGCGGGCGCGGCGCTGGCGCGCACGGGCGTCGACGCGTCTGGCGGCTCGTCACCCGCAGGGCCCGCCCCGAGCCCGCCTGCGGCGAGCGCCACGACGAGCGCCGCGCCGAGCGCGCCGATCACCAGGGCGGCCCGCCCTCGGGCGGGCGCGTCGGATGCGCGCTCGAGCGCCTCCGCCAGCGCGGCCGCGTCGGGGTGGCGGGCAGCGGGCCGCAGGGCGAGCGCGCGCTCCACCACGGCGGCCAGACCCGGCGGGACGTGCGGGGCGGCGGCCCGCAGCCGCCGGCGCTGACCCGAGTCGACCTTGTGCATCACCTCGATCGCGGCGTCCCCGGCGAAGGGCGGCTCGCCGGCCAGGCACTCGTACAGGATCGCGCCGAGCGCGAACACGTCGGCCGGCGGGCCGGCGGTCTTGGCGTCGCGCATCTGCTCGGGCGCCATGTAGCCGAACGTCCCGCGCAGCTCGCCGGTGCGCGACAGGCTCCCGCCGGGGGTGTGCGACCCCTCGAGCTGCTTGGCGAGCCCGAGGTCCGCGATCAGCGGGCGGCCCGCCCCGTCGAACAGCACGTTCTCGGGCTTGAGGTCGCGGTGCACGATCCCGCGCGCGTGGGCCCGCCCGACCGCGCTCGCGAGCGCGACCCCGAGGGCCCGCGCCGCGGCGGGGGCGAGCGGTCCGCGCTCGAGCAGGTGGGCCAGCGTGCCGCCCGGAAGGAGCGGCATCACGAGGTATGGGCCGGCGTCGCAGTCGCCCGCGTCGAGGAGCGGGACGAACCCCTCGCCCGCGCCGAGCTCGCCCTGCACCTGCCGCTCGCGCGCGAAGCGGAGCGCGGCCTCGCCCGCCGGGACGCGCTGGAGCAGCTTGAGCGCCACCTCCCGCCCGTCGGGCGCGCGGGCGCGGAGCACCACCCCGAGCCCGCCGCGCCCGACCTCGCCCAGCACCTCGTAGGGGCCGACCTGCCGCACGGGGGGCATTGTGCCGGCTCGGTCTCGCCGGCGCACCCGCGTCGAGGCCGCGCGGGCCGCGTCCTCGGCCGCCGTTGCCGCGCGCCGGGGCGCTCTCTACGATGCGCCGCCCCTCAGGAGGTCTCGATGCGCCCCGCCGCTCCGCTCGCGCTCGTCTGCGCCTTCGCCCTCGCCCTGGTCCCCCGCGCCGCGCGCGCCGACGCCATCACCGACGTGCTCGGCGAGGCGTACGCCAACGGCACGCCGGCCGCCCGCCTGGTGCTGCTGGCCCAGGCGCGGGCCGACAATCGGCTCCAGTTCAAGGAGAGCAAGGAGGCGGTCGCGGAGATCGCGACGGCCTACGTCCTCGAGGGCAAGACGACCAAGGAGCGGCTGGAGCGGCTCGGCGCGCTGCGCAAGGACGTCGAGGCGCAGCTCAAGCAGCTCAACGAGGCCCGCAAGGCGGCCAAGAAGCGCGTCGTCGCGCCGCTCGAGCCGGACAGCGCCTTCCAGCAGGCGGTCTCGCTCGACTACGTGCGCGAGGTGGCGGGGGGCCGGCCCACGCTCGAGCAGCTCGGCTGCCTGGCGTTGGTGCGCGACGCGACGAGCTGGGCGGCGACCAGCAAGCTCGTGCTCGCCTGCGCGCTCGAGGCGTTCACGCGCGACGAGGCCTTCATGAAGGCCGACCACGCCGAGAAGCTCTCGATCATCAAGGAGCACGCCGAGGAGCGGGCCATGCTCTCCGACCACGAGCGGACCGTGATCGAGAACATGGTCCTGGGGGAGTGGATGTCCCGCCGCTTGGCCGAGGGCGCCGCGCCCGAGGCGATCGCCGCCGAGCTCAGGGAGCTCAAGGATCGCAAGAAGGTGTGCTTCTTCAGCTACTCGTGGGCCAGCGACATCCTGGAGTCGCTGACCGCCCTGCGCGCGCGGGCGAAGGCCGCCTCGGGCGAGTAGCTCCTACTCGCTCGTCGGCTCGCCTGCGCCCAGCCGAGGCGCGTCGCTCCCCGCCTGCGTGCTGGCCGCGTCGCGCACCGATCCGGTGACGTCGATCACGTCCCCGGGCCCTGGCGGTCGTCCGCCCGGCCCGGTCCCGGCTCCCCCGTGCACCACGGTGAACCGGCCGGACGCCCAGCGCCGGGCGCCTCGCGCCAGGAGCGCGCGCACGGGCGGAACCAGGAGCAAGAACCCGGCCCCGTCGGTGACGACCCCCGGCGTCAGGAGCAGCAGCCCGGCCAGGGCGATCAGGGCCGCGTCGAACAGCTCGCGCCCCGGAACCGCGCCGCGCGCGAGCTGCTCCTGGATCTGCCGCATCGCGCGCAGCCCCTGCCAGCGCGCCAGCGCCACCCCCAGCACCCCCGTCGCGAGCACGAGCAGGATCGTGGGGAGCGCGCCGACGGCGCCGCCGATCCGGATCAGCAGCGCCAGCTCCACGATCGGCAGGGCGGCGAGGGCCAGGAGGAGCAGCGGGACGAGCATCCCAGCATGGTGGGGTGCGGACGGGGTCCGCGCCACCCCCCGGGCTGGCGGTTCCACACATCGTTGCGCCAAGCGAATCGTGCCCGTGCCCGTGCCTCTGCCCGCGTCCGTGCGTGGCCCGTCCCACTTCGCTGCGGCGGAGGAGCGCTGTAAGCAAGAGCGCTCTGGGTCGCTCCTTCGGGCAACCGGCACGCGCACGGGTCACGAGCACGAGCACGGGCACGGGCACGGGCACGGGCACGAAATGTGTGGAATCGTCACACGTCAGCCCCCCGGGCTGACGAGCACCCGGGCGAGCGGCCCCGCGGGATGGTTACCATGGGTCCCGTGCTCCACCCGTCCGACATCGTCGCCGCCAAGCTCCTGGTGCAGCTCGGGGACGTCGCCGCCGACGTGCTCCAGCGCGAGCTGGTCGCGGTCGACACCGACCCGCAGGCGGCAGTGGACCTCGTGGCTCGGCTGGCGCGCGGGGGCGTGCTCGACGGCGCGCGCGTGACGCGGATCCGCCGCTATGTAGCCCTGTTCGAGCACGTGCGGCGCGAGGCGATCTTCCTGCGCATGGTGGAGAAGGAGCTGCCGCAGCTCTCGAAGGAGGACGTCGGCGAGCTGATCGCCCGCCTCGAGCGCAGCGACTACCGCACCCAGCTCGCGGCCGTCCTGATGGCGCAGGGACGGATCGACGCCAGCCAGGCGCGCGACCTCGAGCGGCGCACCCGCGACGCCATGCGACGCGAGGACCTCAAGGTGCTCGAGCGCTACCGCGCGCAGCGCTTCGAGGGGGTGGGCAGGCCGCTCGTCCGCGAACCGCGGGTCGCGACGCACGTGTTCCGGGTCAGCACCCTGTTCCGCTCACGCGACACGATCGCGCGGGTCAAGAAGGCCCTGGTCCGGCTCGATCAGGAGGAGGCGCCGCCGCCGCGCGACGCGCAGTTCGAGTTCCTCCCCGCCGAGCTCCCGAGCGGCGACGAGGTGCCGCTCGACCCGGACCGCCGGCGTCAGCTCGAGCAGATGGACACCGCGCGGCTCAAGCCCGCGGATCCGGACGAGCCCGCGGCCGCCCCTGGCGAGCTGCGCGACCGCGCCTCGATCGGGCCGTACGAGGTGGTGGAGTGCATCGGCCAGGGCGGCATGGGGGCGGTGTTCCTGGCCCAGGAGGAGGGCGTCGGCCCGATCGTGGCGGTCAAGGTCCTGCTCACCGAGCGCGCCGGCGCCGACGACCTGGCCCGCTTCCGCCGCGAGGCGCACATCTCGTCGCTGCTCGAGCACCCCAACGCGGTGAGCCTGCTCGATCAGGGCGAGACGCCCGACGGGCTCAGCTACATGGCGATCCCGTTCTTCGCCGGGAAGGACCTCAAGGCGGTGCTCGCCGAGGCGGGCGGCCGGCTCGAGCCGGCCGACGCGCTCCACTACTTCGAGCAGCTCCTCGCCGGCCTGCAGGCGGTCCACGAGGCGGGAGCCGTGCACCGCGACCTCAAGCCCGAGAACTGCTTCGTGCTCGCGGGGGCCGAGCGGCAGCTCAAGCTGGTCGACCTCGGGATCGCGCGCCTCATGGATGACGATCGCCCGCCGGCCGAGCGCGCGTTCCGCAGCCGCGCCGGCGTGATCTCCGGCACGCCCGCCTACATCGCGCCCGAGACGATCACCGACGACCCGATCGACGCGCGCACCGACATCTACTCGGCGGGCATCGTGCTCTACGAGCTGCTCACCGGGCGCAACCCGCTGTTCGCCGAGACGCCATACGACTACCTGCGCGAGCACCTCGTCGGCGTCCCGCTGACCCTGTTCCAGGGGCGGAAGGACAAGGCCTGGCATCCCGAGCTCGAGAGCCTGGTGGCGAGCATGCTCGCCAAGGAGAAGGCGGATCGCCCGCCCTCGTGCCAGGCGATCCTGGACCTGCTGCGAGGAGGGCTGCGCGCGCGGGCCCTGGCGCACTACGACGCCCCGCCGGCCGAGGCGAGCGCGCGGCAGAGCAGCGTGTTCAACAGCTTCTTCAAGATGTTCCGCTGAGCGGAAGGCGCGCAACTCCCGCCCGCTCCGTCCCCCTCCCCGCGACGCTCCCCAGGTTCTCAACGCCTTAGTTGCGGCGCAGCAGGCACTTGCGCCGTTATCCCCAACAAAGGAACTCGATTGACGTGGGGAGGGATCGGGGATAGACTGCGATCCTCTTGTAAGCCATTGGCTTGCTGGGGGATAGGCCGTTGCGTTCCGTTTGGGTCGCCTTTGAGGGGCCCGCGGGGCGAAACGGTCTTCGCGGGGGGGAGGAAAGCCAGGTGTCCTTACGGTACACCGCCTCGGGGCGGTTGGAGATCGCGGAGCGCAACGTCGAGACCGTCTGCTCGATCCTGAGCAACAAGCAGGTCACCTTCGAGCGCCAGGGCAACGCGGTGTGCATTCAGCACGATCAGCGGGCCGAGACCCCGGCGGAGCTCAAGGCGGAGGAGGCGTTTCACCACCTCGCGCCGTACATCGACAAGCCGCAGGCGCTGACCGTCTACAACGAGCTGATCGGCGAGTACGAGCTCGGGTTCGTCGACGGGCGCGTGCGGACCGACGAGACGATGCACGTCTGGTCGCGCAAGCCGAAGGTGCCCAAGCCCGACGAGCTGATCGCCGGGATGCGCGCGCGCGGCGTGGCGGCCCGGGTGATCCGCAACAAGGGCCGCAAGGGCGGCCGGCGCGCGCGGGTCTATCACGTGGAGCCGGGCTCGGGCGGGCCGGGCTGCAAGGTCACCGTCAAGCGGCGCTTCTGGGACAGCTACGACCTCCTCTCGGTCCCGGAGGTGTGCGAGCCGCTCTGCAAGAAGTACCGGATCGACGTGAACACGCTGCGCGACTCGCTGCGCGACGCAGTGTTCGGCTACGAGGTGCGCAAGCCGGCCCTCGGCAACGCCTCCTCGGACCTCGTGTTCGACACCCTCCTCGACGTCATGGAGGACGTGATCGACGGCATCCGCACCGACATCGGCTAGCGCACGCCGGTGACGGCCGGCTACGTCAGCCGCTTCGCGGTGCTCACGCCCGGGGGCGAGGTCCCCGACCTCGCCCGGGCGGCCTTCGCGCTCGCCTGGGCGGAGACGCCGGACCTCGACCTCGCGCTGGGCGAGGCCCGGCTCGACGCGCTCGCGGCGGCGCTCCGCGCGCGCCTCGAGCCCGGGGCCGACCTGCGCGCGCGCCTCGGCGCGCTGCGCCGGCTGCTGTTCGACGAGCTCCGCCTGCGCGGCAACGCCGAGGAGTACGACGACCCCAAGAACAGCTACCTCCACGAGGTGCTGCGGCGGGGGCTCGGCCTCCCGATCAGCCTCTCGGTGCTCACGGTGGAGGTCGGCCGCCGGGCCGGGCTCCCGGTCCTCGGCGTCGGCTTCCCCGGCCACTTCTTGGTCCGAGGCGACGGGCCCGAAGGGACCGTGATCCTCGACCCGTTCGGCGGCGGGCGGGAGCTGCGCCGCGAGACCCTCGAGGCGCTGCGCGCGCGCGTGGCTGGCCCCGCCGCCCCGCCGCTCTCGGTCCTGCTCGCCCCGACCCCGCCGCGCGCGATCCTGGCGCGCATGCTGCGCAACCTGGCGCGCGCCCACCTCGGTCGGGGCGAGAAGGACCTCGCCCGCGGCAGCCTCGACCGCCTGCTCCACCTCGAGCCGCAGGCCCTCGACGCGCGCCGCGACCGCGGCCTCCTGCGCCTCGAGCTCGGCGACTTCGCCGGCGCCGCCGCCGACCTCGCCGAGTGGCTCGCGCGCGCCGCCGGCGACCCCGCCGAGCGCGAGGTGCGCCGAGCGCTGAACCAAGCGCGCCAGCGCCTGGCCGCCTCGCTGAGCTGACCCGGTACGACCGACCGGGAGGCTGTCGCCGACAGGGCGAGCCCCCGGGCGTAAGAATTCGACCGCCAAGAGCGCCAAGAGCGCCAAGGAGGAGCTGTCGCTGCTGCGGGATCTCCCTCCGTCTCCGCTGCTGATTCCGACTCCGACTCCGATTCCGATTCCGACTCCGACTCCGATTCCGACTCCG
>CAZMSZ010000053.1:0-27490 GCA_964569055.1 uncultured Planctomycetota bacterium | reverse complement strand
GCACCACCCGCAGCCCGTTCAACCGCACCGCCTCGACCCGCAGCCAGCTCAGGTCGGGGAGAGCGGGCGCGGCCGGCGGCTGGGCGGACGCGGCGTCGGGCGCGGAAGGCGCGACGGGCGCGGCCCTTGCGGGCGGGCCCGCCAGGCGCTCCAGCAGCGGCAAGCGCCCGTCGGGCGTCCGCTCGAGCTCGACCGTCAGCCCGTCCACGGTGGCGCGCCGCACGACCACGCTCCCGCGCAGCAGCGCGAGCGGCGCGAGGTCGAGCCTAAGGAACTCGAGCGCGGCCACGCGGGCCCCGCCCGGCTCCGCGCGCAACACCAACCCGCGCAGCTCCAGCTCGCCGCGCAACAGCGAGAGGTGCACGTCCGCCAGCTCGGCCGACAGGCCGCGACCGCTCGCGACGCTGCGCACGGCCGCCGGGAGCGCAGCCTCGACCGCGAAGGCGAGCAGCACCAGCAGGAACAGCGCGCCAGCCGCAGCGATCGCCCCGCGCCGCGCCCACCGCCGCGCGCGGCTCCGCTTCGCCCGCCCCAGCCCGTCGGCGGCCGGGGCCGAGTCCGAATCCGAGAGCGTGTCGTCTTCGAGGGCCAGCGAGGAATCAAGCGCCGAGCCCGCCGAGATCGCCGAGACCCTCTGCGCGCCCGGTGCTTCGTGCTCGCGCCGCTCGCCGAGCCGGTCTGCGGTGCCACGGTCCGATTCCGATTCCGATTCCGACTCCGATTCCGACTCCGAGTCCGATTCCGATTCCGATTCCGACTCCGATTCCGAATCCGATTTCGACTCCGACTCCGACTCCGAATCCGATTTCGACTCCGACTCCGGCTCCGACTCCGACTCCGACTCCGCCACCAACTGCGACTCCGGCTCGAGCGCCGGCTCCGGCTCCGGCTCCGCGCGGTCGCCTTCCCGTGCGGCGCTCACTGGGGCGCTCCCGTTGGGGCGGCTCCCGCCGCGTCCGCGGCCTCCGCGGCCGCGGCTAGCGCGTGGGCGCGGGCTTCGGCGGGGGCGAGGGGGTCGTAGTCGGCCGGCGCTCGGCCGCGCGCGGCGAGCCAGGCGTGCGCACGCACGCGGACGGCCGGGGCGCCGTCGTCGAGGAGGGCGGTGTTCTCGAGGGCGAGCACCTCCTCCCACTCGGCGGCGTCCTCGGCCGCTTCGAGCGCTTCGAGCAGGGTGCCGGGGTACAGCGCCAGGGCGCCGACGTGGCGGATCAACAGCGCGCCGAGCGCCGGCGGCCCTGCCTCGGGCTCGGCGATGACCTCGCGCGCCAGGCGAGCCAGGGTCGCGCGCTCGAGGAGCCACGTCAGGCCGGGGCCGCGTCGTGGCGCGCCCTTGGCGTCGGCCGCCTGCCGCACGTCGGCGGCCAGCCGCGCGAGGAGCGGCTCCTCGAGCGCGAGGGCCGCGTCGGCGCAGGCCGGCGCGCCCGCGGCGCTGGCCACGCTCACCAGGGCGCCGCGGCGGCGCGCCGCGTCGCGCAGGGCCGCCAGGACGCGGTCGTCGAGCGCGGCGTTCGGCGCCGGTGTGACCGGAGTCGGCGGCGCGCTCGCCGTGACCGCGCTCATCGCGCGCTGTCCCGCGAGGTCGCCCACGCAGCGAGCGAAGGCGGCGCCGTGCTCGGCGTATCCCAGCTCTCCGGGCGCCGGCGCGGGGGCAACCTCCACTACAGCCGCCAGGGCCTCGTGCGCCCCCGCGAGCGGGGACGGCAGCAGCAGCGCCAGCCGCAGCCGGTCGCCCGTCACGGGCTCGAGCAGGACCAGCTCGCTGCGCGGGGCGGGCTCGCCCGCCGCGTCGGTCCCGACCGCCTCGACCGCGAGCGCCACCTCGAGCGCGTCGCCCTCACCCTCCTCGGGCGGGAGCCGGTGGACCGCGATCGCCGCGCGCTCGCGCAGCGGCTCGCCGCCAGCGCTGCGAGCGCCGAGGCGATCGCGCGACAGCCCGAGCTCCGCGGTGACCCCGGGGGGCAAGGCGCCGAACAGCTCGCCGCACGGGGCTACCCAGCCCGCGGGCCCGGCGAGCTCCTTCAGGAAGGCGGTCGGATCCTCGATCGCGCCGGCGCGGCCGCCCACCGTCAGCCGCGCGACCGCGAGCAGCGGCGACGCGCCGCGCGGATCGAGCACCAGCCGCGCCGCCTCACCCAGCGGCCGGAGGAGGGTGCCCGGCAGCCGTTCGAGCGCGAGCCACCGCACGCGCACGGCGAGCGCCTCCTCGCGTCGCGGCTGCAGGGCGACGTCTTGCCGCGGACCCGAGAGCGGGGAGCCCGCGTAGTGGCTCGTCGCCAGGGTGGCCAGCGGCGCCTCGGGTCGCGCCCGCGGCGGCGGAGCGTCGGCGCAGCCGGCCAGGCCCGCGGCGAGGATCACGGTCACGGCTGGGGTCAGGACGGCTCGCACGCAGCGCTCCGGGAAGGCCCGGCGCGCCCCGCGCAGCGCCGAGAAGCGCCGACGCTACGGGGTTGGCGCGAGCCGCGCAACGACCGGGAGGGGCTCGCGCGGGCGCCCGGCGAGCGCGATCAGGTCAGCCGGCGGCCCAGCCCCGTCGCCACGCGGCAGGCCTCCATCGTCTCCTGCGCCAGCGTGCGCGCCCGCCGCGCGCCGGCCACGAGCACGTCGTCCAGCTCGCTCCCGGGGCGCTTGAGCGCCTCGTAGCGCTCGCGCGCCGGGCCGAACCGCTCCTCCATGCGCTCGCGGATCAAGGTCTTGGTCACCCCGTAGCCCGGGAACGTGCGGTCCTCCCGGTAGCGGCGCGCGAGCACGGCCTGCTCCTCCTCGCTCGCGAACAGGGCGTAGATGGCGAACGCGTTGCAGGTGGTGGGATCGAGCGGCTCGGCCTTGGGGTCCTTGGAGTCGGTCACGATCGCGTTGACCGCCTTCTTGAGCGCCTTGCCCGTGGCGAAGATCGGGATCGTGTTCCCGTAGCTCTTGGACATCTTCTGCCCGTCGGTCCCGGGCACCTTGGGCGTGGGGCCCAGGCGGTACTCGGGGCGGCGCAGCGCCTCGGTGGCGAAGGCGTGGTTGAACGCCTGCGCCATGTCCTGCGCGATCTCCACGTGCTGCACCTGATCCTGCCCGACCGGGACGAGGTTCGAGCGGTAGATCAAGATGTCCGCGGCCATCAGCGCGGGGTAGGTGAACAGCCCCACGCTGGCCCGCAGCCCGCGCGCGATCTTGTCCTTGTAGCTGACCGCCCGCTCGAGCAGCCCCATGCCCGTGACGCACTCGAGCAGCCAGGTCAGCTCGTGGACCTCGGGCACGTCGGACTGGCGGAAGAAGGTGGCCTTGCTCGGGTCGAGGCCGAGCGCGAGGTAGGTCGCGGCCACGTCGCGGGTCAGCTCGCGCAGGCGCGGCCCGTCCTGGACCGTGGTCAGGGCGTGGTAGTCGGCGATGAAGAACAGCGCCTCGCCCTCGTGCTGCAGCTCGAGGTGCTGCTTGATCGCCCCGAAGTAGTTGCCGAGGTGGAGGTCACCCGAGGGCTGCACGCCCGAGAGGATCCGCACGTCGTCCTCCTGCTCGCCCGCGCGAGGGCGAGCATCCGACCAGGCGTCCGCCCCCGCCGCAAGGGACGCGCCCGGCTCGGGGCGCTGTCCGTCGCTGGCTTCAACGGGCCTCGGCCACCCACAGCTGGAGGCGCGCGAGGTCGCCCAGGAGCCAGCCGCCCGGGCGCTCGTAGCGGGCCAGCAGCGCGCGGCGGTCGAGGCGCTCGCGCACGCCGAAGCCGGCGGCCTCGAGCAGCGCCGTCACGCGCTCGGCCGAGGGGGCCCACGTGAACGGCTCGGCGTAGAGGAGCGCCATGGCCAGCGCCGGCACGTCACGAAGGACCAGCCCGGGGAGGCCGCGCCCGGGCGGCGACCAGGTGTCGAACGCCAGCGCGGCGCCGGCGGGCGAGAGGCGCCGCACGATCGCGAGCGTCTCGGCGACCGCCTCCTCCGCGAGGTACATCGTGACCCCCTCCCACAGCCACACCGTGCGCCGGGCCGGGTCGAAGCCCGAGGCGAGCAGGCGCTCGTCGAGCGCCTCGCGCTGGAAGTCGACCGGGACGGAGATCACCCGCGCCCGCGGCGCGGCGCCGAACACCGAGGGCGCGAGCCGCGCCTTGCGGCTGGCGGTGGCCGGGTGGTCCACCTCGAACACCGTCGCGTCGCCGAGCGGGCCGGCCAGCCGGACGCTGCGGCTGTCGTAGCCCGCGCCGAGCAGGACGACCTGCGCCAGGTCGCCGCGCCGGGCCTCGGCCACGATCAGGTCGTCCATGGCCCGGTGGCGCGCGAGCACGAACGTGAGCGAGCCGCCCACCAGCCGGTCGAGCCGGCGGGTGAGGGCGGCGAGCGCCCGCGGGGGCAGCCGGGCGGCGCCGTCGAGGAGGGCCGCGCGCGGCGGGCCGACGAAGGCGCGCGCGTAGGGGTCGTGCACGATCCGCCGCTCGGGCGGGAGGAGCGCGTCGAGGGCGCGCCAGGAGCCGACGAGCTCGGCCGTGGAGCTGGGGCGATCGGGCTGCATGGAGCGCAGGCTACCGCCGGGCGGGGCGCGGGTCGACAGGCGCCCGGCGCGCCTCGGGCGCACGACGGCGCGCGCCCGCGCACCGGTGCGGAGCCCTGCGCACGGACGCGCGGGCCCGGCGCCTCCGCGCGCGACCTCCGCGCTCCCGGGCCGGCGGTACGCGCCCTGCTCACCCGGCGTCCTGGTGCGTAGGATCGGCCCTCGCTGGAGCGCGCATGAGCTGGCAGGCGTGGACGGCGGTCGGAGTGACGGTGGCCTGCCTCGCGACCCTGGTCGCGACGCGGGTCGGCGCCGACCTCGTGTTCACCTTCGCGCTGACGCTCCTCCTCCTCCTGGGCGTGCTCGACCCGCCCCAGGCCCTCTCGGGGTTCGCGAACCCGGGGGTGGTCACGATCGCGGCCCTCTACATCGTGGCGGCCGGCCTGCGGCAGACCGGCGCCCTGGGGCTGGTGGTGGACCGGCTGTTCGGGCGGCCGTCCTCGCGCGCCGAGGGGCAGCTGCGCGTGATGCTCCCCGTGACGGCCATGAGCGCCTTCTTGAACAACACCCCGGTCGTGGCGACGTTCCTCCCGGCCGTGATCGACTGGGCGCGCAAGCACGGGTTCTCCGCCTCGCACTTCATGATCCCGCTCAGCTACGCGGCGATCCTCGGCGGCACCTGCACCCTGATCGGGACCAGCACCAACCTCGTGGTGGCGGGGCTGCTCGTGGAGCACGGGAAGAGCTCGTTCGGGTTCTTCGACCTGGCCTGGATCGGCGTGCCCTGCGCGCTGCTCGGGATCGCGTACGTGCTGGTCGCGACCCGCTGGCTCCTGCCGGAGCGGGTGCCGGCGCTCGAGCGCCTCAACGACCCGCGCGAATACACGGTCGAGATGGTGGTCGCCCCGGGCAGCCCGATCGACGGCGCCACCGTGCAGGCCGCCGGCCTGCGCCACTTGCCCGGCCTGTACCTGATCGAGATCGAGCGGGACGGCGAGCTGCGCGCCGCGATCGGCCCCGACGAGCTGCTGCGGGGGGGCGATCGCCTGGTGTTCGCCGGGATCACCGAGTCGGTGGTCGACCTGCAGAAGATCAAGGGGCTGAGCCCCGCGACGGGGCAGGTGTTCAAGCTCGAGTCCGCGCGCAGCTCGCGCACGCTGATCGAGGCGGTGCTCGCCGCCACCTCGCCGGCCGTGGGCAAGACGGTCAAGGCCTCGGGGTTTCGCAATCACTACCGCGCGGTGGTGATCGCCGTCGCCCGCGACGGCCAGCGGATCCGCCGCAAGATCGGCGACATCGAGCTCCGCCCCGGCGACACGCTCCTGCTCGAGGCCGACCCCGACTTCGTCCCCCGCTACCGCCACTCGCGCGACTTCCTCCTGCTCAAGCCGCTCGGCACCGGCGTCCTCCCGCGCCACGAGCGGGCGGGGGTGGCCTGGATCGTGCTCGCGGGCGTGATCCTCGCCGCCGGGACGGGGCTCCTCGACGTGCTCACCGCCAGCCTGGTCGGCGCGGCCGCCATGCTGCTCACGCGCTGCCTGAGCGCCCCGCAGGCGCGACGGAGCATCGAGCTCGAGGTGCTGGTCGTGATCGCCTGCTCGTTCGGGGTGGGCCGCGCGCTCGCCGTCACCGGCGCGGCGGAGGTGATCGCGACCAAGCTGCTCGCCTTCGCCGGCTCCGACCCCTTCGTGGCGCTGGCCAGCGTCTACCTGATCACCGTGCTGTTCACGGAGGTGATCACCAACAACGCCGCCGCGGTGCTGGTGTTCCCGCTGGCCTACGCCACCGCCCAGCAGCTCGGGCTCGACTTCACGCCGTTCGCGATCGCGATCGCGTTCGCCGCGAGCGCCAGCTTCGCCACCCCGATCGGGTATCAGACCAACCTCATGGTCTACGGGCCGGGCGGCTACAAGTTCACCGACTTCCTGCGGTTCGGGCTCCCGCTCAACCTGCTGCTCGCGGTCACCGCCCTCACGATCATCCCGCGGGTGTGGCCGCTCCAGCCGGCGGGGTGAGGGGGAACGGCCGGCCGCCCGAAAAGGGGGAAGAACGGGCGGCCGGCCCCCAGGGAGGGTGACGCGCTACGCGATCCGCCGACGCTCGGCGGCGGCGAACAGGGGCGCCTGCGAGGCCTCGGGCCAGGCCAGGCCGACCTCCGCCAGCGGCGGGTGCAGCCAGGGCCCGACGGCGGGGCTCCAGGCGGTGCGCGGGTGATCGAGGAAGGCGCGCTGCCGGGCGCGGGCCTGCGCGAGCAGCTGGTCGCGGTGGTCGCACACGGGCGCGCCCGCGACGACCGGGCGGTCGCACGCGGCGCACAGCCGCAGGTAGAAGCGCTGGCTGTGACGGAGGACGCGCTCCGCCTGCGCGATGAGGTCGGTCATGACGTCAACCTCCTCCCCGGTGACCAGCGCTCGGAGTCGTGCGCCGGCAGCAGATGAGACGCGCCGTGATCGCGGTGGTTTCACCCACCTGGGAGCTGCGAGCGCGCGCCGCGCTCAAGTGTCGTGAACAGAAGCGCTAGTGCCGCGCGGGCGAAGTCCCTTGGAGTAGACGCGCGTACGCCGACGTGCCGCTCGCGCCAGCCAAGCAGGTCCTGTGCCGTGGCGTCTCGGCGGTACGGGACTTCGCCCGCGCGGCACCTGGGGCTGTTCGGCCTAAGCGGAGCGTTCGCTCCGGCCAATGCTTAGAGAAGGGATCGCGCCGACGGCGTCGAGCAGCCCGCGCTCCGCGAAGCAGAGCAGGCTCAGTACTCTGCGACGAGGTGCTGCATGGTCGCGCAGATCGCCTGGACGAGCTCTGCGAGGCCCGGCAGCCGGTCACGCACGAAGCGCCGACGCCACATGCTCACCGTGTTCTCGCTCAGACCTACCCGCTGGGCGACGTCTCGATTCAGCCAGCCCTCGGCGGCGAGCAACACGATCCGGCAGCGAAGCGCCATGGCCTGGCGTGTTCCGTGAGCGCGCACTCGCCGCAGCAGCTCCTCGCGCTCCTCGTCCGTCAGGACGACTTCCGGTGCGCGACGGCCCTTGTGGGACGTCGCGCGCGCGCGGACAGCCGCGGAAGGGCGAGCCCACGGGATCGCGGGCGGCGCAGCGGGAGCTCGCGAGGCGACGGCACCCATGCGCCGCGGTCACACACATCCGCGATGCCAAAGGCTTCAGGCGCCGCGAGCGCGGCGGCGAGCGGCCCTCGCAGGCGCGAGAGCCGCCGTCGGATGCCAGCTTGGCCGGTCAGGGCGCCTGCGGATGCCGATCTGGCAGCCTTCGCCATTCCAAGCTATTCCAAGCGACTTGCGCGAAGGTGTACTAGCGCTCCCCGAACTCGCGGGTCGCCGCCCCGTACAGCAGCGCGCGCCGGCTCCGCGCTCGTTCCGCGCGAAGCCGGCGCGCCCGGGGTGGAACCGCCTACTCGGCGGCGTCCGCCTCCGGCGCGGGCTCACTCGCCTGGGCCTCGGCGTCGGAGGTGGTGGGCTCGGGCGCGGCCTGGCCCGCGTGCGCCAGCGCGGTGCCGGAGGCCTCGAGCAGGAGCGCGTTCATGCGCCGGGCGAACTCGGCCGGGTCGTCGATCGCGCTCCCCTCGGTCAACAGCGCCTGGTCGTGCAGCAGCTCGGTCCACTCCCGCAGGAGCTCGAACTGCTCCTTGCCGCCCTTGCTCGCCAGCTCCTGCAGGTTCTGGATCAGCGGGTGGCCGGCGTTGAGCTCGAGGGTCCGCTTGCCGCCGTGCGAGCCCTGGCCCGCCGCCTTGAGGATCCGCTCCAGGTTGGCGCCCGCGTCGTGCTCGCCCGAGACCAGGCACACGGGCGAGTCGGTGAGGCGGGAGGTGAGGCGCACGTCCTTCACCCGGTCCTCGAGCACCTTCTTCATGGCGCCGGTCAGCGAGTCGAACGCCTTCTTGGTGGCCTCGTCCTCCTGCTCGGCGCCGTCGAGCTTCAGCTCGCCCTTCATGGCGGAGACGAGCTGCTTGCCCTCGAACTCGGGCAGGGCCATGGCGACCCACTCGTCCACCGCGTCGGTGAAGAACAGCACCTCCCAGCCCTTGGCCGCGAGCCCCTCGATGTGCGGGCTCTTCTCGCAGAACGCCTTGTCGGGGCCGGTGATGAAGTAGATCTTGTCCTGCCCCTCCTTCATGCGGCCGACGTAGTCGGCGAGCGAGGTCGACCCCTCGCCGGCGCTGCTCTCCCAGCGGCAGAGCTTGACCAGCCGGTCCTTGTTGGCGGGGTCGAGGTGCAGCCCCTCCTTGAGCACCTTGCCGAAGCCCTGCCACCACTCGCGGTAGTCGTCGGGGCGCTCGGTCGCGAGCTCGTTCAGCATGTCGAGCGCCTTGCGCGTGACCTGCTTCTTGATCTGCTCCACGAGCTTGTCGGCCTGCAGCACCTCGCGCGAGACGTTGAGCGGCAGGTCGTCGGAGTCGACCACCCCGCGCAGGAAGCGCAGGTACTCGGGGACGAGCGCGTCGCACTCGTCCATGACGAAGATCCGCTTGACGTACAGCCGCACCCCGGCGCGCTGCTCGCGGAAGAACAGGTCGAAGGGCGGGCGCTTGGGCGCGAACAGGAGCCCGGTGAACTGCTGCGTGCCCTCGACCGTGAAGTGCGTCCGGCAGAGCGGCGCCTCCCAGTCGTGGCTGACGTGCTTGTAGAACTCCTCGTACTGCTCGTCGGTCAGCTCCGACTTCGGCCGGGTCCAGAGCGCCTTGCCCTTGTTGAGGGTCTCGGTGGTCTTGGTGGTCTTGGCCTCCTCGCCCTCGCCCTCGGTGGTCTCGCGCACCAGCTTGATCGGGTGGCCGACGAAGTCCGAGTAGCGGCCGACCAGGCGCTCGAGCGCGTAGGCCTCGAGGTACTCCTGCTGGTCGTCGCGCAGGTGGAGGATCACGTCGGTGCCGCGCCGCTCGCGCTGCGCCGGCTGGAGCGTGAACGTGCCCGCGCCCTCCGACTCCCAGGCGTGGACCTCGGCGCTGCCCGCCGCGCGGCTGACCACGCGCACCCGGTCGGCCACCAGGAACGCGCTGTAGAACCCGACGCCGAACTGGCCGATCAGGTTGGCGTCCTTGCGCACGTCGCCGGTGAGCTGCTTGACGAACTCACCGGTGCCCGACTTGGCGATCGTGCCGAGGTTCGCCTTGAGCTCGGCGGCGCTCATGCCGATCCCGTTGTCGGAGATCGTGAGCGTCTTCGCCTCGGCGTCGGGGGTGATCCACACCTCGAGCTCCTTGTCCTCGCCGAGCAGGTCGTGCTCGGTCAGCGCGCGGACGCGCGCCTTGTCGAGCGCGTCCGAGGCGTTGGAGAGGAGCTCGCGCAGGAACACCTCCTTGTGGGTGTAGAGCGAGTTGATGACCAGGTTCAGCAAGGCCCGGGTCTCGGCCTGGAACTCGTGGGCCTCGGCCTCGGTCTGGTTCTCGGCGACGGTCGCTTCTGCCATGTTGACACCCTCGGATGGATCGCGCGGGCCGAGCCGGCAGGCCGGTCGCCGCGGTGTGTTCGGCGCGCCAACAAGTTACGCGTCAGGGCGCGCTCGCCCAGGCACAGGGAGCAAGCGGGTTGCCAGTCGCGCTCAGCCCCCGCCCGTCCGCGGCCGGGACCGCCTGGGCGCCGCCTCGACGTCTCCGCCCAGGAGGAGCGGCAGCTCGTCCTCGACCAGGCTGAGGATCAACACGTAGGTGGCCGTGGTCCAGCGCGGGCCCACGGTCAGGTCGGTGTTGCTGCGGAGCTGCTGCGACTCGTGGGTCGGCGTGGAGGCGAACGAGCCGTCGGGCCGGCGGAAGCCCATGATGTACGGGCGATACGTCTCGACGTACGCCCGCCAGGCCTGCTTGCCGAGCAGGCGCGCCGCCATGGCCCCCGCCAGGAGGTGCATCGCGGGGGACACGTGCCCCTCGATCAGCTTGGGCAGCTCGCGCCCGTAGAACCCGGCCATCTTGCCGAAGAACGGGTGGCGCGCCTGCCCGAGGGCCGCGAACGCGACCAGCGCGCCGGCGGTGCGGCCCGGGTCGCCGAAGCCCTTCTGCCCCTCGCGGTGCGAGTAGCCGACCCCGCCGTCGGCGCTCGCGGTCCCCTCGATCCAGGTCAGGGCCTTGGCGAGCTTCCCCTCGTCGAGCTCGAGCCCGAGCCGCTGCGCGGCGCCCATCCCCAGGAGCGCGTAGTTCGAGACGATCTCGAGCTCGAGGTAGCCGAGCGCGTTGGGGCCGCCCGGCCCGTGGGCCCAGCCGCCGCTCGCCTCTTGCGTGTTCTGGAGCGCCTGCACCAGCTCGGCGCACTTCGCCTTCAGCTCGGGGTTACGGGTGGCGCGGCACATCTCGGCCAGGAACATCAGGCCGTAGGCGAGCTCCCAGTTGGTCTGGTTCCAGTTGCCGCCCGCGCCCCCCAGCGCGCCGCCGAAGGGCGAGTCCTCCGCCACGTTGCAGTGGCTCAGCACGTAGCGCGTGGCGCGCGCCAGCGGCGCGGCGTCGGGCGGCGCGCCCGCCGCCAGGAACGCCAGCCCGCCCAGGGCCGTGACCACGACCTTGCCGGTCTTGCCGCCGAGGTCGGTGGGGAAGCAGCCGTCGCCCGCCTGCGTCCTGGCCAGGAAGCCGAGCCCGGCCTCGACCACCTTGCGGCACTTCTTGCACTTCTCGGGGCAGCGCCGGGAGTGCTCGCCCAGGCGCGGCAGCGCCAGCTCGAGCTCGGCGCGCTCGCCGCCGCGCTCCACGGTCAGGCTCAGCGGACGCCGCTTGCGCGAGCCCTCCACCTCCTCGATCGCCGCCCACAGCGCCAGCAGCGGGTCGGCGCCGAGCTCGCGGCCGGCGGCCTCGACGATCAGGTCGCCCTCGCGCAGGCCTGCCGCCTGCGCCGGGCCCTCGAGCACCTGCCGCACCCGCAGCTTGGAGCCGTCGGGCAGGCCGGCGGCGCCGATCGCGCCGAAGTTGTAGAGGTCCTCGGCCGCCGGTCGACCCGGGAAGGCCTGCGCGCAGGCCGGGCGGGGCGCGGCCGTCAGGGCGGCCAGGGCGCACCCGAGCACGAGCGCGCGCCGCGCCGCCCGCGAGGCGAACCACGGTAGCGTCACGATCACCTCCTCGCGCGCCGTCCGCGGCGCGCCGCACCCTACTACGAACCCGCGCGGGCCGCGGTGAGTCGTGGTTCTGTCACACTCGCGCGCCCCTCCGCTGGAACGAGGCGGCCGCGTGCGCGAGACTGGCCGCGGAGGCTGGAATGCTCACGACCTTCGACGTGATCACCGGCAAGATGGTCGTCCAGCTCGGCTTCGCCAGCGGCGCCGAGGTGCGGGCCCTCCTGCGCGCGATCGACGCCGAGCCGGCGCGGCGGCACGACATCCTCAACCGCTTGACCGCCCAGGGGCGGATCACGCAGGAGCAGCTCGAGCTGCTGCGCCACCGGGCCGCGCTCTACGAGCACGTGCGGCGCGAGGCGACCTACGTGCGGCTGCTCGAGCGCGGCACCACGATCCAGAAGGAGACGGTGGCGCGGCTGCTGGCCGAGCTGGAGCGGAGCACGTTCCGGCGGCGCCTGGGGGACGTGCTCGTGCGCCGCGGCAGCCTCAAGGCGGAGTACGACCGCTCGCTGGTGGAGCGGCAGGAGCGCATGCTCGCGCGCGAGGACGAGAAGATCCTCGAGCGCTACCGGGCCGAGGACTTCGCGGGCGTGGAGCGGCCGCTGATCGCGGGCTCTCGCCTGGAGCCGCACGAGTTCAAGATCTCGACCCTGTTCCGCACCAAGGAGACGCGCGCGCTGGTCGACAAGGCGGAGCTCGAGCTGCTGCGCAAGGAGGCGGCCCGCGAGCAGCGGCGCGCGCAGGAGGAGGACGCGCGCCGAGCGGCCGCGCAGCAGGCCGGCGTCGACGACGCCACGCTGATCATGGACGGCCCCGCGGCGGGCGCGTCGGACCCGGCGCTGGCCGAGACGGCCAAGCTCGCGCCGGGCACCGTCGCGGCGGCGCAGGCCGAGGCGGCCGCCGAGGCCGCCGGCGAGAGGACCACCGAGACCTCCGACGGCGCGCTGAGGGGCAGCGGCCGGTTCCTCTCGGCGGCCGAGCTCGGCAAGCTGCAGCGGCTGCGCGACTACGCGATCGTGGAGGTGCTCGGGGTCGGCGGCATGGGCGCGGTGTTCCTGGCGCAGAAGGACGGCGCGGGGGAGTACGTCGCGATCAAGGTCCTGCTCGACCGCGCCGCGAGCGACATGGAGCTGGGGCGGTTCGACCGCGAGATCGAGCTCACCCGCCGCGTCCGCCACCCCAACGTGATCGCGATCCTCGACTCCGGCCAGACCCGCAGCGGGCTGCGGTTCCTGGTGGTCCCGGCGCTCGCCGGCAAGGAGCTGCGCGGGCTCCTCGAGGAGGCCGGCGGGGTCGGGCTGCCGCCGGCGCTCGCCATCCGCGTGTTCGAGCAGTGCTGCGAGGGGCTGCAGGCGGTGCACGAGCAGGCGATCGTCCACCGCGACATCAAGCCGGAGAACGTGTTCGTGCTGGCGGGCGGCCGCCACGAGATCAAGCTCATGGACTTCGGCCTGGCGAAGCCCTCGACCGAGGCGGACGGCGACTTCGACGTGTTCATGACGCAGACGGGCGAGGTGAGCGGCTCGCCGGCGTACATCGCGCCCGAGACGGTCACCAACGACCCGATCGACGCGCGCACCGACATCTACTCGCTGGGCGTGATGCTGTTCGAGATGCTCACCGGCCAGCTCCCGCTCACCTCGGAGACGGCCCAGGGCTACCTCACGCAGCACCTGATCTGCCCGCCGCTGACGCTGGCCGAGGCCGCGCCGACCTACCGCTGGCCGGCCGACCTCGAGGAGCTCCTGGCCAGCATGCTCGGCAAGACCCGCGGCGAGCGCCCGGCGAGCTGCGCGGCGATCCTGGAGCGCCTGCGTGGCGGGCTCGCCGACGAGGTCCGCAACGTCGAGATGGTCATGGAGCGGACCGCGATCCTGCCGGCCCCCGAGCCCGCGGCCGAGGGCGGCTACGGCTTCAAGGGCCTGCTCGGCCGCCTGTGGGCCGCGCGTTAGGCGAGACGAGCGGCGGAACGGCAGTAGAATGCGCCCGCTCCCGGGCGGAGCCTTCCTGGGCCTCCGCGTTCGGGGCGCCGTCATGACCGAAGAATGACGCCCAGAGGCGAGCCTCGCTCGATCCTGGCGCACCCTCCCCCGCGCGGCCACCCGCCGCCAGCCCGACGAGCCCGCCGCATGATGACGCCCCGCCTGGCCTGGTCCTCCTGCCTCAGCGCGCTGCTCGTCCTGGGCGCGCTGGCTTCGGTCGCGCGCGCGGACACGGTCTACCTCAAGGACGGCCGCGTGCTCACCGGGCGCGTGATCGATCGCGGCGACGACACGGTGTTCCTCGAGCGCGCCCTGGGCGGGATCCCGCTGCGGCGCGTCGACATCCTCCGGATCGAGCTCGACTCGGGTCCCGCCGAGGAGCCGCTGCCGCACGACCTCGTCGTCCTGCAGGACGGCAAGGTGGTGCGCGGGGACGTGCGGATCTCCCCCGACGGCGCCGAGGTGATCGTGAGCGACGGCGAGCGCGGCGAGGTCCGCCACCCGCGCCACACGGTCTCGGCGATCCACTGGCGCGACGGGCGCAAGGAGGGCGGCGCCCCCGCCGCGGGCAACGACCCGCTGCACGCCCGGATCGACCGCCTGCTCGCCGACCTCGGGAAGGTCGACGCCGAGGGCGCGCCCGACCTGCAAGCGCGGGCCAGCGCCCGCTCCGAGCTGCTCGGGCTGGGCCTGTTCGCCAAGGGGTACCTGGCCTCGCTCGCGGAGACCCGGCCCGACGAGGTGAAGCCGATCCTGGCCGACCTCGAGCGCATGGACGCGATCCGCCGCGTGCTGCCGGGCGCCCTCGAGCAGCGCTACCCCAGGCTGGTCGAGCAGCTGATCGCGCCCGAGGCGGCGGAGCGCGAGGAGGTGCTGCGGACCCTGGTCATGGAGGAGCCGGCCGAGGTCACCGCGCTCCTGCTGCACCTCGTCAAGAACGACGAGTCGCCGCGGATCCGCGCGCTGGGCGTGAGCCAGCTCGCCTCGCTGCGGCGGTTCGAGGCGCTGGCCGAGGTGCTGAAGCTGCCCGACGGCCCGCTCCGGTTGGCGGCGGCGTTCGCGCTCGGCGACGCGGGGATCTACGCCGGGGTGCCGGTGTTGATCGAGGCGCTGCGGATCGACGACCTCGCGATCCGCTCGGCCGCGGCCGAGAAGCTGCGCCAGTACACACGGCAGCACTTCGGCTTCCTGCCCGACGCGCCCGCGGCCGAGCGGGAGGCGGCGATCGCCAAGTGGGACGCCTGGTGGGCCGCGAACGGCCTCGACCTCGTCCGCCGCTCGATCCGGCAGGCCGCCCCGGGCCTGGAGGGCGCGCGCGTCTCCGAGGAGGAGGCGGCGCAGGCGCGGGCGCGCTGGGACGAGGCCAACCGGCTGCTCGCCGCGGCCGACCGCGGCCTGGACCGGCCCGGCGCCCCCGCCACGCCGGAGGAGGCGCGCGAGCGCGGGCTCCGCCTCGAGCGCGCGCAGGACCTGCTCCGGCAGGCGCTCGAGCTCGACCCGTCCCTGTCGAGCGCGCGCATGACCCGCGCGGTGCTGCTGTACGAGGACCTCTCGCGGCACCTCGAGGCGCGTCAGGAGCTGAACCGGCTGATCGAGCGCGCCAAGCACGACCCCGGCGATCCGGACGCCGCGCGCAAGTTCGCCAACTTCCACCTGGGGCGGATCGCCATGCGGGAGGAGGACTGGGAGCGCGCGGCGCTGCGCTTCACGCAGTCGCTGCAGTACGACGCCCAGTTCGTCGACGCCATGATCGGCCAGGGCGACGCCTACCTCGGGCAGGCCTTCAGCCGCGAGCTGGCCAAGCAGAAGGAGCGCCGCGCGCAGACCTTCGACTCGGCCCGCCGCGCCTTCGAGAACGCGCTCGCCGCGCTCGCCAAGCAGCAGGAGGGCCTGGTCGACACCGTGCAGGAGCTGCAGCGGATGCCCGGCAAGGGGTTCGAGGAGTCGGACGTGATCCAGTCGGTGCGCCGCAGCCAGCGCGTGATCGCCTCGCGCCAGGCGGAGGTCCACTTCCGCATCGGGCGGATCCACGCGGCCGTCGGGCAGGACGAGCTGGCCCTGCGCGCCTACCGCGAGGCGAAGAAGCTCGACCCCGACAACGCCGACTACGGCGAGGCGGTCCGGCTGTGGGAGCAGCTCGTCCAGTGATGCGGGCGGCGGCGGCGCTCGGGCTGCTGGCCTGCCTGCTGGCCGGCTGCGTCACCGAAGAGAAGCTGCTGCCCGAGCGGCGCTGGGTCTCCGAGTGGGACCGGGTCGTCCGCGAGATCCAGCGCGGTGACGGCGCGCCCGAGCCGTTCACGCTCATTCACGAGGGCAAGCACCTCAGCGTCCACCTCTTGGGGCTCCGTCCGCTGGAGCGCTACGACCCCGTCGAGGCGCCGCGGGCCGAGGTGGTGATCGTGGTCGAGGGTGGCGGCAACATCACCGTCGAGGGCGAGGCGGAGGCCGTGGCCCCCGGCGACGTGCTGGTGCTCCCGGCGGGCGCACGCGGCGTCGCGCGAGGGAGCCCGAGGCTCCCGCTGCTGTGCCTGGTGGTCCGCGCCAAGGCCCCGCCGCCCCCCGACGCGCCGGAGGCCCGCGCGCGGATCCTGCGCGAGCAGGAGGTGTTCCCCGACGCCGTGCTCCACGGCCTGGCCGCGATCGACCGGCGCGAGCTGGCGTCGATCCCGGGCCAGCTCAGCCTGAACGCGATCGCGATGCGCCTGGGAGAGCTCCCGCGCCACCTCCACTTCCGCCACGACGAGCTGGTGTTCATGATCCAGGGCTTCGGCACCTTCGGCTGGGGCGACGAGGCAGGCAGCGCCCAGATCGTGCGCGGCTTCACCAGCTTCCCGCTGCCGACCAAGAGCCTGGTCTACATCCCGACCCGCGTGCCCCACAGCTACGTCGACGAGGCCACCCCCACCCTCGCCCTGAGCGTGTTCGGCCCCGCCTTCGAGGACGGCCACGAGCGCGACTTCTACGAGGTCCCCGACTACGAGAAGAAGCCCGACGCCAAGCCGATCGAGGTCGCCAGCCCCAAGGACGGCATCGAGACCACCGCCCCGACCCACTACACGCCCACGCGCAAGGTGGTCATCGAGGAGGACGAGTAGGAGCGCCCGGGGGCGAGCATCCGAGGCAACAGGGAATATCAACAGGGAACAGGCAATTCGAAACTAGGAATGGCTGTCGCTGACTCGCGAGCGCCCGGCGCGCAAGCCATTCTGGCATTCCTCACTTCCAGCTCCCAGCTCGATTTCGCACCCCACCCCAGCGCGGAGCGAGTCTTCTTCTTCTAGTACTGAAGCGCGAAATCGGGCTCGTCGTGGGGGCCGAGGTCGAGGTCGGGCGCTGCGTCGTCGCCGAACTGCGGGGCGGCGGGCTCCTCGACCCAGGTCATCTGGATCAGCTCGGCGAGGGAGCGCTCCTGGATCAGCGCCTTGAGGCGCTCCCCCTCGGCGGCCAGCTCGTTCAGCCCCTCGACGGTGGCATCCGAGCCCGGCGGCGGCCCGGCGTTCGCCGCGGCGATCGCGGCCTCGAGCGCCTCGAGCGCCTGCTTCTTGAACCCGCTCTGGGCGAAGGAGCGGGCCGCGAGCAGGTTCGCCTCGGCCGGGCCGCGGTCGAACACCCGCCAGCAGTGCGCGACCTTGCCGGCGGGGTAGGCGTCGCGCAGCGTCTTGTCGCCGAACAGGTAGAGCGAGCGCAGGTAGAGCGGGTCGCGCGAGTGGGCGCGGAGCACGTTCTCGAGCGCGAGCTGGGCCTTCACGAACAGGCTCCAGATGTTGTGCACGCGCCGCGGGAAGTCCTCGTGGACCTCGTCGAGCAGGCTCTCGTACTCGGCCATCTCGTTGGCGCGCTTGTACTCGAACGCGAACGTCGAGACCTTGTACTGCTCCTCCCGCAGGATCGAGAGGTCGTGGAAGATCTCGCTGATGTACCGGTCGAACTTGTGCGTGCGCCCCTTGCTGCGGAACAGCGCGTGGGCGATCTCCTTGGTCCGGTAGAGCGGGCCGCTGCGCAGCTCGCCCAGCCGGTCGAAGTCGAGCAGCCGGCTGACCTCGTCCGCCTCGAGCCGCAGCTGGTGGCGGTCGACCGCCTGCATCTCCGCGTGCATCATCACGCGGGCCTCGTACGTGTGGAACACGTAGTGGTACTGGCGCTGCGCCTCGAAGAACGCCTCGATCAGGTCCCACAGCGTCGCGCCGAGGATCGGGCGGCGCCTCATCGCGGCGACCCCCGCAGGGTGGCGAGCCGCTCGCGCAGCTCGGGCGGGCCCTGCTCGATCAGACCGTCGAGGCGACGGAGCAGCTCCTCGAGCCGCGCCGGCTCGCGCGCCTTCACCTGCTCCAGCGCGCTCAGCGCCAGCCCGCCGAGCTCGACGACCTGCTCGGGGCGCGCCTCGGGCTCGGCGCGGGCGACGACGTGGCGCAAGCAGCCCTCGATGTGCTCGAAGGCCGCCACCGGACGCGGCGGATCGAGCGCGAGGAGCGCGCGCCCCTTGCCGAGGAACAGCGGGAGGCTGGCGTCGTCGATCGCGTCGGTCGTGTGGAGCTTGAGCCCGGACTGCGCCGCCTCGTAGTCGCGCAGCGCGGCCGCGGGGTCGCCCGCGGTGAGGTAGCAGTCGGCCCGCCGCCAGACCAGCCGGAAGTAGCGCTGGCGCCGCTCCTCGCTGGCCCCGCCCAGGGCGTCGGCCGGCGGCAGCAGCAGCAGGAAGCCGAGCGCGGCCTGGCGCGCCGAGCGCTCCTCGTAGCTCTTGAACAGCGTGTCGACCACGAGCTCGAGCCCCGTGAAGCTCTCCCCGCGCGCCAGCTCCTCGAGCCGCTGCTGGCTGCGGCGGCGCAGCGCCACGTCCTGCTCGGCCGTCGTGAACAGGAACGGCACCAGCCGCGCGATCGCCCGCGGCGCGAGGGCCGGGTCGTCGAGCCCCTGGCGGCCGATCGCCCCGAGCACGGCCTTGCGCACGTGGGCCTCGGGCTCGCGCTCCAGGCGCTGCTCGAGCACGGCGAACACGGCCGGGTGGCGCAGCGGGCCGAGGGCGGTGATCGCCGAGTTGCGCACGTTCGGGTCACCCGCGTACGCGGCGAGGCTGGTCAACAGGTCGACCGCGCGGCCGAGCGACTCGGCGTCGGGGTAGGGGAGCTGCCCCAAGGCGTCGGCGGCGCGCGCCAGGTGGGTGGCGGCCGCCGGACCGGTCGAGCCGTTGAGCTGCAGCAGCGAGGCGGCGAAGCGCACCAGCACGTCCGAGACCCGCGACCGCTCGGGGGCGCCCTCGCGCGCCGGCCCGACGAGCGGGTTCTGGCCTATCGCGCCCAGCGCCACGATCACCGCCTCCACCAGCTCGGGGTCCTCGTGGCCGAGCTGGCCGAGCAGCGGCTCGATCGCCTGCGCGTCGCCGAGCGCGCCCAGCGCCTGGGCCGCGGCGCTCCGCATGCGCGGCGAGTTGTGCGCCAGGTACTCCTGGATGTCGGCGAGCACGGCGGGGTCGCGGGTGCGCCCCAGCGCGAGCAGCACGCTCGACTTGACCTCGTTGTAGTCGGGGCCGCCGCCCTGCTTGAGGCGCGCGCGCAGGTAGGCCAGCGCGCGCTCGCGGCCGGGGTGGGGCGCGTCGGCGACCTGCGCCAGCCGGCTCAGCTCGTGCACGGCGCGCTTGGTCACGGCCGGGATCGTCTCGTCGAACAGGCCGCGCTCGAGCTCGTCGAGGAGCCGGTCGGGCTGGTCGTGCCGGGCCGCGAGCAGCCGCGCGTACAGGTCCTCCGCGGTCGCCTCGATCTTGCGGATCATCTCGCCGCGCTGCCGCGCGACCTCGCGCCGCCACTCCGCGAGGGACAGCCCCTCGACCTGCGCCCACCACGCGCGCCACTGCGAGGGGCTGGTGAAGCGCTGGGCCGTCAGCCGCTCGAGCGTCTCGCGCACCCGGTGCTCGAGCGCGCGGTGCAGCCGGCCGGCGAGCACCTCGATCAGCACCCCCGTGGCCCGCTGCGGGTTGCGCAGCTTCTCGAGCACCTCGATCAGCGCGCGGGCCTGCTTGCCGCCGGCCGACTCGGGGGGCGCCCAGCGCAGCCGCCCGAGCGCCTGGGTGATGTAGCCGTACGTCTCCTCGCTCTCGAGCGTCGAGAACGTGGCGACCGCCTGGGCCTGCACGTCGGGGCTCGGGTCGTCGAGGGCCTCCTGCACCAGCGAGCAGGCCGCCAGCCGGCGCGAGCGGTCGGAGAACTTGAGCGCGCGCAGGATGCACAGGCGCGCCTCGCGCTTCGCCGTGCCGCTGCGGTTGGTCAGGATCGCCCGGAGCTGCGCGTCGTGGGCCCCGAGCTTGAACAGCTCGAAGGCCGCCTGGTCGCCCGCGTCGCCGCCCTCGACCTCGAGCCGGTGGAACAGCTCCTCGGTCGCGTCGGGCGCCCCCTGGGCCGCGGCGGGGGCCGCCGCCGGACCGAGGCTCAGGAGCGTGGCGAGGAGCAGGGCGGGACGCGCGAGGTGCATGGACGCCGGAACCCACTATCGTGCTTGAGCTTGTGATCGGCGCCAGCTTAGCCCACCGGCGCAAGGCGCGCAACGCGCCGGCCCTACGCCGCTTGACATGCCTCGGCGACCCGGCCGATAGTGGCGCCGATGAAGGTCGAAGCGACGCCGTGGTGGGGGCTTCTCGTGGGAGGGGCCCTGGCTGCGGTCTGGGCCTGGCAGAGCTTCACGTACTTCACCTTCGCCGAGGAGGCGCGCCGCCAGTTCAACCGCCCGCAGCTCAAGAGCGGCGAGAGCCGGTTCGGGCGCATGGTCGAGCGGCTGGACCTGCACGACCTCGAGCCCTATCAGCTCGTCCGCTTCCGCCTGCCCCGCGCCAGCGGCGAGCTGACCAGTCGGATCGTGGCGCTCGAGGGGCAGCGGGTGCGGCTCGAGGGGGGCGAGGTCTTCGTGGACGGGGCGCCGTTCGACGATCGCTACCGCGGCGGGCGACCCGAGGACACCGCGCCCGAGCAGGTCATCCCGGAGGGCTGCGTCTACGTGCTCAACGACGTGCGCACGGGGATCAGCGCGGCCTACGACAGCCGCACCCTGGGGCCGGTGCCGCTGCGCGCGATCACGCGCCGGTTCGCCGCCCGGGAGCGCAAGCGCCGGTGATCGCAGACGCGCTGCGGTCCCGCGAGGGCCAGCTCTACCTCGCCGGCGCGGCCCTGGCCTTCCTCCTGGCCGGGCTGCTGCTCGTCTCGACCGTGCGGCAGGTCGAGCACGAGGCCGCCATGGCCGAGGCGGTGGAGGCGTTCGCGCAGGGTCGGTCCGAGGCGGGGCCGCTGCTGCGGGAGCTGCGCGGGCGGCTGCCCGACGACGTGACCGTGCGCGTGCTCCTCGGCGTGTACGAGCTGCGGCGCGCGCGCGACCTCGCCGGCCTGGACACGGCGCGGCTCCTGTTCGAGGAGGCGCTCGAGCGCGACCGCGCGCGCACGTCCGCGGTGGTGGGGCTGCTCGCCACGCGGCTGCGCATGGCCGCGCTGCTCGCGCCCGAGGCGCGCGCGGCAGCCGCGGCCGACGTGGTCAGCCTGGCCCGCGAGCTCGGGCGCGACACGTACGAGCCGCGTCACCCCGACCTGTTGACCGCCGAGGGCGCGGCGCTCGTGCTGGCGGGCCGCGCCGCCGAGGCGCTGCCGCTGCTGGAGGACCCGGCGCCGGGCGGGCTGCTCCCGTCGCGCGAGGGGGCGGGAGCCCGGCACCAGGCGCTCGCCGCCGCGCGGCTCCTGCTGCGCCGCGCCGGCGCGATCGAGCCCGCCGCCCTGGCCCAGGCCTCCCGCTGGGCGGAGGACGCGCCCGAGGACGCGGCCCCCGCCGACGTCCCCGACGGGGACCCGGGCCGGCTGCTGGCGCTCGCCTATCGGGTCGAGCTGGCCGACCCGCGGCTCGAGCCCTCCGACCTCGAGGCGCTGGCCGCCCGCTGCGCGCGCGCGGAGGCGCTCCTGCCGAGCAGCCCCGCGCGGCGCGGCCCGCCGCAGCTCAACGCGCCGCCGCCGGCGCTGTTGGCCGGCGTCTACAACGCGCTCGGGATCGGCTGGTATCGAGCCGGGCGGCACGCCGAGGCGGTGGCCGCCTTCGAGCGCGCCAGCGACCAGGTGCGCGGGCGCGAGCCGATCTACCTGCTCAACCTCGCGCAGGCGCGCTACCGCGCCGGGCTGGCGGCGCCGACCGAGGGGCCCGAGCGCGCGCGCCTGCTCGGCGCGAGCGTCGACGCGTACACGCGCCTGGCCGAGCTGCTCGAGGGCCAGGAGGGGCGCGAGGGCACGCTCGTGCTGGCCATGACCAACGCGGCGGCGATCGCGCTCGCCAAGGGCGACGCCCGCCAGGCGCGCAACGTGTACGCGCGCTTCGCCAAGCGGCACCCGAGCGAGGTGATCGGCGTGCGCGACCTCGCCGTGCTCGAGGACCACTGCCGGAGCCGGCGCGCGCCCGAGCTCTACCGCCGCGCCCTCGAGCTGCAACACCCCGACGCCGAGCGGATCCAGGCCCGGCTCCGCACCTACGAGCGCTGACCCATGAAGTGCTTCAACTGCGGCGGCGAGACCAACCCGACCCTCCTCTACTGCGGCCTGTGCGGGGTCCCGCTCGAGACCGACGTCGAGGACATCGCGCGCGACGAGGAGCGGCGCCGGCGCGAGGGGCGCGAGCTCGAGGCGAAGCGCTGGACCAAGGAGCTGTTCGTGCTCGCGCTGTTCCTGCTCGGCTGCGTGATCGCCAGCCGGGCGGTGCTCCTCACCGGCAAGCGCTACGACGCCTACGGCGCGTTCCGCGTCCCCGCCCACCTCGTGAGCGAGGAGGGCGGCGAGCCGCCCGCCTCGGTCGAGGTCGACACCCTCACGATCCCGTTCCCCGAGTAGCGCTCACTCCGCCGCGGCGGCGCCGGCGCGCAGGCCGCGCAGCAGCGCCGACGCGTTCTGGCCGAGGTGCGCGGTGTGATACCCGCCCTCCTGGATCACCGCGGTGGGGTAGCCGAGGCGGCCGATCAGCTCGCCGATCGTGTGGAAGTCCTCGGTCTCGAGCGTGAAGTCTCCGATCGGGTCCTCGATGTAGGCGTCGAGCCCCGCCGAGAGCACCAGCGCGGACGGGGCGAAGGCGCGCAGGTTGGGGAGCGCGTGCGTCTCGAGCGCCGCGCGGTAGGCCTCGCCCGTGGTCTTGGGCGGGAGGGGAATGTTGATGTTGAAGCCGTGGCCCGCGGCGGCCCCGCGCTCCTCGGGGTGACCCGAGAAGAACGGGTAGAACTCGCGGGGGTCGCCGTGGAGCGAGATCACGAGCACCTGCGGGTCGCGCCAGAAGATCGCCTGGGTCCCGTTGCCGTGGTGGAAGTCGATGTCGAGCACCGCGACCCGCCCCTTGCGGCGGAGGACGCGCGCCGCGAGCGCGGCGTTGTTGAAGTAGCAGTAGCCGCCGAACAGGTCGCGGGTGGCGTGGTGGCCCGGCGGGCGCGACAGCGCGTAGGTCAGCGGCACCCCCCCGTCGCGCAGGGCGCGCGCGGCCTGCTGCGCGCAGGCCGCGCTCCAGCAGGCCGCGTCGAAGGTGCGGTTGTCGAGCGGCGTCCCCGAGTCGAAGCAGAAGCAGCCCGCGTGGCGGATGTTCGTCGGGTCGCCGCGGGTCTGCTTGTTCTTGGGGAACACGCTCGGATAGAAGGTCACCCCGTCGGGGAGCGCCCGGGCGGTGTTGTAGAGCGTGAGCAGCGAGTAGTCGTGGAGCGCGCGGATCGCGCTCAGCGGCACCTCGGCCGGGTCGCGCAGCTCGAACGCGGCGGGGTCCGCCTCGAGCGCCGCCAGGATGCTCTCGGCGCGGGCCGTCGTCTCGGGGTGGGCGATCCGCTCCCCGAACGCCCACTCGTACAGCGGCTTGAACTCGAGCTGCGCGTCGTTGAAGAACACCGGGATCGGCGGGGGAGCGTGGGAGGTCAGGCCGCCTCCTCCGTGAAGCGCAGCACGTACAGCTCGAAGCCCTCCTCATAGTAGTCGCGCAGGAAGCCGCCGTTCCAGGCGAGCACCTCCTCGCGCCGGGAGGCGGCGCGCCGGAAGCCGTACTTGAGGTAGGCGCGGGTGGCCCAGGTGGCGCGGGGATGGGCGATCAACGACAGCCCGGCCGCGCCGCGGGCCCGGGCGAGCGTCGCCGCGTGGTCGAGGAGCTGGCGGCCGTAGCCGTGCCCGACGTGGCGCGAGTCGAGGTAGACGTAGCCGACGTAGGCCCAGTCGCCGAACCACTGGAGCGAGATCGTGCCCACCGGCTCGCCGCTCGGGAGCGCGCCCACGTAGAACTCGCGCCGCGCGAAGTTGCGCTCGGCCCACTCGGGCCCCACGTCGTGCTCGGCCATGTCGGCCTCGCTCAGGAACGGGCGGTACCAGTCGGCGGTCGAGCGGATGAACGCGGCGATCCGCTCCATGTCCTGCCAGCGCGCGCGGCGGATCGTGAGCGGGCGGCGGCGGGTCGAGGCGGGGGCGGTCGGCATGGTCTCCTCCAGCGGCTGGTGAATCGGTGGTGAAAGGCGAGGCGGGGGCGCGCTCAGGACGGCGCGGCGGCGCGCGCCGCGCGCCAGCGGCGGGGGGCGCGCGCGGCGCGGCGAGTCGCGCCGTGACACATGGCGACGCGCTCGGGGCCGCCCGCGACGCCGGGCTTGGGCGGCACGCTCGCGAGCGGGATCGGGACGAACCCGAGCCGGGTGAAGAAGGCGGGGGCCCGGGTCACGCACACCAGCTCGACGCCGGCGCGCAGCGCGCGGCCCACGGCGCGTTCGACGAGCAGGCGGCCGAGCCCGCGCGAGGCCCAGGCCGGGTCGACCACCACCCCGCGCAGCTCGCGCCGCCCGCCCTCGAGCGCGAGCGTGGCGGCCGAGGCGACCACGAGGCCGGCCTCGTCGCGCGCCACCTCGTAGGCGCCGATCCGCGCGCGGATCTCCGCCACGCTCTGGGGCACGCAGCCCGGGGCCGCCTCGAGCAGCGCCGCGATCCGCGCGGCGTCGTGCAGGCGCGCCGGGCCGACCGCGGGCGCGAGCTGGCGCGCCGCGCCGCCGGCGAGCGCGCGTCGCTCACGGGCGCGCCGCTTGGCGCGCCGCGGCCGGGGCTCGCTCCCGCGCGGGCGGCGCGTCATGCCGCCACCAGCTCGGTCGCCCGGCCGACCGCCAGGGTCGCCAGGCTGCCGATCCGAACGCGGCGCACCCCGGCGTCGAGCGCCGCGAGCGCCGCCTGCAGCTTGGGGATCATGCCGCCGTGCACCCCCTCGGCCGCGAGCAGGGCCTGCGTCCGCGAGGGGTCGAGCCGGCGCAGCACCGCGCCGTCCGCGTCGAGCACGCCCGGCACGTCGCAGACGAACTCGAGCACCTCGGCCTCGAGCGCGACGGCGATCGAGTGCGCGGCCGTGTCGGCGTTCACGTTCAGGAGCCCCGCGTCGGGGCCGAGGCAGATCGGCGCGATCACGGGGACCATGTCGCGCGCGAGGAGCTCGCGCAGGCGCTCCGCCGCGACCCGCGGCGGTCCGCCCACCCGCCCGAGGTGCGCCTGGTTCAAGAACGCGCTGCGCATCAGGCCGCGGTCCACGCCCGAGAGCCCGATCGCGTCGAGCTCGCCACCCACGAAGGAGCCCACGATCGCGGCGTTGACCTCGCCCCGCAGGACCATGGCCGTGAGCCGCATGCCCTCCTCGGAGGTGACCCGCAGGCCCGCGCGCTTGGTGAACGGGACGGCGAGGCGCTCGTGCAGCTCGCTCACCAGCGCGCCGCCGCCGTGGACGACCACGACCGCCGCTCCGTCGCGGCGGCGCGTGCGGACGTGGGCCGTCAGCAGCCGCAGCTGGGCGGGGCTGTCGACCACCGCGCCGCCCGCCTTGAGCACGGTCACGGCTCTTGGGCTCTCGAACTGCGCCGGCACGGCGCCTCCTCGTGCATGGCTCGCGCACGCCGCGCGCATGGCTCGCGCGCGGGTCGCGCATGGACCGGGAGCGCGCGCGGGCGCGAGCCCGCGATCGCAGCGCTCCTCTCTCCTCGAGCGGCAGGGCCGCTCGCGCGCCGAAGCGCGCTTCGGTCGGGCCTTGAACAAGCTCCGTGCCGCCCGCGGCGGGAGCGGCTTAGCGCAGATCCGGACTACAATGGCGGCTCTTTCGGCCGTGCTCGTCCGAAATTGTCGGACTCGCCTGGCTGAAAACGATGGGCCGCATTCGGCAACCGGCTATCGCCAAAGGAGATATGTGACAGGCAAGCCCACGGTGGTGACGCTCGGCTGCGAGGAGGCCCGCGCGGCGCTCGAAGGCGAGGGGCTCGCGACGCGCTCCGCCGCCGACCCGGCGCAGGCGCTCGCCGCCCTGCACGAGGCGCGGGCGCGGGCGCTGCTCGTCCACGCCGAGCGGGCGCGCGCGCCGACGCTCGTCGCCGACTCGCGCCAGCACGCGCCCTTCACCGAGGTGTTCGTGTGGGCCCCCGGTGGCGCCTCCCCCGACCTCGTCCGCGACGCGCTCCGCAGCGGCGCCGAGGACGTGGTGCTCGACCCCGACCCGGCCGTGCTCGCCAGCTCGGTGGCGGCCGCGATCGCGAGCCAGCAGCTCCTGCCGCGGCTGCACGACCTGCGCCAGGCTCGCTCGGCGCGCTCGAGCTTCGAGGGGCTCGTCACCCGCAGCGACCGCATGTGGGAGCTGTTCGAGACGTGCGTGCGGATCGCCTCGACCGAGGCCAGCGTGCTGATCCTCGGCGAGACCGGCACCGGCAAGGAGCTGATCGCGCGCGCCATTCACGCCCACTCCGGGCGCGAGGGGCGCTTCGTGGCGATCAACTGCGGCGGGATCCCCGAGGCGCTCGTCGACTCCGAGCTGTTCGGCTACGAGAAGGGGACCTTCACCGGCGCGCACACCAGCAAGGAGGGGCTGGTCCGCGGCGCCCACGGCGGCACGCTGTTCCTCGACGAGATCGGCAACATGCCGCTCTCCGCCCAGTTCAGCCTGCTGCGCTCCCTGCAGGAGGGCACCGTGCGGCCGGTCGGCGGCGCCGAGGAGCTGCCGGTCGACGTGCGCGTGATCGCGGCCACCAGCGCGCCGCTCGACGAGGCGGTGCGCCGCGGCTCGTTCCGCGAGGACCTGCTGTATCGCCTCGACGTGATCCGCCTGGTGATCCCGCCCCTGCGCGAGCGGGTCGAGGACGTGGTGTTCCTGTTCGGCCACTTCCGCAAGAAGCTCGCGACCCACTACCGGGTCGAGCTGCCCGAGGTGAGCGACGAGTTCGTCGACGCCATGCTGGCCTACCCCTGGCCGGGCAACGTGCGCGAGCTCGAGAACCTGACCGAGCGCCTGGTGCTCACCTACACCGGCGCCCCCCTCGGCGCCGCCGACTTCAGCTCGCTCACCCAGGACTACGGCGGCCGCGTCGGCGAGCTGACCGCGCCGGCCCCCGCGCCGGCGGGGGAGCCGCCGCCCGCCGAGCCGCCCCCTCGGGTCGAGGTGGGGGCGCTCCCCGAGCCCGACCTCGCGCGCAGCCTCGCGGCCAACGTGGACCCGCTGGCGCTCGAGCTCGAGCGCCGCTACCTCGAGGCGGCGCTCGCGGCCACGCGCGGACGGATCGACGAGACCGCCGACCTCGCCGGCCTCAGCCCGCGCACCCTCCTGCGCAAGCTGCGCCGCCACGGGATCGACAAGCGCGCCTTCAAGCGCGCCCGGCGGCGCTAGCGCACGCTCCGCGCAAGTCGCTTGGAATGGCGGAGGCTGTCAGATCGGCATCGGCAGGCGCCCTGACCAGCCAAGCTGGCGTCCGGCGGCGGCGCTCGGCCTGCGAGCGCCGCTCGCCTTCGCGCTTGGGGCGCGTGAGGCCCGTGATCTCGCAAGCTCGGCCGAGCTGGTCCAGCGATCTGCACGAGCATGCAGCACCTCGTCGCAGAGTACTGAGCCTGCTCTGCACTCGTGCCTGCTCGCCGTCGTCGGCGCGGTCTTCTCCTCTAACCATTGGCCCGAGCGGACGCTCCGCTTCGGCCGAGCCGCCCCTAACCATTGGCCCGAGCGGACGCTCCGCTTCGGCCGAGCCGCCCCTAACCATTG
>CAZMSZ010000052.1:25486-27775 GCA_964569055.1 uncultured Planctomycetota bacterium | reverse complement strand
CGGGCCGCGCGCGCGGGCCGGGCGCGCACGCGCACCCGCGGCGGATCGCCCGGCGCGGCCTCCTCGACGGTCAAGCGGGAGGAGGGAAGGGGCGCCGCCGAGCGCGCCGCGTCGAGGCCGCCGGCCTGGACGAACCGGATCACCGCCTCGAGCTCGTCGGCGTCGAACCAGGTGCCGTGGTCGTTGCACACGTCGACCACCACGCCCGAGGCCCTGCCGAAGTTGCGGCGGTGCATCTGCCGGTCGCAGTCGGGGCAGCGGATGTAGTAGCTCGCGCCGCGCTGCTCCGCCTCGAGCCCCTTGACCCAGGTGCGGTAGGGGTCGGGCTCTCCGCTATCGTGCGGGGCGTGGCGACGCGCGACGAGGATCCGCTCGAGCAGCGCGGCGTCGACGTACACGCCATCGCATTCGCTGCACGCGTCGAGCATGAGGTCGGACACGAGCTGGCTGACGAGGCGCGGGTGCTCGGGGCAGCGCGGGCAGTCGCGCGGGCGCGCCCGGCCGTCGGGCAGCGTGAGCGCCGGCGCCGAGGCGTCCGCCCCGCAGTGACTGCAGAACCGCACGCCAGCGAACAGCGCGCGGAAGCAGCGCGGACAGGCCCGGACCTTCAGGGCCCGCTCGCAGTACTCGCACGTGCGCGCGGTGCCCGGGACCCCGGCGCCGCAGCTCGGGCAGGAGAGCGTGCCGGCCCCGGCCGGCGGCTCGGGCAGCGTGAACGCGGTGCCGCAGGCGCAGCGCGCGAGGGAGCCGGGAGGACGACCGCTCACGTCATAGCGCCGCAGGCACCCAGGACACTCGACGATCACGGACGCGCCTCCCTCGCGGTCGAGGGTAGGGATCCCGCCGCGCCCTCGCAACGCCGGGGCGCGGGACCGCGGGGCGAGGAGCGGCTCAACCCGTGGAGCGATAGCCAGTTAGCGCGCCCGAAGAGGGGCGCTTCGACGTGGCCCGCGGGTCGTTATTCGAAGGCGAATGTCCCCGGAGACGGACCGTCGGATCCCGCGTAACCCACTACCAAGGAGCACACCATGAGGGTCACGCCCCTGTTCACCGCCGCCGCTTCTGCGCTGCTGCTCGCGGCGGCTCCCGCCCGCGCCGATCACGACCACGGCCCGATCCACCCCGTCCACGTGTGCACGGTCGAGGAGGTCCCCGGGCACTACGAGATGCGCACCCAGGAGGTGCAGGTGCCCGCCGGCTACGTCTGGGAGGACCGCACCGTCGCCGTCCCGGGCCGCTGGGAGGTCGTGCAGCAGCAGGTCACGATCCCGGGCCGCTGGGAGACGAACAGCCGACAGGTCCAGGTCCGCGCGGGCTACTACGTCGACTCCCCCGACTGCGCGTGCAAGCGCCTCCAGGCGCGGTTCTCCCTCGCCGGGGGGCGGATCCAGCTGAACCTCGGCGGGCACACCTGCGAGCGGGTGTGGATCGAGCCGATCTACGAGACCCGCTCGGAGCGGGTGTGGGTCCCGGCCCGGACCGAGACCAAGGCGGTGCGCAAGTGGATCCCCGCCACCACCAAGGTCGAGCGCGTGCGGGTGTGGCGGCCGGCGCGCTGCGAGACCCAGCAGGTCCGGGTGTGGGTCCCCGCCCGCCGCGTGACGTGCTGCGCGGCCAAGGCGCAGCCGCGCTGGAGCGTGCAGGTCACCCCCAACCGCGGCGTGCGGATCCAGCCTGGGCGCGCGGAGGTGAAGGTCGGCCCCGCCCGGATCACGATCGGCGGCCGTGAGCACCGGCGCGTGGCGAAGCCGCGGCGCGCGCCGGCCGCGCGCAAGCGCGCGGTGGAGCGGCGGGCGGCGCGGCTCGAGCGCGCCCGCGCCCGCCGCAGCCGCGGCCGCTAGGCAGCGTCGGACGGCCGGAACGCGGGGGCGCTCCCGAGAGGGGGCGCCCCCGCTCGCTTGGTTGGGGCCGGTCAAGAGGAGGACCGACTCGGCCGCGTCGTAAGCCACGTGAGGGAGCCGACCTCGTCGGCGACAGCTCTTCCTCGCCGGTCAATTCTCACGTGAGGGAGCCGACCTCGTCGGCGCCAGCTCTTCCTTGGCGCTCTTGGCGCTCTTGGCGGTCAACTTCTCACGTGAGGGAGTCGACCTCGTCGGCGACAGCTCTTCCTCGGCGGTCAAATCCTCACGCGAGGGAGCCGACGTCGTCGGCGACAGCTCCTCCTCGGCGTCAAATCCTCACGCGAGGGAGCCGACCTCGTCGGCGACAGCTCTTCCTTGGCGGTCTTGGCGCTCTTGGCGGTCAATTCTCACGTGAGGGAGCCGACCTGTTCGGCGACAGCTCTTCCTT
>CAZMSZ010000052.1:0-25386 GCA_964569055.1 uncultured Planctomycetota bacterium | reverse complement strand
GTCAATTGAACAGCGGCTTGCCCTTCTCCAGCATGTGGAGCATGCGGGCCTGCGTCTCGGGCGACTTGACCAGCTCGAGGAAGCCCTCGCGCTCCAGCTCGCACACCCGCTCCTCGCTGGTGCCCGCTGTCGGGTTCGCGTCGTCGCCCCCGGTGAGGATCCGGGCCTGCACGCGCGCGATCGTGGCGGCGTGCGGCGTGATCTTCCCGCCGCGCAGCATGCCGTCGATCGTGTCCTCCATGACGAGGTAGCCGCCCCGCCCAGCCAGCGACACCGGCTGCGCGGGGAGCGCCTGCCAGCCCGCGAGCCGCTCGAGCGCGACCTCCTTGGCGCGGCGGAGCTGCTCGTCCTTGGCCGGGCAGACCACGTCGTCCTTGGCGAGCAAGCCGAGCGCCTTGGCGTGCTTGGCCGAGCTCGAGGTCTTGCCCCACCCGATCAGGTCGAAGGCGGCCAGGGCCCGCTGCATGGGGCCGAGCGGCCCACCCCGCAGGTTGCGGCGCGCCTCCTGGAGCTGCAGCAGGCGCAGGCAGCCGCCGCCCGCCGGCACCAGCCCGACGCCGACCTCCACCAGCCCGCAGTACAGCTCGGTGTGGACCACGCGCACCGGCGCGCCGAGCGCCAGCTCCAACCCGCCGCCCAGCGTGAGGCCGTGCGGCGCGGCCACCACCGGGTAGGGGGCGTGCAGCCCGCGCAGCGCGAGCCGCTGCAGCCGGTGCGCCAGCGCGTCGATCGCCTCCCACTTCCCGGCGCGGGCCAGCTCCAGCACCGCCGCCAGGTTGGCGCCCGCGCAGAAGTTCGTGGCCTGGCTGCCGAGCACCAACGCCACGAACTTGCCGGCGGCGACCTCGTCGTGCGCGCGCTCGAGCGCGTCGAGCAGGTGGTCGTCGATCGGGTTGAGCGCGGGCAGCTTCTGCGAGGCGGGCTCGCACAGGAGCACGCCGTCCCCGAGGTCGACCAGCCGCGCGCCGGGGCTCTCGTGCACCGTCGCGCCGCGGCGGCGCAGCCGCTCGAGCGAGAGGACCGCGGGGTCGTCGCGTTCGGGGACCAGGGCGCCGCTCGCCGAGAAGAACGTGGTGCGCCCGCTCGCGTCGTGGCCGTAGAGCTGGCCGCCCGCGGCGAGCGCCTGGCGCAGCAGCGCGGGCACCGCGATCCCGCCCTCCTCCATCAGGGTGGCCGCCCGCTCGGGGCCGATCGCCTGCAGAGCCTCGATCGGCCCGATCTCGCGGCCGAAGCCCAAGCGCATGGCCTGATCGATCGTGAGCAGGTCGTCCGCCACCTCGCCCACCCGGTTGAGCGCGTACGCGCCGGTCTCGAGCACGATCGCCCGCGCCAGGCTCAGCTCGGGGTCGCCCGCGGCATCGGCCGCGAACGCGGCGCGCAGGCGGTCGGCGGGGTCGGGATGCTTGCGCGCCAGCTTGGCGAGGTCGGGCCGCGGCGAGGGCTCCTGCTCGCGGTACTCGAACGTCGCCGGGTCGAGCACCCGGATCGCCTTGCCCTCCTTGCGGTAGAAGCCGGCGCCCGTCTTCAGGCCGAACCGCCCCGCCTCGACCAGGCGCTCGAGCCAGGCGTGCGGGCGGAGCTGCTCGCGCACCTCGTCGTCGGGGCAGCGGTCGTAGCTGTTCTGCGCCACGTGGAGCAGCGTGTCGAGCCCGACCATGTCGGCCAGCCGGAACGAGGCGGTCTTGGGGTTGCCGATCAGCGGCCCGGTGACGAGGTCGGCGCGCTCGATCGGGACGTTCGCCTCGGCGGCCCGCGCCAGCACGCGCATCATGGCGAACACGCCGATCCGGTTGGCGATGAAGTTGGGCGTGTCCCGCCCGACGACCGGCTTCTTGCCGAGGCGTCGCAGCAGGGCCGCGTAGGCCTCGATCAGCTCGGCGCGGGTGGTCGCGCCCGGGATCAGCTCCACCAGGGGCATGTAGCGCACCGGGTGGAAGTAGTGCGTGCCGAGGAAGTGGGCGCGCAGGTCGTCGCTCAGGCCCTCGACCATGGCGTCGATCGAGAGGCCCGAGGTGTTGGTCGAGACGACCGAGCCCGGGCGGCGGTGCTCGTCGATCGCGGCCAGCACCTTGCGCTTGAGCGCGAGGACCTCGGGCACCACCTCCACGATCGCGTCGCACTCGGGCAACAGCGCCGCGTAGCTCTCGGTGCTCGCGGGCTGGATGTGGCGCACGTCCTTGGGCGAGAACAGCTGCGGGTGCTTCGCCGCGGGGTCGGCGAGCTTCTCGAGCGACTTGCGCGCGAGCTCCTCGCTCACGTCGAACAGGGTCACGGGGATCCCCTGGTTCGCGAACAGCGCCGCGATCCCCGAGCCCATGATCCCGCCGCCGACGACGCCGACGCGGCGGAGCTCGCTCAGCCCGCCGCCGCTCACGCCGTCACCCGCTTGACGATCGTCGAGGCCCCCTGGCCGCCGCCCACGCACATGGTCGCCAGGCCGTACGTGCCGCCGCTCCGCTCGAGCGCCGTGATCGTGGTCCCGATGATCCGCGCGCCGGACATGCCGAGCGGGTGACCGAGCGCGATCGCGCCGCCGAGCGGGTTGATCTTGGCGACGTGGTCCTCCCAGCCGGCCTTGCGGATCACGGCCAGTGCCTGGGCCGCGAACGCCTCGTTGAGCTCGATCACGTCCATCGCGCCGACGTTCAGCCCGGTGCGGGCGAACACCTTCTCGCTCGCGGGGACCGGGCCCAGGCCCATCCGCTCGTAGTCGGTCCCGGCCACCGCGGTCCCCTCGATGGTCGCGCGCAGCGGGACCCCCAGCTCCTTGGCCGCGGCCTCGGTCATCACGATCACCGCGGCCACGCCGATCGAGAGCGGCGAGGAGGTCGCGGCCGTGACCGTGCCGTCCTTCTGGAAGGCCGGCTTGAGGCTCTTGATCTTGGCCGGGTCGGGGGTGCGGGGGAACTCGTCGCGCTCGCACGCGCCGCCGCCGGGGAGCTGGATCGGGATCACCTCGCGGGCGAAGGCGCCCTCGTCCCAGGCGCGCAGCGCCTTCTCGTGGCTGGCGATCGCGAACGCTTCCTGGTCGTCGCGCGAGACCGGCGTCTCGCGCGCCAGCACCTCGGCGGTGTCGCCCATGGAGATGTAGAAGCGCCTCTCGTACAGCTCGGGGTCGAACGCGGGGTTGAAGCCGCCCTGCGGGATCCGGGCCATGTGCTCGACGCCGAGCGCCAGGCCGATGTCGCCCTTCCCGACCGCCAGCGCGTCCGCGATCATCATGACCGCCTGCTGGGAGCTGGCGCAGAACTGGTTGACGGTGATCCCGGCCACCGAGGCCGGGAAGCCGCACTTGATCGCGACCTGGCGGCCGAAGTTGAGCCCCTGCTCGCCCTCGGGATAGGCGGTCCCGGCGACGACCATCTCGAAGCGGTCCTTCGGGAGGCGGGGGTTGCGGGCCATCAGCCCGTCGACCACCTGCGCGGCGATCGCGAGCGGGGTGAGCGCGGTGAGCTGTCCGCCCTTCGCCTTGCCGATCGGCGAACGAGCGAAGTCGACGATCCCGACCTTCTTGAGCTCCATGCCTGCCTCCTCGCAGGGAGGGGCGCGCTCGCCGGCGGTCCGCCCGGCGACCCTGCGAGGTGCGCGGGGGCGGCGGCGCCGCGGAGCGTGCCCGGTTTGGGCCAGCACTATAGCGGCTGCGCCCGGACCGCCGGACCGCGAGCGCGACGCGCCCGGGGGGCCCGCCGACGGGATACGATGAGCTCGTGAGCGAGTGGAGCGACGACCTCGCGCTGTGCCTCGAGCTGATGCTCGAGCCAGGAGAGCTGTTCGACCTCGAGCGCGCCTGCCGGGCCGAGCCGGTGCTGCGCCGGCTGTACCCGCGCTTCAACGGCTCGCTCCCGGCCAAGCTCGCGGACGCGCTCGACGCGCTCGAGGCGCGCGGCTGGCTGCAGGGCCTGGTCGCCGGTGAGGTCTACCGCTGGCTCGGACGGCCGGGGGCGGCTCGCGCGGCGGGGCGAGCCCGCGCGCGCCAGGCGTCCTCCGCGCGCCAGGCGCGCTCCGAGGCCACGCCGCGCGCGAGCGCGCCCGAGCAGGCCGCAGCGCTCGGGGTCGCGCCCACGGCGCCGCCCGTCGCCGCCGCGGCGGCCCCGGCCGTCGCGCGGACCAGCGCTCCGGCCGTCGCTCCGCCGGATGCCGACGCCTTCGCGCGCGAGCTGACCGCGCGCTTCGCGGCTGCCGCAGCGGCCGGGAAGGGCCAGCTCCACGTGAGCGCGTTCGACCTCCACCGGGCGATCGCCCCCTACCCGGCGCCGACCCACCGCATGCGCCTGTGCTGCGAGGTCATGCGCTCGGCCATGCAGCCCGGCGACGTCGCGCTCAGCCAGGCCGAGAAGGACGGGCCCGAGCTGCTGATCCGCTATCAGCTCCCGCGAGGCGGGTGAGCCATGGACGAGCGGCTGCGAGCGCTGGAGCGCGCGGCCGCTGCTGGCGGCGAGCAGGACCGCGCGCGCTGGCTGGCCGAGCGAGTGCGCACGGGCGAGCTGCCGGCCGCGCGCCTGGTGCTCGCGGCCCACACGGGCGACCCGGCGGCGCGCGCGGCCCTCGGCCCCGAGGCGCCGGCGCACCTCGAGCTCGCAGACGTGTGGCGCGCGGCGGGCGCGGAGGAGCAGCACGCCGGCCGGCGGGCGCGGGTCGCCGAGCGCCGCTACGTGCGTGGCTGGTGCGCCGAGCTGGCGACGTTCGGGGTCGAGCCCCTGGTGCGCGCGGCGTACGCCGCGGCGCGCCGCGTGGAGGGGCACCTGCGGCCCGAGGACCAGGAGGCCCGCCGCGCGCTCGAGGCCGTGGCGGCCCAGCTCTCGGGCGAGGAGACGGACCTCGAGGTGTGCGTGGCCGCGGCCGACGCCGCCGAGCTGGCGGGCGGCGGCCCCGCTCACGATCCCGCGGCGTTCGCCACGCGCGCCGCGGCCGCGGCGGCCTACACCGCGGGCTGCCCCTACCCCGACGTCAAGATCGACAACCTGGTCACGACGCTGCGCCTGGCCAGCGCCGCCCTGGGTCCCGCCTCGGCCCCCACGGGTGAGCCGCCCGCCGAGGCGAGCACCTTCCGCGCCCCGATCCAGGCCGCCGTCCGCGACGCGCTCAGCGCCTGGGCGCTCGGGCGGGCGTAGGCGACGGGCGCTCCGCCGAGCAGACGGTTCGCACGCGCGAGGAGCTCGCGGGCCCAGCGGCAGCTCTCCCTCGCTTCCGACCCGAGCGAAGGCGGTCTCGTAGGAGCGACAGCTCTTCCTTGGCGCTGCTCGGTTCGACGCGAGGCGGACTCATGGGAGCGACAGCTCTTCCTTGGCGCTGTTGGCCTCCTTGGCGGTCGAATTCCGACGCGAGGCGGACTCCTGGGAGCGACAGCTCTCCCCGGCATCCTTGGCGGTCGTCTCCCGACGCGAGGGGGGCGCCTCCAGCGGCAGCTCGCTCTCCCTTGGCGGTCGAGGCGCGGCTCAGCCGCCCGGCGCGTCGCCGCTCGCGGCCTTGGCGGGCTACTCCAGGCGCTTCCACAGGCCGCTGGCGCGGAGGTCGTCGAAGCCCTTCTCCTTGCTCGCCAGCTCGGTCCAGTCGAACCCGGCGGCGCGCGCCCGCTGGAGCGAGCGGATCGCGAGCACGTCGAGCTCATGGCTCTTGCTCCGGCTGCGGGCCGCGGCCACCGCGGCGCGGTAGAACGCCTCGCCGAGGTCGTCGCGCGTCTCGCCCACGAACAGGAGGTGCTGCAGGGCGTACTCGTCGCGCCGCACCCCGTAGGCGAGCGCCCCCAGCATGAGGTGCGACAGCAGGCGCGTCGGGTTCTGGTTGAGGAGCATCTCGAGCTCGTCGAACAGCTGCTTCGCCTCCTGCTGGTCGATGTCGACCACCAGCGCGCGCGCGACGAGCGGCGCGGCCTGCAGCAGCTTGGCCAGGTCGGCCGGGAACGGGAGGACCTCCCGGTCGACGCCGACCAGGTACTCGGCCACCTTGTCCTTGTCCTCGTCCTTGGCCTCGGTCCCGGCCCGCTTGAGCAGGCGGAACAGGTTCGCGAGGTGGGCGTCGTCGAGGTATGCGGCGCGGATCCCGGCGGCCAACGTCCCCCACAGGTCCTCGGACTCCTCCCGCGTCTGCGCCACGAGCAGCCAGGCGTCGGCGTCGCGCGGGGTCAGGCGGGCGGCCTCGTAGGCGAGCTCGTAGGCCGAGAGGACGTCCTCCTCCAGCTTGGCCCTGGCCTCGGCGCGCAGGGCCGTCGCCCGCTCGGCGCGCTGCGCCAGCTCGGCCGCGAGCGCGGCGCGCTCCGACCCGACCGTCCGCGCGCGCTGCCGCACGACGTCGACCTCGGGGTCGGCGCGCGAGAGCTCCTCGAGCCGCCGGAGCAGCTCCTCCTCCGCCTCGAGCAGCCTGACGTCGAGCGGGTCGAGCTTGCGCAGCTCGGCGAAGGCGCTCGTGACCGCGGCCAGCTTCTCCCCCACCGTCCGCTGCGTGTCGCTGGCGTCGGGCTGGAGCGTCTGGAGCCACACCTCGCGCAGCCGGAGGTCCACGGTCGGGCCTCGCAGCGCGATCGCCTTGCGGAGCGCCTCGTGGGCCTGGTCGGCGTTCTCGCGGATCCCGTCGAAGCTCGTCAGGTGGAACGCGTTCATGACCGCGGTCAGGATCGACTCGGGGTTCGCCTCGGCCGCGCGCGCGAGGTGCGACCCCGCGCGGGAGTGGGCGTTCTGAAGCAGGGCCAGCGAGGCCAGCCCGGTGTGCGCGTGCGCGTGGGTCGGCACCAGCCAGGCCGCGCGGCGGTAGGCGAGCTGCGCCGCCTCGATCAGCGCCGGGCGCTCCTTTATCGTGCTGGCGCGGGCGCGCTGCTCCGCCTCGAGCGCCTGGGCATAGATCAGGCCCTCGGGGCGGCGCACGTCGCGCTCGTAGCGGCCGGCCTTCTCCCAGTGCCGCTTGGCCGCCTCCGCGAACCGGTCGGCCTGGGCCGTCTCCTTCTTGGCCTTCACCTCGTACACCCGCGCCACGGCGGCGAGCGTCCAGGGGTCGCGCGGGTCGAGCGCGAGCGCCTCCTCGAACTTGCGCAGGGCGCGGTCGGGCTGGCTGGCGTACTTCTGGAGCATGACCAGCCCCAGGCCCCGCTTGGCGGCCACCGACATCGGGCGCTGCCCCTGCACCTCCTTGAGCAGGTTCTCGGCGTCGTCGTAGTACTGGCCTTCGAAGTAGGGGTCGAGCTCGAGCCGGGCGAGCAGCAGCGCGCCGTCACCCGACCAGGCGTCCGCCGCGCGGGCGCTCTTGGCGTGCTGGTGCGCCTCGGCCACGTTGCCGACCGTGCCCTCGATCCGCGCGCGCACCCGGAGCGCGCGCGCCCGCACGCGCCAGTGGCGCGGCTGCGACTGCGCCTGCAGCTCGACCGACTCGGCGTCGCGCCTCGCCTGCGGGAAGCGCAGCCGCTCCTCCTCGGCCTCGGCCCGCACCACCAGCGCGAGCAGCGAGCCCGGGTCGAGGCTGACCGCCGTGTTGGCGTCGGCCCAGGCCGCCTCCGGGTCGCGGAGCGCCAGCAGCAGCTCGGCGCGCGCGATCCGCGGGCCGGCGAGCTGCGGCGCGGCCTTCACCGCCTGGTCGAGCGCGTCCTGCGCCTCGAAGGCGCGCCCGAGCGCCGCGAGCACCTGCCCCAGCACGACCTTCGCGCGCCAGCCGCCGGCCAGCTTGGCGTCGGCGGCGCGCGCGTCCTCCAGCGCCTTGTCGGTCTCGCCGAGCGCGAGCCGGGCGCGGGCGCGCTCGGCCAGGATCTCGCCCGCCAGCTCGCCCCGCTCGTCCTCGGGGATCGGCTCGAGCTCGAAGCGCGGCGCCTGCTCCCCGCCCTCCGGCGCGGGCGGGCGCTCGAGGACGTCGAGCGTGGCGCCGAGGTCGGCGGCCGCCTCGGCGAAGCTCTCCTGGAGCATCAGGACCCGGGCGCGCGCGAGCCGCGCCTGCACCAGCCCGGGCAGGGCCTCGAGCGCCTTGGCCAGCTGCTGCTCGGCGTCGCCGAGCTGGCCGCGCAGGGTGAGCAGCTCCCCGAGCGCCGTCAGGGCGTAGGGGTTGTCGGGCGAGATGCCTTCGGTCTCGCCCTCCCCCAGCACGCGCATCAGCGCCTGCTGGGCCTCGTCGAGCGCCCCGTCCTCGTCGCGGCGCATGGTGGCGCGGGCCTGCAGGATCAACCCGTCGGCGTGGAGCAGCGCGCGCGCCTCGCCGGTGCGCTCCTGAAGCGCCGCCACCGGGGTCTCGTTCTCGGCGGGATGGTCGAGCTTGCCGTAGCGCGCCTCCAGCTCGCTCACTGCGGTGACCACGCGGCGCGCCGCCTCGAGCGCGTCGGGCACCCGCCCCGCCCGCAGCGCCGCGCGCCCCTCGGCGAGCTGCGCGCGCGCCGACTCCAGCGTGGAGGTGGTGGCGTTCTCGATCGTCGCCAGCTCCCCCTGCACTTGCTGCTGGTGGAGCCGGTCCTGGTTGCTCTTGTAGACGTACGCCAGCGCGCCGATCACCAGCGCGAGCAGGCCGCCGGTCACCGCGAGCACGACCGGGATCGAGCCCCGCTTGCGCACGCGCTTGAGCCACTTCATGGCCGCGCCGTCGGCCTTCGCGGAGACCCTGCCGCCGCCGAGCAGGGCGAGCACGTCGTCGGCGAAGGCGGCGGCCGTCGGGTAGCGGTCGTCGGGGTCCTTCGCCATCGCCTTGAGGCACACGTTCTCGAGCGCCTTGGTGAGCTGCGGCTTGATCTTGCTCGGCGGGATCGGCTCGTCGTGGATGATCCGGTTGTAGAGCTCGACCGTGGTCTGGCCGACGAACGGCAGGCGCCCGGTCGCGAGCTCGTACATGATCACGCCGAGCGAGTAGATGTCGGCCCGGCGGTCGATCTCCTTGCTGCGCCCCGACGCCTGCTCGGGCGAGAGGTAGTAGGGCGTGCCGAGCACCGCGCCGGTCTTGGTGAGGACCGACTGGTGGTCCTTGTCCTTCGCCAGGCCGAAGTCGGTCAGCTTGGGGACCATGTCCTCGCGGACCATGACGTTGGCCGGCTTGAGGTCGCGGTGGATGATCCCCTGCTCGTGCGCGTGGTGGACGGCCCGCGCCATCTTCTCGAGGATCTCCATCCCGATCTCGAGGTCGAGGTCGTCCTTGAGCATCCGGTCGAGGGGCTTGCCCTCGACGTACTCCATGGCGAAGTACGGGTAGCCGCGGAACTCGCCCGAATCGAGGATCTTGACGATGTACTCGTGGTCGAGCTTGGCGGTCGACTCGATCTCGCGCAGGAAGCGCTTCACCTTGCGCTCGCTGACGCTGCCGTTCGCCTGCAGCATCACCTTGATCGCGGCCTTCTCGGCCGACGCGCGGTGCGCGAGGTAGACCACGCCCATGCCGCCGCGCGCGAGCTCGCGGTCGACGATCCACTCTCCGATGCGCTCGTCCTCGGCGACGTCGCCGTCGGCGGCCGAGGGGGCCGCGCCGGGGCCGGCGCCGAAGGTCGAGCCGCTCGGGGGCGCGCCGTAGGCGGCGGGGCCAGCCCCGAAGGCGGAGCCGGCTCCGAAGCCCCCGCCGCCGGGCGGGCCGAACGCGCTGCCCTGAGGCGAGAAGCCGCCGGCTGGCTGTGCGGCCGGCCGCCCGAAGCCCGAGCCAGCGGGGTTGAAGCCCCCCGCCGCCGGCGGAGGGCCGAAGGCCGAGCCGCTCGGCCCGAACGCGCCGCCGCCAGGCGGAGCGCCGAACGTCGAGCCGCTCGGCGCGCCGAAGCCGCCGGCGGGGGCCCCGAAGGCCGAGCCGCTCGGGCCCGCGGGCGGGCCGAACCGCGAGCCGCTCGGGCTCCCAAAGCCGCCTTGCGGCGGTGAAGGCGCCGGTCCGCCCGGGAAGCTCGAGCTCCCCGGCGACATGAGCTGCCCCGGGCCCTGCGTGACGCCGCCAGGATCGAAGGGCGCCGGCGCCGAAGGGCCGCCGAACCCAGGGTAGCCCCCGGTCGGCCGCGGCGGGGCCGGCCGTCCGAAGCTCGGGCCGGTCGGGTCGAAGCCGGCGCCCGCGCTCGGACCGCCGAACGGGACGGGGCTCGCAGCGCCTGGCCGCACCATGTCGTGGAGGGTGGGCGCCTCGTCGTCGTCGCCGGCAGGCGGAGTCGCCGGCGGAGGGCTCGCGGGAGCGGGCGCGCCGGCCCCGCGCAGCTGCTGCACCTGCTGCGGGGTCAAGTAGCCGGCCTGGACCAGCGCCCCGGCGAGGTCTGGGGTCCGACCCTCGCGCAGCGCCGCCACCGCCGAATCGAGCTGCGGACGGGAGATCCACCCTCGGGTGAGCGCCGCACGACCGAGCGCGATGTCGTCGGGTGAGAGGGTCTGCTGCATCGAGGTCCGCTGCCCTCGGCACACTACACGTGCTCCAGCGCTCTCGCAAGGCGATCACCCGGACGGAATCAGGGTTTAGCTCATGCGGAGCGAAGCCGGACACAGGGAGGCTCTCCGGAGAGCACAACCGGTGCGGAGCGACTCTCCGTGCACCCCCCGGGCTAGCCGTATTCGGGGCTTGCACCCGGTCCGACCGTTGCAAAGGGGCCTGCGGGAAAAGGGCGGCAACCACGACCGGAGGTCCCTTCATGGAGCGCGTGGATCCCTTCGAGACGTTCTGCTCGCAGCTCTCCAACGCCATCCGGCGCTCTCCCTACTCGCGCGTCGAGCTGGCCGAGAAGCTCGGCGTGAAGCCTGCCACGATCAAGTCGTGGTGCGTGGGACGTCGGAGCCCCACCGTCCAGCGCATGCTCGAGCTGTGTCAGGCCCTCGATCTGGAGCCCGGTGAGCTGTTCACGCAGCCCGAGGCCGCGCCGGAGCGGACGGAGTGCCCGGCCTGCAGTCGCAGCTTCCGGCGTCACGTGGGCTATCGCATCCACGTGGCGCTCAAGGCGCGCGAGGATGAGGAGCACCGTCAGCTTCACGACCTCGAGGAGCAGAACGCTCCCAGCGGGATCGACGGCGCCCTCGAGCTGGTTCGCTCGGCCGTCGGGGCGTAGCGAGCGAGTCGGCTGCACGCGGATCGGCGAGGAGTGGCGCGCGGCGCCGCTCCTCGCCGTTCTTTTGTTTGCCGACGCACTCACTCACTCGGCGCAGCGGCCGGCCGTACATGGAGCCGGCGAGCGGCCGCGCGCAGGCGCGATCACTCGCCGGTCCGGACGATCGAGTCGTGCGCGGCTACGCGAGCACGCCGAGCAGGATCGTCGCCACGCCGCCGGTCAGCAGCGGCATCACGAAGTTGTCGTCGAGCTTCTTCACCGGGAGCCACTCGGCCACGGCCGCCGCGAGGGCGGTCAGCACGGCGATCGGCACCGCCGTCTGGAGCGGCATGGCCTGCACGCCGGCGAGCAGCGCCACACCGACCACCGTGCACAGCGCGGCCAGCGCCAGCGACCCTTCGAGCGACTTGCCGCCCGGCAGCTTGATCCGGCCCCACTTCACCCCGACCAGCGAGGCGATCGGGTCGCCCACGGCGAGGAACACCATGCCCAGCGCCGCGGCGGTCTTCGGGAACAACAGGATCGAGAGCACGCCGGCGAAGAAGAACCACGACGACCCCGACAGGCCGTCGAGCTCGTAGTCGCGCATGAACGGGCCGAAGTCCCGCTTGACCATCTTGTTGAGCGAGGGGACCCAGAACCGCAGCGCGTCGAGGAAGACGAACAGCGCCCCGATCGAGCCCAGGAGCATGGCGGCCGTCAGCGGGTCGACGTTGGTCAGCGCGTAGGTGAAGCCCGCGGTGCCGATTCCGAGCACGTGGAAGACCTTGCGCTTCCAGTGCACCGAAGCGCGCTTCACGCTCCGGATCGGCTCCACGAAGTCATGCGGCGTAAGGTGGGAGAGAGTCGGCGTTTGCTGCTTGGCAGCACGACGGCGAACGCCAGAGCCCATGGGGTTCAAGTGCGTCGAGTGCATGGCTGCTACCCCCAAGGTGAGGAAGAGCAGTTTCGCACGGCGCTCTCCAAATGTAAATGCCTATCCGACAGCCAGTTACCCTGTCAGAACCGTCAGCCCTTCACCACCCGACGCACCGCGCTACGTGCTGCTCCCGCACCGTAAAGGGTTGAGCAAGCGCGGTCAGCGCCGCAACTGGTGCACGGGCAGCGCCAACCGAGGCGACGTCAGGAAACTGACGTCGTAGCTCCGTGCGGGTTCACGGCTAGCGGCGCGAGCGTCAGTCGCCCGAGCGCTCAACGGGCACGACCATCGGGACGAAGCGGACCTCCATTAGCGACGTGTGCGTCGCCGTCCCGTCGGCGTGCTTGGTCCAGACCTGCAGGTCCATGATCTCTCCGGCCTGCCCCACCGGGATCACCAGCCGTCGGTCGACCGCGAGCTGCGTCAGCAGCGCCGGCGGGACCGACGAGGCCCCGCAGGCGACGAGGATCCCGTCGAACGGCGCGCCCGGCGACCAGCCGCCGACCCCGTCGCCCTCGTGCACGAACACGTTGCGGTAGCCCAGGCGGGCCAGGCGCTCCCTGGCGGCGCGCGCCAGCTCGGCCACGAGCTCGACCGTGTGGACCTCCGAGGCGACCTCGGCCAGGACGGCCGCCTGATACCCGGTGCCGGTGCCCACCTCGAGCACGCGGTCTCCGGCCCCGACCCCGAGCGCCTCGGTCATGGCCGCCACGATGTACGGCTGCGAGATCGTCTGCCCGCCGCCGATCGGCAGCGGGCGATCGCGGTACGCGCCGTCGCTCAGCTCCTCGGGCACGAACAGGTGGCGGGGCACCGTCCGCATGGCGTGGAGCACGCTCTCGTCGTGAACGCCGCGAGCCTCGACCTGCTCGCGGACCATCTTCAGCCGCAGTTCACGCGCTGCCTGACCCATGGCCCGCATCGTAACGCACACCCGTGTTGTCCTGCTGCTTGATGGGGACCAGCACCTGGTCCTCCACCTCGCTGGCCTCCCCCGCCGCGGCCCCGACCTCGGCCGGGTCGATCTCGGCGCCCGACCAGCGCGCCCGGCCGAAGCGCTCGGCGAGCCGGTGGGCGGCGGCGGCGGCCGTCGCCGGGAGCTGGCGGGCCACCGCGGCGGCGGCCGCCCGCGGGGTGACCCCCGGGGGCCGCGGGTGGCCGAGGGCCCGCAGCCGCTCGAGGTGGCGCACGTAGAGCTCGACCAGGCGGCGGCGCGGGCTCGCCGGCCAGCGCCCCAGCGCCGCCTCGACGTCCTCGAGCCCGGCCGGCGCCGGCGCGCTCAGCGCGAGGGTCGGGGGCTCTTCTGGATCGAGCGCGGGCTCCTCGTCGCGCCGGGGCGCGGCGGCGAACACGAGCAGCAGCAGGAGCCCGGCGAGGAGCAGGAGCAGCACGAGCAGCTCGAGGGCGGGCAGCTCGACGGGCGCCGCGGGCGGGCGCGGCGGCGCCGCGCGGCCCGCCAGCGCCGGGAGGGGACGGGAGGGTGGCAGGACGCCGGCGCAGGCCCACCACCCGCTCGCGCCCAGGGCGAGCACGAGGAACGCCCCGCCGAGGGCGGCTCCGAGGGGGGGCCGCTCGCCGGGGAGCTGCAACCGCACCCGCTGCACGCGCCCGAGCGCAGGGACGGTGAGCCAGGCGGCCCCGACCACGAGCAGCGCCGGCGCCGCGCGCTCGTCGAGCACCGTCGCCGCGAGCGCGCCGACCGACGCGAACAGCAGGCACGCCGCGCGGGCGTGCGCGCTCGCGGCGAACGGGAGCAGCAGCGCCGCGACCCAGGCGCTCGCCCACACGAACGACCCGCGCAGCGCCCACGGGAACAGGAACAGCCCGATCCCGAGCAGCCCGAACGTGGCTGGAATGGCGCGCCGGGCGCGGAGCGCGGGCTCGCCGTCCTGCAGCTCGGGGCGCGCCTCGCCGCGCGCGCACAACAGCGCGCCGAGCAGCGCCAGCGCGACCAGCGGGATCGGGCGCTGCCAGGCGAGCGGGCCCGGCACGAACGCGGCGCCCGCCGCGCACGCCGCGACCGCGCCGCTGACCGCGAGGGCGCGCAGCAGGCGCTCGGGGGCGGGGCGCGCGCTCATCGCAGCGCCTCTGGGCCGATCCGGAGCCGCGGGCGCCCGCTCCAGGGGTGGCGGAGCGCGTCGGCGAGGCGCGCGCCCGCGCTCACCACGTAGACGGGCGCCCCGCGCCGCTCGAGGCCGTCTGCCAGCTCGGCGAGGGACGTGACCGGACCCGGCGCGGCCGCCTCGAGCCGCGGGAAGCCGGCGGGGTCGAGCAGCACCGCCGCGAGGTCGATCCCGCGCGCTTGCATGGCCGCGGCCGGCTCGAGCAGCGCCGGCCCGTCGTGCTCGACGTCGGCGACGACGAGGAGGACCGTCTCGCCGGGCGCCACGCTCCGCGCCAGCTCGGCGGCGGTCGCGCTGAGCGGGCGGGCGCCGCGGGCGCGGACCTCGGTCAGCGCCGCGAGCAGCCGGCAGAGCTGCGCGCCGCCTCGCCCTGGCGGGACCACCAGCGGGTCGGCCTCGTGCGCGACGAGGCCCACCCGCTCGCCGGCGCGCAGCAGCGCGGCCGCGAGCGCGGCCGCGGACCGGATCGACACCTCCAGCGTGGCCTGGCGGCCGAGCCCGCGCAGCGAGGCGCGCGAGAGGTCGAGCGCGATCGTGACTCGCCGGCCGAGCTCCCGCTCGTGCTCGACCAGCGACAGCCGGCCGCGCCGGGCGGTGGTCGGCCAGTGGATCCGCCGCAGCGCGTCGCCGGGCCGGTAGTCGCGCACGCCGAGCGGCTGCTCGACGCCGCCCGCCTCGCGTCGAGTGCGACCGCCGGCGCGGGGCGCGCGCCCTGCCCCCCGCGTCGGGGGCGGCGCGACCGCCTCCACCGCCGGATAGACGGTGAACGGGGCGCAGGGCGCCGGGTCGCAGCGGCTCACGGCGAACAGGCCGACCGGGCAGGTGAGCTGGACGCGCGTCGGCCCCAGCACGTAGACGCCGCGGCGCGAGAAGCAGCGGCCCACGTAGCGCGCCTCGCTGCGGGCGCGGCCCGGGAGGAACCCCGCCGCCAGCGCGCGCCGCCGCGGCGTGGCGTCGGGCGCGAACGCGTCCTCGACCTCGGGCGCGAGCAGCGGGAGGCGCCCGCGCTGCACGAGGGTCAGCCGGACCTCGACCTCGTCGTCCTCGCAGGCGCTCGGCGGGGCGCGGCGCGTGACCCGGACCGAGCGGACCGCGAGGCGCGGGTAGGCCCACAGCCCCACGAGCGTCGCCGCGTGGACCAGCCCGTAGGCGAGCACCGCGCGGTTGCCGAGCGCCAGCCCCCAGCCGAGCGCCAGCAGGGCGACCCCCGCGGCCGCCCAGCGCAGGGCCCGCTCCTCGGCGCCGTCGCTCACGACGCGCCGGGCGGGGCGCCGGCGGGCAACAGGGGCACCGGGGTGCGCTCCAGCGCGCGCTCGACCACGGCGGCCGGTGTGACCCCGCTCAGGCGCGCCCGCGGCTCGAGCACGATCCGGTGGTCCAGGACGGCGTGCGCCAGGGCCTGCACGTCGTCGGGCAGGACGAACGCGCGCCCCTCGAACAGCGCGCGGGCCCGCGCGGCGCGCGACAGCCACAGCGCCGCGCGCGGGCTCGCGCCGAGCACCACCCCGTCGGGCGCGCGGGTGGCCGCCGCCAGCTCGGCCACGTAGCGGGCGAGGCTGGCCTCGAGCTGGACCGCGCGGGCGGCCTCCTGGGCCGCGAGCAGCGCCGCGCGGTCGGCCACCGGGGCGAGCTCCTCGAGCGGGTGCCGCCGCTCCTGCGCGGCGATGATCGCGGCCAGCGCGTCCGCGCTGGGGTAGCCGAGCGAGAGCTGCAGCGCGAACCGGTCGAGCTGCGCCTCGGGGAGCGGGAACGTCCCCTCGAGCTCGACCGGGTTCTGGGTCGCGACCACGAAGAACAGCGGCGGGAGCGGGTGCGTCTCGCCATCGACGGTGACCTGCCGCTCCTCCATGCACTCGAGCAGCGCGCTCTGCGCGCGGGGCGTGGCGCGGTTCACCTCGTCGGCCAGGAGCACCTCGGTGAACACCGGGCCGGGGCGGAAGTGGAAGCTCGCGTCGCGCGGGTCGAGGATCGAGGTCCCCGTCATGTCCGAGGGGAGCAGGTCCTGCGTGCACTGGATCCGCCGGAACGTGGCGTCCAGCGAGCGGGCGATCGCCCGGGCGAGCACGGTCTTGCCGGTGCCGGGCACGTCCTCGATCAGCAGGTGGCCGCCCGCGAGCAGCGCGATCAGCGCCAGCCGGACGGCCTCGTCCTTGCCCTGGATCACGCGGCGGACGTTCTCCTCGATCGCGAGGGCGGCGGCGTGCGCGCTCGTGGGGGCGTTCATGGCCCCAGGGTTCCTGGGCGGGCGCCCGCGCGCAAGGGACCCGGGAGCGCCCTGGTGGAGACGCGCCTCGCTGCGTACGGTCGCATCTGGTGCACCCCCGCGACCCGACGCCCGCCGACCGGCCCGCCGACCCGACGCGCACCGCCCCGGGCCCGCGCGGCCCCAGGCTCGCGTCCGCGCTGCGCCTGCCGCCGGGGAACGTCGACCTGCGCGGGCGCGCGCTCGGCGGGTACGTGGTCGTGCGGCAGATCGCGCGCGGCGGCATGGGGGCGGTGTTCGAGGCGGTGCCCGCGGCCGGCGGGCCGGCGGTGGCGCTCAAGGTGCACCTCGCCGGCGCCGCGGCGAGCGACACCCAGCGCCGCCGCTTCGCGCGCGAGGCCCAGCTCGATCCGGCGGGCAACCGTGGGCTGCGCCTGGCGCACCGCCGCGAGGCGGCGCCTCATGACCAGGGCTGGGTCCAGCTCGCCAGCTCGGACGCGTCGGAGCCCGACCGCCGCCCGCGGCTCGTGCTCCGCTACCGCGGCGCGGCGCCGGGCGCCCCCGTGGACGAGGTCGCGCTAGGGGAGGCGCGGCGCGAGCGCGCGGCGCGCTGGCTGGAGCAGGCCGCCGTCCTCGCGCCCGGCGAGGAGGCGCTCCGCGCGGCGAGCCAGGCCTGCCTCGAGGCGCCGCGCTGGGGCGAGGCGTTCCTGGCGCGCGGCCGGGTGGCGGCCGCCCTGCGCTGGAGCGAGGCCGAGGCCGACTTCGCGCGCGCCCTCGCGGCGCCGCTCCCCGCGCGGGCGGAGGCGGTGCACCGCGCGCGCGGCTCGCTCCGCCTCGCGCTCGGCGAGGCGCGCGAGGCGCTGGAGGACGCGGCGCGCCTGCGGGCGCTCGAGCCCGACGGGGTGGACGGTCTCCTGCTCGAAGGGTGGGCGCGCCTCGCGCTCGGTGACGCGGCGGGGGCCCAGCAGGTCGCGCGCGAGGCCCTCGAGCGCGCCCCTGACGACGCGCGCCTGCACGAGCTCGCGCGGCGCGCGGGGCTGCGCTGACCCTGGCCGCGCGCGCGGGCGGCGGCGCCGCGGCGCGGGCCCGCCGGTGCGGCTCGAGCGCCAGGCGGCTCGGTTGCGGGATTCGCCCGCCCCGGTTTCAATGACGCCGCTCCGGGCCACGGGCTCGAAGGCGCGGGCCGCCTCGCGCGCCCGCCGCTCCGACCCTCTCGCGCGCCCGGACGCAGCAAAGAGGTCCTCCATGCGTCTTCGCTCCGCGCTCCTCCTCCTCGCCGCGCTCGCCCTCCCCGTCGCCGCGCACGCCGCGCCGCTGCAGCCCGCGGAGGAGCTGCTCGAGGGCTTCAAGGCCGAGCGGGGGCTGGTCACGGTGCACCGCAAGCAGCACCAGGCCTACCTCGAGGTCCCCGCTAGCCAGCTCGGTCAGCCGTTCCTGCTCGCGACCTCGATCTCGGGCGGGCCGACCTACACCGGCTTCCAGTGGCAGGAGATGGTCTGCGCCTGGGAGCGGATCGGCGACCAGCTCGTGCTCATGGAGCGCGAGGTGCGCTACCGCGTGCAGAACCAGCGCCAGCCGATCGCGTCGGCGGTGGAGCGCACCTACACCGACCGCATGCTCCAGGCGGTGCCGGTGCTGAGCGAGCGCGGGGGCAACCCCGTGATCGACCTGACCGCGCTGTTCGGCGGCTCCGCCCAGACGTTCTTCGGCGAGGTGGCGCGCGAGCTCGACGCGCGGGTGGTGCGGGTCGAGTCGCTCAAGACGTTCCCCAAGAACGTGGCGTTCACCCTGACCGTGCCCGACAAGGCGCGCGACGGCCGCATGACCTCGCTCGGCTACAGCTTCAGCTTCCTGCCCAACCCCCAGGCCGACCGCTACCGCCCGCGCCTGGCGGATGACCGGGTGGGCTACTTCCTGACCGCGGTCAAGGACTTCACCAACGACACCGAAGGCGGCGACCGCTTCGTGCGGTTCGTCAACCGCTGGGACCTGCGCAAGGCGGACCCGGGCCTGGCCCGCTCGCCGGTGGCCGAGCCGATCGTGTTCTACATCGAGAACACCGTCCCCTACCGGTTCCGCCACGCGGTGCAGCAGGGGATCCTGGAGTGGAACCGCGCGTTCGAGGCGGTGGGTCTGCTCGGCGCGGTCGTGGTCCGCCAGCAGACCGACACCGAGTTCGCCGACCTCGACCCGGCCGACGTCCGCTACAACTTCTTCCGCTGGATCGTGTCGGAGCGCGCGTTCGCCATGGGGCCCTCGCGGGTGAACCCCTGGACGGGCCAGATCCTCGACGCCGACATCGTGTTCGACGAGTCGATGGTTCGCGCCTACCTGCGCGAGTACGACCTCGCGCTCAAGAAGGCCCCGCGCCGGTTCTTCTCGCCCGGCATGCGCCGGCTGCTCGACGAGCACCCCGAGCGGTTCCCCTTCGCGCACGTGGCCCCCGAGCTCGACGCGGAGACGGCGCTCGTCGCGCCGCCGGGCGACGACCTCGACGCCGAGGCGTGCAGCGTCGGCGCCGGCGTCGCGCACCAGGTGGCGTTCGGGCTGCTCGCGGCCGGGATCGAGTGGGACGTGTTCCGCGGCGGCGAGGACGCGCAGTTCCCGCAGGAGTTCATCGAGCAGATCGTCAAGGACGTGGTCATGCACGAGGTCGGCCACACCCTCGGGCTGCGCCACAACTTCAAGGCCTCGGCCTGGCGCTCGCTCGAGGAGATCAACGGCGAGGGCCGCCCGGGCGACCTGTGCGCCTCGGTCATGGACTACAACCCGATCAACATCCAGCGCGACCGCGGCACGACCCAGGGGAACTACACCATGACCACCCTGGGCCCGTACGACCGCTGGGCGATCCGCTACGGCTACGACCCCGACGAGAGCGCGCTCCAGGCCACCGTGGCCGAGGTCACCTCGAGCCAGTACGCCTACGCGACCGACGAGGACACCACCGGCCCCGACCCGTTCGCCGCGCGCTGGGACCTCGGCTCCGACCCGCTGGCCTTCGCCAAGGAGCGCATGGCGCTCGCGAGCAGCCTGTGGAACGACGTGGTCGAGCGCGTGGTGGGCGAGGGCGAGAGCTACGACCGCGCCCGGCGCGCGGTGGACGCCCTGCTCTACGACTACCAGGGCGCCGCCCTGACCGCGGCGCGGTTCGTGGGCGGTCAGCTCGTGAACCGCTACCACCGCGGCGACGCGGGCGCGCCGCCGCCGGTCGTGCCCGTCGCGGCCGAGCGGCAGCGCGCCGCGCTCGACCTGGTGTGCGACGAGGTGTTCCGGCCGGGCAACTTCGACCTCTCGCCCGAGCTGCTCCGCCACCTCGCCAAGGGCAACTGGCGCCACTGGGGGAGCCGCGACGGGAGCCTGCCCCACTCGTACCCCTATCACGACCGGGTGCTGACGGTGCAGCAGTGGGTCCTGTGGGGCCTGATCAACCCCGAGACGCTCGGCCGGATCGTGGACGCCGAGGCGAAGGTCGCCCCCGACGAGGAGCTGCTCACGGTGCCCGAGCTGTTCGATCGGCTGACCGCCGCGATCTTCGGCCCGCTCGTGGCGCGCGACGCGCTGACCGGCACGTTCACGGCGCGGACCCCCGCGGTGGGGACCGTGGAGCGCAACCTGCAGCGCCACTACACGAGCGAGCTGATCCGGATGACGATCGAGGGCGAGGGCGGGGTCACGCCGGCCGCCGCCCGCACCGTGGCGCGGCTCGAGGCGCGCGAGGTCGGCGACGCGCTCGCGGCCGTGCTGGCGCGCGACGGACAGGGCGGGCTCGCGCTCGACCCCTACACCCGCGGCCACCTCGAGGAGGTCGTGGGGCGGCTCGAGCAGGCGCTCGCGGCCTCGTTCCGGATCGGGCAGTAGCTATCCACCGAGGGCAGCTCCATGAGCGACTACGTGCTCGCGATCGACGCCGGGACCACCGGCGTCAAGGCGCTCCTGTTCGACCGCTCGGCCGCGGTGTTCAAGACGGCCTACAGCGAGTTCCCCCAGCACTACCCGCAGCCCGGGTGGGTCGAGCACGACGCGCGCGAGATCTGGGCGGTGACCCGCGAGGTGATCGCGCAGGTGCTCGAGGGGGTCGACCGGGCGCGGATCGCCTGCGTGGGGATCACCAATCAGCGCGAGACCACGCTCCTGTGGGACCGCGAGAGCGGCGAGCCCTACCACAACGCGATCGTGTGGCAGTGCCGACGCACGGCGCCGCGCTGCAAGGAGCTGGCCGGCAAGGCGGCCACGATCGCCGCCAAGACCGGCCTGGTCGTCGACGCCTACTTCTCGGGCACCAAGGCGGAGTGGCTGCTCCAGAACGTGCCGGCCGCCCGCGCGGGCGCCGACGCCGGGCGCGCGCGGTTCGGCACGATCGACACCTGGCTGGTGGACCGCCTCAGCGGCGGCCAGAGCCACGTCACCGACTACACCAACGCCTCGCGCACGTTGCTCTACGACATCCACGCCCGCCGCTGGGACCCCGAGCTGCTCGACCTGTTCGGCGTGCCCGCCGGGATCCTGCCCGAGGTGCGCCCCTCGGCCGGGGCGTTCGGCGTGACCGACCCCGACGTGCTCGGGATCGAGGTCCCGATCACCGGGATCGCGGGCGATCAGCAGGCCGCGCTGTTCGGCCAGGGCTGCGTCCGGGCCGGGCAGGCCAAGAACACCTACGGCACGGGCTGCTTCTGCCTGGTGAACGCCGGCCCCGAGCCGCTCGCCTCGAACCACGGCCTCCTGACCACGCTGGCGTGCGACGCGGCGGGGCAGCCGGTCTACGCCCTCGAGGGCGCCGTGTTCGTGGCCGGCGCGGTCGTGCAGTGGCTCCGCGACGGCCTGGGGCTGCTCGGGACCGCGGCCGAGAGCGAGCGGCTGGCGCGCGAGGTGGCCGACACGGGCGGGGTCTACTTCGTGCCCGCCTTCGTGGGGCTGGGCGCGCCGTACTGGGACCCCGACGCGCGCGGCACGATCAGCGGCCTGACCCGCGGCACCACGCGGGCGCACATCGTCCGCGCCGGCCTGGAGAGCATCGCGTATCAGTCGCGCGACCTGATCGAGGCGATCCAGCAGGACCTCGGCGAGGCGGCCCGCCTGCGCGAGCTGCGCGTGGACGGCGGCGCGGCCGCCAACGACCTGCTCATGCAGCTGCAGGCGGACGTCCTCGGGTTCCCGGTCGTGCGCCCCAAGAACGTCGAGACCACCGCCCAGGGCGCCGCGTTCCTGGCCGGCCTGGGCCACGGCTTCTGGGGCTCGTTCGAGGAGGTCGAGGCGGTGCTCGGCATCGACCGCCGCTTCGAGCCGGCGATCGACGCGACCGCGCGCGAGGCGCTCTACGCCGGCTGGCAGCGCGCCGTCGCCCGCGCCCGCGCGTAGCCCGGATCTTGCCGTCGCAGCCGCGCCCGCAGCGGCTGCGCAGCCGGCCGCATCCGTCGCCGTTAGGCCAAGGGACGAATCACACGCCCGGCAGGACCACCTTGGCGCCGGCCTTGAGGGTGTAGCGCAGCTCGAGCCGGAGGGCGTCGCGCGGCGCGAGCTCGAGCTCGCGCTCCAGGAAGCCGTCGTCTCGGTCGTGCTCCCAGCCCTCGGCGGCGGTGAGCGACACCTCGAGCCCCTCGAGCTCGCTCACCGGGATCCGCTCGCGCACGAGCACCCGCTTGACGTCGGTCGAGAGGTTCGAGAGGAACAGCGCGACGGCGCGGGCGAGGTGCTGCGTGCCGACCACCGGGGTGGTCGTCCGCTCCTCGTCGACGCGGCGCTGCACGCGCACCGCGTCGTCGGGCCCGAAGCCGAGCTCGAACGGCTCGCCCGGCGGGACGAGGCGCAGCCGGGCGCGGCCCACGGCGGTCAGGGTGCGGCCGGTCTGGCGCAGCAGCCGGACCGGCCCCGCCAGGAGCGGCGCGGCGTCGGCGCCGTGGGTGGCGGTCGCGCGCACGTGGGCCACCGGCGCGAGCTCGGGCAGCAGCACACGATCGACCTTGGCCGACAGCTCGGCCCGGCTCAGCTCGATCCGCAGCGGGGCGCCGTCGGGCTCGAGCGTCACCCGGCCCGCGGCGCGCAGCTCGAGGGGCTCGCCGCCGTCGTCGACGCCGGGCATTTCCTCGGCGGGGCGGGCGCCGCGCCCGAGGCCCGCGGTCGCGACCTCCTGCTCGCGCGCCTCGATCACGACCTGCCGCCGCTCCTCCGCCGACTTGGGTCGGGAGCGGAGCGCGTCCTCGCGCAGCCGCGGGGGCGAGGCGGCGCGGCCCGGGCGCGCGGTCGAGAACGCGACCTCGACCTCCTCCCAGCGCTCGCCGGTGCGCTGCCAGGCGGCCGCGTGCGTCACCAGCGCCAGCTTGCCCGTCGCGGCCTCCGGACCGTCGCTCTCGAGGGTGGCCTGGTGCTCGGGGCGCCACAGGGCGCACGGCGTGCGGTACACGAGCTCGAGCTCGACCCGCAGCGGGGTCGCGTGCTCGAGCTGGACCTCGATCGCGGCCTCGAGGCGCGGGCGGGCGGCGCGGGCGTCGCGCAGGCGCGCCGCGAGGTGCGCCTGCGCCTCCTGCGCGTCGGCCCGCTCGCGCAGCGCCGCCTCCTCGGCCTCCACCGCCGCGCGCAGCTCGGTGTCCAGGGCGCGGTAGGCCTCGCGCCACCCGGCCAGCGCCTCGGGCTCCCCCAGCCCCGACGGCTGACGGGCGGCGCCGGCCGCCCACGCCTCGCGCTGGCCCTCGAGCCGCTCCAGGCGGCGAGCCACCCGCGCCACGAGCCGCTCGGCGGCCGCGACCCGCCGCCGCGCCTCGCGCTCCTCCGCCTCGAGCGCCGCGAGCGCGTCCGCCGAGGCGGCCGGCGCGGCGGTCACGACGCGGGCCACGCGGACCGCGAGCACGCGCGGCCCGGGGGTGCGCGGCGTCGCCCGCACGCTGCGGTCGTCGACGAATGGGGTCACCCCGGCGACCGCGATCCAGGTCTTGCCGGCCGGCAGCTCCCCCTCGGCGCGGCGCACGACCTCCGCCCGGTCCTCGAAGAACGTCACGCGCGCGGCGCGACTCGGCCAGGTGGGGCGCTCAGTCACGGCGGTTCCCTCCCACCAGCTCGCGCTTGGCGGGCAACGTGATCCGATACGTGAAGCGCACCTCGACCTCGCCGCCGGGCGGGAGCTCGAGCCGCCAGCGCAAGACGCCCCGGATCGGAGCGCCGCCGGGAGCGTTCTCCGTCTCGCGCGCCTCCGCTTCCTCGGCCGCGGGCGCGGCCTCGAGCAGCTCGACGCTCACCTCCGGGTCGTCCGAGACGGGCAGCCGGTCGAGCAGCAGCAGCTCGATCGGGCCGGGCAACGAGGAGCGGACGGTCAGCTCGATCGTGTGATCGACCTGCGTCGAGCCGCCCAGGAAGCCGCTCGCGCGCTCCTCGACGCGCGCGTTGCGGGCCACGCGCACCCGCTCCTCCACGCCCAGGCCGAGCACCACGGCCCCGCCGCGCCCCACCCGCTCGATCGAGGCGGTGGTGAGCAGGCCGGCGCCCACGAACACCTCGACCGGGCCGCCGAGGAGCGGGGCCTCGAACGGGTTGATCAGCTCGACCTCGCGATACGCGACCTGCTCCTCGCTCGCCACCACGCGCAGGCGCTGCCGGCAGGCCGCCCGCGCGGCGGCCAGCGGCGTCCGCTGCGGGGCGCCGGCGGCGGCGACGTCCACCAGCCCTTCGGCGTCGTAGCGGTGGTCGAACGTGCCGCGCCCCGCGCGCGGGTCCTGCCCGCGCCCCGGCGGCTGGAGCTCCTCCAGCCGCTGCAGCGCGCGGTCGAGCGCGCCCGAGCCGGCGGCCTCCTCCGCGGGGACGAGCCGTCCGCGCGTCTTCGAGTCGTCGTTCGCGCCGAGGACCAGCCGGTCGAAGTCGAGCCACTGTTCGCCGGGCTCGAGCGGCGGCGCGCCCTCCTCTCCGCCGCCCGGGGCGCCGCCCGCGCGCTTCTTGCCGCTCGCGACCGAGGGGCTCGGCTCGGGCGGGCTCGATCCGCCACCGCCCGCGGCGCCGATCAGCGCTCCGGGGAGCGCCAGGAGCCCGCCCACCACGGCGCCCGGGAGCGAGGGGCCGCGCGCGGCCATCGGCGCGGGCGGCGCCCCGGGCGCCTCGAGCTTCATGGGCGCGAGGTACCCCCCCGCGCGGGTCAGGTCCGCCGCGCCTCCGGCGCCGTCGGGCGCCTCGCGCAGGACGTCCTGGAACCGCAGCATCTCCTCGCGCTCCCGCCGCAGCCGCTCCAGCTCGCGGCGCGCGGCGTCCTCGGGCGTCTCCCGCGGCGCGGGCGGTGCGGGCGGCGGCGCGTGACGCGCGTCGTAGCCCGCGAACAGCTCGTCGAGCCCGGCGGGCGGCGGGCGAAAGCCGCTGCGCCGCGGCGCCTGCCGCTTGCCGAGGCGCAGCGCGCGCAGCTCGGGGAGGCGCACGTCCGCCGCGAGGTCGGCGGTCGAGAGCCCGAGCTTGACCCGCTCCCAGGGCTCGCCGCTGGCCTGGGCGACGAACGCCTCCAGCGACCACTCGGCCTCCTGCCCGCCCTCGGCGATCCGCGCCGCGTAGGCCGGCCACCAGCGCGCCGCTCGGACCACGTAGCGGACCCGGGCCGCCTCGAGCCGCCCCTCGCCAGCGGGGCCCAGGCGCAGGACGACCTCGCGGCAGGCCGAGCCCAGGCCGGGGCCCGAGCGCCGCGTCGCGCTCGCGGAGAGCTCCGCCGCGAGCCGCTCGCGCTCCTCGTCCAGCGCCTCGAGCTCGTGCTCGAGCGCGAGCAGCCGCTCGTCGAGCTCGGCCTCGAGCTCGCCGAGCAGCGCGCACAGCGCGAGCCCGTCGCGCGCCCGGCCCTGCGGGTCGCCGAGCGGGCGCCGGGCCGGGCGCAGGTCGCTCAGCCGCTCCAGCTCGCGGGCGAGCCGGGCGCGAGCGCGCGTGGCCGCGGCCAGCCGCCGCTCCACCTCGCGCGCCTGCGCCTGGAGGGGCTCGGGCGGGGCGGGCTGCTCGGGGAGGACCAGCCGCGAGCGGACGCCCAAGAGCGGGCGATCGCCCACCAGCTCGGCCCGGACGCTCCCGGCCTCCGCGAGGCGCGTGATGTCCGGCAGCACGAGGTCGCAAGGTCCGGCGGGGAGCCCGCCCGCGGGGAGCGTCACGAGCCGCGTCACCCCGGCGCCGCGGGCGAACACCTCGACCGCGACCACCTGGCTCTCGCACGCGACCTTCGTGACCATGGCGCACCCCC
>CAZMSZ010000051.1:0-28362 GCA_964569055.1 uncultured Planctomycetota bacterium | reverse complement strand
CGAGCTCGCGCTGAGCTACGAGAGGGCCGGCGACCGCTTCCGCTTCACGCGGCGGCTGGCGGTGCGCCCGGCTCAGGCCGCGGGCGCGGCCCTCGAGCGACTCCGCCGGGCCGCCGAGCCGCGCGAGGTCCGCTACGCGGTCACGCTCGCGGCGCGCACGCTCGGCCCTGGGGCCGAGGCGCCGGCCGCCGAGGTGGCGCTGGACGGCGTGGTCCACGGGAAGTGGGACGCGCAGCGTGGCAACTGGGAGGCGCGCTACGAGCGCCTGTCGGTCCGCGCGCGCGGAAACGAGCGCGACGAGGCGGAGGCGCGCGAGGTCACGATCCCGCTCGACGGCTACATGGTGCTGACCGACCCCATGGCCGGAATGGTCGCGTTCCAGCTCAAGTACGCGCTGCTCGAGAAGCTGGTCGAGCAAGGGCTCCCTGCCGGCGCCGTGCGCGCCGCGCTGGAAGCGGCCGAAGGCGCGCTGGTCGCCGACGAGCAGCTCCCCTGGGAGCTCCAGCCTCCGAGCGGCGCCGAGCTCATCCTCTCGCTTCCGCGGCCGACGGCGCCCGGCGCGCGAGACCACGCGGGCTGCGCGCAGCACCCGATCGTGGGCGCGAACCTGCGTCGGCCGCTCGCGGTCACCGCGGGCCAGGTTCCCGGGACCTACGACCTGGCTGCCGACGCCGCGGCGGGCCTGCCGGCGCTGCGGACGGGACGCGCGGTGTTCCACCCCGAGGAGCACGTCCTCGAGCTGCTCGACCTCGAGCTCGTGACCCCGACCTCACACGGCTGCGAGCTCACCGTCACGATCCGTTGGAAGCGGCTGGCGCCCGAGCCGGCCGCGACCGACGGCGCGCCCCGCTGAGCCCTCGACCGGGCACGGGGCGCCTCCACGCGCTACCCTGAGCGCTGCGTGCCGCCCCTCCCGCCCGTCGTGTTCCAGCACTTCCGTCAGCCGCAGCGCGAGGGCGCGCTGCTCGAGGCGGCCGTGGGTGAGGTCGAGGGGCGGCGCCCCGACTCGCGCCTGCGGTTCTACCTGCGGGTCGGGATCGACGAGCAGGTCGAGGCGAGCTTCGAGTGCCACGGCGACCGCTCCTGCGTGGCGGCGCTCTCGCTGGTGGCCAGCTTCGTCCACGGCCAGCCGCTCGCGCGGGTGCGCGCCCTCGAGCTCGAGGGGGTGGCCGCGGCCTACGAGCTCGGGCCCGAGCTGCTCCCGCAGCTGATCCCGGCCTTCGAGGCGTTCACCGCGGCGCTGGCCGCCCTCGCGGGCGAGCCCCCGCCGTTCGCGCGCGAGGGCGAGCTGATCTGCCACTGCCTGCACGTGCGGCGCGGGCGGATCGAGCGCGCGATCACCGAGCGCGGCGCGCGCAGCGTCGAGGAGGTGCGCGCCTGGACGCGTGCCTGCAGCGGCTGCCGCTCGTGTCGACCGGACATCGAGCGGCTGCTCGCTCGCCACCGCCGCGAGCGGCCGCGGTAGCGCTCGGCGCGCGTGGAGGGCCACGAGGCGCCGCCGCTGATGACTCGCCGCGCGCTGCGCCTGGCCGGCCTGAGCGCGGCGGCGTTCGTCCTGGCGGGCGCGGTGTTCGCGCTGCCCCACGGCCCCCTGGCGGTGCTCCTCGTCGTGTCGCTGGACTGACGCTCGGCGACGGCCGCTCCGCAGCCGCCGGCTACGATCCGCGCCCTCACATGAGCGCGCCCCCGCCCCTGCTCACGCGCTGGTTCCTGCTGCTCGTCAGCGGCCACTTCCTCCAGGCGCTGGGCTACGCCTCCATGCTGCTGCTCCCGCTGTACCTCGAGCACCTCGGGGCGAGCCGGGCGGAGATCGGCGGGATCATGGCGCTGGCCGCGGTGGGCGGGCTGCTCTCGCGCCCGCTGGTGGGCTTCCTGCTCGACACCTGGGGGCGCCGGCCGACCCTGCTGGCCGGGACGGCGGCCCTGGTCGCGGCCATGCTGCTGTTGTTCTTCGTGCGGGATCTCGGCCCGCTGGTCTACCTCGACCGGCTGCTGTTCGGCGTCGGCGCGGGGACGCTGTTCACCGGCTACTTCACCTGGGCCACCGACCTGATCCCGCCCGACCGGCGCACCGAGGGGATCGCGCTGTTCGGGATGTCGGGGCTGCTCCCGCTGGCGCTCAACGCCTTCGTGAACGACCTGGGCGTGGGCGCCCCCGAGCTGCGCCTGCTGTTCGCGGCCCTGGGGGGCGTGATCGCGCTCTCGGTCCTGGCGCTGCTGCGCGTGCCCGAGACGCGCCCGGTCGAGGACGCGAGCGCGCCGAAGGGCGCGGCCGCGGTCTTGCGCGCGCTCGGCGAGCGGCGGCTGTGGCCGGTGTGGCTGGCGACCACGCTGTTCGCCGGCATGGTGGGCGTGTTCATGGCGTTCGCCACGGTCACCGCCAAGGACCGCGGCCTGCCCGACCCGGCCGCGGTGTGGCTCGCCTACGCCTGCGGCGCGGTCGGCGTCCGCCTGATCGGCGCGCGCCTCCCCGACCGGTTCGGCCCGGCCAACCTGGTCGCCCCCGCGCTCGCGCTGTACGTGGGCGCGTTCACGGTGATCGCCGGCGCGGAGAGCCAGCGCGCCTTGCTGGCGGCGGGGCTCCTGGGCGGGCTCGCGCACGGCGCCTGCTTCCCGGTGGTGGTCAGCATGGTCGTGGCGCGCAGCCCCGCCCGCTGGCGCGGCTCCGCCGTGGCCGCCTTCACCGCGGTGTGGCAGCTCGCCGAGCTGGCCTTCCCGCCGGCGCTGGGCGCGGTCGCCGACGGGAGCAACGACGCGGTGATGTACGCCGTGGCCGTGGGCGGCGCGCTCACGGGCCTGCTCGGGTGGCTCGCGATCGAGCACCGCTGGGGCGGGCGCTCGCCGTCCTCGGCGGGTTAGAGCTGGCGAGCTGGCGCCCGTCTAGCCTAGCGCGGGGCGGCCTGGGACGAGGTCGGCGCGACGGCGCTCGGGGTCGGCGGTTCGGGCGCGGTGACGCTGGCGGGCTTCTCGCTCGGGTTCCAGCCGACCACCCCCAGCAGCACCGCGAACCCGACCACGTACCCCACGGCCACGTGCCAGCCGTGCTTGAGCCAGGAGTCCACCGCGCGCGCCTCGGGGTACTGGGTCGCGATCGCGACGCCAGCCGACGAGCCGAACCACATCATCGACCCGCCGAAGCCCACGGCGTAGGCCAGGCAGCCCCAGTCGTAGCCGCCCTGCTTGATCGCGAGCGCGGTCAGCGGGATGTTGTCGAACCCTGCCGAGATCGCGCCGAGACCGAACGCGACCTGCCACGAAGCCGCGGGGAGCGTCTCGACCGGCATCAGCGAGGCCGCGAGCACCAGCGCCAGCAGGAACACGCTGCCCTTGAAGGCGGGCTTGAGCTCACCCCAGGCGGTCGGGCGCAGCGCGGCGCCGATCAGGAGGGCCACCCACACGCCGACCGCCGGCAGCTCGAGGAGCACGTTGGCGGCGATCGCGCCGATCAGGATCAGGACGACGATCACCAGGCGCATGCGGTCGACCTTGAGGTCGGGCGGGGCGTCGCGGGTGATCGGCTCGTGGCGATGCTGCTGCATGGCCGCGACCGTCCCGAACACCAGGAGCGCCGCCGCCGAGCCGACGGCCGCTCGCGCGATCTCCAGCACCGGCTTGCCCGCGATCCACATCATGGTCGTCGTGGTGTCGCCGACGACGCTCCCCGCGCCGCCGGCGTTGCTCGCGGCCACGATCGCGGCCAGGAAGCCGATGTGGACCCGCCCGCGGAACACGACGCGGGCCATGGCGCCGCCCACGATCGCGGCGGCGATGTTGTCGAGGAACGAGGAGATCACGAACACCAGCACCAGCAGGACGAAGCCGCCCTTCCAGTCGTCGGGCAGCCACGCCGGGAGCGCATCCGGCACCTTGCTCTCCTCGAAGTGCTTGGCCAGGAGCGCGAACCCGAGCAGCAGGCCGAGCAGGTTCAGCAGGAGCGGCGCCTCGTGCAGCAGGTGGGCCGGCAGGTCGATCGGGGTCGCGATCAGGCGGTAGCCCACGATCACGGTCACCCCGACCAGCGCCACCTCGAGGGTCCGGTCGTGGAACAGCGCCACGCCGATGAGCGTCAGCGCGAACAGCACGAACTCGAACCGCACCCCGAACACGGTCGGGAGCAACCCCGCGAGCAGGGCCGCCACGACACCGAACGCGATTACGCGGCGCTTCATCGGTCTTCCTCCGCCGGCTCGGGCGCCGGCTGTTCGGGGTCAACAGGGGGCGCCTCCTCCGAGGCGCCCGCGCTCGGAGGCGGAGTGGGCGCGGCCGCCGGCTGCGGCGCAGCCGTCTCCTCGGCCGGCGGCACGTTGCGCGTCGGGTCGAGGTTGGCGACCACCACCAACACCCCGACGAAGCCTAGCAGCAGCACCCCCACGATCAGCGCCTCCATGGGAAAGCCGCTGGGGCCAGCCTGGCCGTGGCGGCCGCGCCGCACGCCGCGGCGACCGCTCGCGCGCTCGCCCGAGTCCCGACCGCGCTGCTCCCCCGAGCTCGCGCGCCGCCGCTCACCCGAGTCGCCCCGCCGCCGCTCGCCCGAGTCTCCCCGCCGCCGCTCGCCCGAGTCTCCCCGCCGCCGCTCGCCCGAGCCGCTCGAGCGCTTCTTGGCAGACCGCCGTCGGTCCGCATCGTCGCTCGGCTCCGAGCGCGCCCGGCGCTGGGCGCGCTCACCCTCACCGGGTGGTCGGGCGGGCTGGGATCGATCCTGGGGAGAGGAAGACGAACGGCTCTTGCTGGGCCGGCGAGGGTGCTGGGAAGGGGACACGCGAGTGCTCCTCGGTGGGCTGGTCGTCGGTGGAGCCGGACGGGGCCGGTCCGCCCGGCGCGCGCGCCTGGACGCGCGCGAGGCCGCAGCGCGGAGCGCGCCTGCGGCACGGGCGGACGATGGGGCTCGGGTGGGGGCGGCGCACCGGTCCGGCCAAGCGGCGAGCCGCGACGCTCCCGATCAGGCACGTTCGACCGGCGGTGCGCGGGCCTCGGGCAACGCGCGGGCGAGCGCGTTCGGCGGTGGAGACGCGCTGGCTCGATCGCTCCACGCCACGCGCCGCGGGCGGTCGGGCTGAGCCCAGCCGATGGCGACGCCCGCAGCCGTGGTGCGCGGGACATCGTCGAGGTCGCCGCACTGCTCGACCGGCCGGATCGGCGTCTCGGTCGGCGTCGCCGCCGACCAGGCCGGCGGCGCCCCGCGCGAGCCGAGCGCCGCCACGTCCGTCAGGAGCGCGAGCGAGCTGCGGCTGGCCGCGAGCGAGAAGCCGGGCGTCAGCCCGCCGAACAGGACCGCGAAGAGCGCGAGCAGGGCGGGCAGCGAACGCCGCCCCGCCTCCCGCTCGGCTCGCCTACTGGCCCGGTGCCTCGCCATGGGCGCCCATGCTATCGCGGCGCGGGCCCGCCGCCAGCGGCGAGGGTGCTACTCCCCATCCCCGTCGTAGTAGCGGACCAGGACCTGGTCCTCGAGCGTGTTCACCGCGACCCCGGCGGGCGCCTTCATGTCCTCGGGGAACGCGAACAGGGCCGGGACGAGCTCGTCGTTGAGGTAGGTCAGCCCCTCGAGGCCCTCGGCCAGGCGCCGCGGGGGCCGGCGCGGCTCGGGGAACGCGAGCACGAACCCCCACTCGCCGAACGAGGGGACGGTGGCGTGGTAGGGGTGCACGTCGAGCTCGGCGTCGGCCAGGGTGGCCACGATGCACCAGAACGCGCGCGAGCCGCGGCGCGGGCGGGCGTCGGGCGGGCCGGCCGGGGAGGTGGCCTGCACGGCCACCGCGCCGCCCGCGCGGAGGTGGCGGCGCACCAGCCGGTAGAAGCCCCAGGTGTAGAGCTTGGCGAGCTCGTAGCTGCGCGGGTCGGGGAGGTCGACGATCACGAGGTCGAACAGCTCCTCGCGCTCCTCCAGCCAGCTCATGGCGTCGGCGTTGACCACCGTGACCCGCGGGTCGGTCAGGCTGCCCTCGTTGAGCGCGACCAGCAGCGGCTCGCGCGAGAACAGGCCGGTCATGGCCGGGTCGAGGTCGACCAGGGTCACGTGCTCGAGCTCGGGGTAGCGCAGCAGCTCGCGCACGGCCAGGCCGTCGCCCCCGCCGAGCACCAGCGCGCGGCCGAGCTTGGGCGTGCGCAGCGCGGCCACGGCGGGGTGCACCAGCGCCTCGTGGTAGCGCCGCTCGTCGAGCGAGCTGAACTGGAGGTGCCCGTCGAGGAGCAGCCGCACGTCCGCGCGCCAGCGCGTGACCGCGATCTTCTGGTAGCGCGTCTTGACCTTGAACAGGACCGGGGCGTCGTAGATGTGCAGCTCGGCGGCGCGCGCCCAGCGGTCGGCCAGGACGAGGCCGGCGCCGAGCGCGAGGCCGCTGATCAGGCAGGAGACGAGCGCCGGGCGGGCCGCCGAGCCCAGCCGCGCGCGGAACAACAGCGTGAGCGCCGCCGCCACCGCCACGTTGAGCAGCCCGAACACGAACGCGGTCTGCGGCAGCCCGAGCAGGGGGACGAGCAGCAGCGGGAACAACAGGCTCGCCGCCAGCGCGCCCAGGTAGTCGAACGCCAGCACGCGCGCCACGAGGTCGGCGAAGCTGACCTCGTCCTTGAGGACCCGCATCAGCAGCGGGATCTCGAGGCCGACCAGCGTCCCGATCGCGACGACCTCGGCGAACAGGAGCGGCCACACCGTGCCGAGCCAGGCGTAGGAGGCCAGGAGCGAGCTGGCGGACACCCCGCCGATCACCCCCACCGCCAGCTCCACCCGCAGGAAGGCGAGCAGGAGGTCGCCGCGCAGGAAGCGGGACAGGTACGAGCCCAGCCCCATGGCCGAGAGGTAGAGCCCGATCACCAGCGAGAACTGCTTGACCGAGTCCCCGAGCAGGTAGCTCGCCATGGCGCCGGCGACCAGCTCGTAGACCAGGCCGCAGGTCGCGATCACCAGCACGCTGGCGAACAGCGCCACGGTGCCGGTCGGGTCGCCGGGCGCGGGGCCGCCGGGCGACTCCGCGGGCGGGCCCGGGGAAGCGTGCTCCGCGGGTGGGGCCTCAGCCACCGTGGATCGCGGCGCCGATGATGATCGCGAGCCCGATCACCACCGAGCCCATGATCACCCCGAGCGCGGTGTTCTGGTCCTCCTCGATCTCCTTGCGCACCGAGAACGGGATCACCTTGGCCATCACCCAGAACGCCACGGCGAACACCGCCACGCCGATCCCGGCGTAGGCCAGCGCCGCCACGATCCCCTGGGCGTCCAGCAGCACGCGCCCGCTCCCCGGCACGTCGTCGGCCAACGACACGCCGCCGAGCCGGCCGATCGCTCCGATCAGGTCCACAGCCCCCATCACTTTCCCCCTCCGTAGTAGCCGCCGACGAACGCGTAGCGGGTGCGCGACGTGCTCGAGCGCCCGTGGGTCGTGGCCTGGCGCTGCACCGGGCCGGCCGAGGGCTCGCTCACCAGCGGGCCGCCGCTCGGCGCGACGAACAGGAGCCCCAGGCACGACAGCGCCGCCATGCCGACGAACAGGCCCTTCCAGATCATGCGGTCTCCTCCCGGCTCACGGCGCGTAGTCGCTCGTGCTCCAGCGCCGCTGCTCGAAGCTCCGCTGGAGCGCGAACACCCCCGCCGGCACGACGAACAGGAGCAGCGCGCTGCACACCAGGTAGCGGTACATCGGCACGTCCCGGCGCAGGGTCACGTGGACCGTGCCCTTGTGGAGCGAGCTCGGGTCCGGCGTGAGCTGCAGGTGATACGTGCCGTTGGGGATCCCGCCGACCACGGCGCTCGAGTGCGTCGAGCCCTCGCTCCAGCCCGCGCCGTGGTAGTAGCTGACCTCGGTCCCGAGGTAGTACGCGCGCTCGGTGTCGGCCCGGATCAGCATGGCCGACAGGTAGACCCAGGAGTTGTTCACGCCCGCGCGCGCCTCGAGCTCGAGCGTGGCCCGCTCGGTGAACGAGTCGAGCACGACGTCCTCGGCCAGCAGCCCCTCGAACGGGACGTCCCCCTTCCACACCACACGGTTCTGGCGGGTCATCACGTAGAACACGGCGAACGCGAACCAGGCGGCCAGCGCGACCCCGAGCGCCAGGCCGAGCCACTTGAGCGTCGGGTCGAACGGGTTGGGCTGGGCGGGGTGCACGCCCTCGGGCGGGTCGAGCGGGCGCGTGGGCGGGCCGAACGCGGCCTCCACCTCCTCGCGCGGCAGGTAGCGCCCCTCCGACCAGACCTGCTCCCCCTCGCTCAGCTCGCACGAGAGGATCCGCGGCGGCGCGATGTAGTCGCGCGCCTTCGCCACGTCGCCGCGGCGCACCTCCCAGGGGAACTCGCCGAGCACCTCGTCCACGCCGGCCGCGTCGGCGCTGCTGAAGTGGCGGTAGGTGCGCCCCTTGTAGAACGCGCGCGCCGCGGTGGAGGTCGGGATCCCGGGGATCGGCTCGACCACCGCGAAGTGGCCGTCCTGGTAGAGCAGGTAGCGGAACCCCTCGTAGGGGTTGTAGAGCAGGTGCTCCTCCCAGCCGTAGCGGGTGCCCCAGGAGAGCACCGACCGCTCCTGCCAGCCGACCACCTCCCACTCGACCCCGTCGAGCCGCCCGCGGGTCCCGAGCGCGTAGCGCGGCTTGGCCCGGTACGCCCCCTCCACCTTCTGCACCAGCTGCCAGGCCTGCCCGCGCGTGTCGAACACCGAGCCGCAGTACTCGCAGGCGACCGTGCGGGTGACCGCGAACCCGCGCATCTCCCAGGGCGCGCTGCAGGTCCCGCAGCGCAGCTCGACGGCCGGGACGCGCTCGTCAAACGCTCCAGCCATCGAACCTCCGATAGCCGCGCATCCCGAGGTCGTGCCAGCGCACGCAGCGCCCGTAGAACGTGAGCGGCGGCTGCTCCGAGTAGTCGATCGTGGCGAACCCGTCGTCGCTCCGGCGCAGGTCCGCGTAGGGGACGTCGTAGCCCTCCTCCACCACGAACGGCGTCTCGCCCAGGGTCCCGGTCGCCCGGGCGCGGCGCACCTCGGCCACCGTGTAGGCCTTCCCCTCCAAGAACAGCTCCCGCCCCACCGTCAGGTCGTCGAAGGAGGGGACGTCGACCGCGGCCCCGTCGCGCCCGGGGAACGTGACGAAGTACTGCCCGAGCGCCTCGCCCAGCCAGCCCGTGCGGCGGTCGGCCCACTCGAGGTACCACTCGTTCCAGTAGCCGGTGGCGTGCTCGACCTGCAGCAGGCCCAGCACGGCGAACTCGACGCCGAAGCAGCGCCCGGACGCGCCGATCCGCAGGGGCGAGCCGTTGTCGACCACGTGCGAGACCTTGCCCACCTCGCGCAGCGCCTCGCCCCGGTCGGTGCGGGTCACGGTGGTGTCGCAGTACTCGCACACCACCGCCACCGAGCGCGCGTTCTTGAACTCGACCGGCGCCCCGCAGGAGGGGCACTGCGCCGCGCCGAGGGTCTCGCGCTCGCGCGTCTTGACGGGCGCGGCTCCCCCGGGCACGACCACCGCGCCGGCCCCGAACGCATCGTCGAGCATCTCCTGCAGCTCGCTCGGCGCAGCTCGGAAGGCCTTGGCCACGGCCTGCAGGCAGCGCAGCTCGGCCGGCGCGGCCCGGCCGTCGGCGGCGATCACGTCGACCAGCTCGCGCAGCACCCGGCTCCGCTCGCTGCGGGAGTCGGGGACCTCGAGCCCGCCGGTGTCGGCGCCCGAGGCGATCGCGCGCACCATCTCGACGGCGCGCCCCGGCTCCAGCCCGAGGCCGCGCGCCGCCCGCTGCAGCAGGGCCTCCTCGGGGGGGCCGAGCTGGCCGTCGACGAGCGACTGCGCGACCAGCAGGCGGAAGCGGGCCTCGGGGGACATGGCGACGGAGTATAGCAAGGCCCGCGGGCCCACCTCGGCCAGCCCCGGGTTACCCTCGGCCTCCCACGCGCGAGGAGCCTCGACCCCCTCGCCTGCCCTGGAGGACGCATGACCTCGACTGGACGCCTCGCGGCCGCCCTCCTCGCGGCCCTGTTCGCCGCGCCGCTCCTCGCCCGCGGCGACGAGCAGCCCGCCCCCGCCGACGACCCCGCGGTGAAGGGGCTCGAGCCAGGCCTCTACGCCCGGCTCGACACGACGCTCGGGACCATGGTCCTGCGGCTGCACTACGAGCAGGTCCCGGTGACCGTGGCCAACTTCGTGGGGCTGATCGAGGGGACGATCCCCTTCGAGACCCCCGGCGGGGAGGAGGCGAAGCGGCCGTTCTACGACGGGCTCACGTTCCACCGCGTGATCGACGGCTTCATGATCCAGGGCGGCTGCCCGCTCGGGACGGGCATGGGCGGCCCCGGCTACAGCTTCCGCGACGAGCTCCCCAAGGACCGCGGCCTGCGCCACGACGGACCGGGCGTGCTCTCCATGGCGAACTCCGACCGCGGCAAGCAGCCGTGGTCGGCCACCGGCACCACCAACGGCAGCCAGTTCTTCATCACGCTGGCGCCGACCCCGCACCTCGACGGCCTGCACAGCGTGTTCGGCAAGCTGGTGCGCGGCGAGGAGGTCCTGCGGGCGATCGGCAAGACGCCGACGGGGCCGCAGAACCGGCCGCGCACGCCGGTGAAGATCACCAAGGCGAGCGTGGTCCGGATCGGCGAGGAGGCCGAGGCGTTCGACGCGCCGCAGGTGTTCGCCGAGCGCGAGGAGCGGCTCAAGCCGGCCCCCGGCTTCGGACCCTGGCGCCCCAAGGACGTCCCCGAGGCGAAGGGCGAGCCCGACCCGGCGCGCGTCCCCGCGGCGGACGCCCCCGAGCGCGACCCCGTCGAGGTGCAGATCATCTGCATCCAGTACGCGGGCTGCGCCCGCGCCCGGCGGGGCGTGACCTACACCAAGGAGCAGGCGCTCGAGGTGGCGCGCAAGATCGTGCCGCTGTGCCGGGAGAAGGGGGCCGACTTCGTCGCCCTCGCCGAGCGCTGGAGCGACCTCCCCGTCCGGACCTACCCGCTGCAGAAGGCGCAGAACGACCCCTCGCTCGCGCCGGCGTTCCGCCTGGCCAAGGGCCAGGTGAGCGACCCGACCGTGACGCCGTTCGGGGTGATGATCTTCTGCGCGGAGTGACGGCCTGCTCGGCGCCCGTACGCGCGCAGGCGGACGAGACGCCGCCCGCAGGGCCTAGCGGCGGATACGGCCGGCTTCGCAGCCGCCCGAGCCGCTGCGCGGCTCAGACGGCTGCTCGCTGGCCGCTGCGGGCGCTGCTGCGACGGGTGTCGCTTCGCGACACACCGTCGCCGCGCCCTCACGCTGCGCCGTGCTCGGCGCAGCAAGCTGCGCCTCCGCGCGGCTTGCGCGGGCCCTTCGGGCCCGACTAGGCCGGCTTCCGCACGACTTGGTCGTGCAAAATCGGCCTAGCGCCGCTTGGCCGCCGGCTTCTTGCGCGCCGACGCCGTGGTCGTCTTCTTCCCGGCCGACTTCTTCTTGCCCGCGGCCTTGGCCGTCTTGGCGGCCTTCGCCCGCTTCTTGGCGGCCTTGGGCGCGGCCGTCTTCTTGGCGGCCTTCTTCTTGGTCGCCGGCTTGGCCGCGGCCTTCTTGGTCGCCTTCTTCGCCGCGGGCTTGGCCGACTTGGCGGCCCGCGCCTTCTTGGCGGCCGGCTTGGCGCTCGCCTTCTTGGCGGGAGCGGCCTTGGGGGCCGGGGCGGGCTTGGGCTTGGGCTTGGGCGCGGCGGCTGCCGCGCGGGGCGCGAGCGCGGCCGCGGTCCAGGGATCGACCGTCGCCGTGGCCGGGGCGGCGCCCTGCTCCACGTCGCCGAGGAGGTTGAGGAACTCGGCGAAGTCGCGGCTGAGGGCGTCGGCGCCCTCCTCGAACTTGCGCGGGTTCGCCTTGAGGTAGACCTTCCCTCGCTCGACGAGCTCGAGGAACACGATCGGCTTGTCGTTGGCGGTGAAGGCCACGGGCAGGATCCCCTCGGGGAGCTTGCCGCCCTTGCGCATCTTCTCGGCCATGTTGGCGGCGTCGGCGAAGGCGTAGAAGCCCTCGATCACGAACGTCTTGCCGTCGGCGCGGAAGGCGCCGCGCCCCGGGCGCCCGCCGTCCATCTGCGAGAGGAAGCTCCGGTAGGCCGCCGGCAGCTTCCAGCGCCCCTGCCCCTCCGGGTCGATCTTGAGCTTCGCCGCCTCGAGCACCGAGCTCGGCAGGGGCGGCCCCTTGCGCCGCCAGCGCAGCTCCTTCAGGTCACGCAGCATGTTCGCCCTTCGTCCCGTTGGCGTCGTGTTCGCGCCGTGAAGCGTGTCGGACGCGTCGTCTCTGTCTGAAGCCGCCGCGGCCCTTCGCGTTCAGGGGCGCGGCTTGCTTCGCGCGATCAGGCTCGATCTGGCCCCCATCACCCGCGAACGTGCCGCGGAGAAGCCGCGAAGCGACAAGATTTTATCCGGCTCCTATTCAGGCGGCAAGCACTAGGCGCCGCAGCGCGCGGGCCGGCCCGCCGCCGGCCGGGCGCGCGGGAGCGGCGGGCGGGGGCCGTGCTACCCTCCTCGCGTGAAGGACGCCTCCGGGGAGGAGCCGCTCGCCCCGCCCGACCGCCCCGCCGGACGGTTCCCGAGCGAGAGCACGCCCGGACGGCCGACCCGGCGGGAGCGCCGCGCCCGCTTGCGGCAGACCTTCGGGACCAAGCTCATCACCACGTTCGCGATCCTGCTGACCCTGGCGACGATCGGCGCCCTCGGCGTCGCGTTCCGGAGCGCGCGCGACGTCACCCGCCAGACGCTCGAGACCGAGCTCAGCCTCCACCTCCAGGGCGTGGCCCGCCTCGCCGCGCACACCCTCGACCGGCCCCTCTACATCGACCGGGCCCGCCCCGCGGCGCACGGCGACCCCGAGGCGGGCCCCGCGCAGGTCGCGCGCGAGCTGGCCCGCACCAACCTCGCCCGGCTGTGCGCCGAGGCGCAGCGCCGCGCCGGGGTCAGCGAGGTGGTGCTGTTCGTGCCAGGCGTCGCGGACCGCGAGCCCTATCACGTGCTCGCCGCCTCGGCCGGCGAGGCCGCCCACGAGCGCCTGCTCGCCCGCCTCATCGCCGACGCCCTCGACATCGAGCGCGCCCGGGCGAGCGGCCAGGCCACCACCTCCTCGCTCTACAGCACGACCGTCGACGGGGAGCCCGTCACGTTCAAGAGCGCCTACGCGCCGATCCTGCGCGATGACGCGGTGATCGCCCTGGTCGGGGTCGAGCTGTCGGCGACGTTCCCCGCCGAGCTGCGCGAGCTCGACGCGCACTACACGATCGCCGGGGCGCTGGCCGGGCTGGCGGTGCTCGCCACCGCCGTGCTGCTCGTGCGGCAGCGCGTCCAGCTGCCGCTGTATCGCCTGGTCCGCGCCATGGAGGGCGAGGACGGGCGCCCGCAGCGGGCGCGCGTGCGCCGCGACGACGAGATCGGCGCGCTGACCGAGCGCTACAACCTCATGGTCGACCGGCTGGCCGAGCAGGAGCGCACCCTGCGCGGGCTGTACGCGCAGGCGCGCGCCACCGCGTCCTACCTCGAGGGCTACTCGAACCACCTCGTGGCCGGCGTCCCCTCGGGCGTGGTCGCCGTCGACCCGCAGGGCACCCTGACGGTGTGGAACCCCAGCGCCGCGCGGATCCTGCGGCGGAGCGCGCCGCTCGGCCGCTCGGCCGAGGACGTGCTCGGGACCGACCACCCGCTGGCGCGCGCCCTGCGCGGCGCGCTCCACGGCTCGGTCACCGACCAGGCCCTGATCGCGCTCGGCGCCGAGGAGGAGGACGACCACGAGCAGCAGCTCCTGGTGGAGCTGACCTGCGCCCCGTTCCGCGACGGCGAGGGCGCGCTCCTGGGCGCCGTGGCGCTGGTCAACGACCGCACCGAGCTGGAGCGCTTCCGCCGCGCCGCCTCGCGCAACGAGCGCCTGGCCGCGATCGGCCACCTCGGGGCGGGGCTGGCCCACGAGATCAAGAACCCGCTGGGCGCGATCTCGGGCTTCGCCGAGCTGATCGAGCGCAAGGAGGGGGCCGAGGCGGTCCGCCTCGCCCGCAGGCTGCGCGGGGAGGTCGAGGCGCTCGACACGTTCCTCAACGAGTTCCTGGCCTTCACCCGCGAGGACACGATCCGGCGCGAGCCGGTCGACCTCAACGGGCTCGTCCGGCGCGTGCTCGACCTGTGCGTGCGCGGCGAGGAGACGCCGGTCCCCCTCGAGCCCGGCGTCCCCTCGCGGCAGGTCACCCTCCCCGCGGGCGGGACGCTGCGGCTGCGGCTCGAGCTCGCCCCCGACCTGCCGCGCCTCGCCCTCGACCCGGTGCTGCTCCGCTCGGCGCTGCTCAACCTGGCCCTCAACGCGGTGCAGGTCATGCCGGAGGGGGGCGAGCTGACCGTGCGCACCCACCGGCTCGGGGACCAGGTGTTCGTGCGGCTCCGCGACACCGGCCCCGGCGTGCCGCTCGCGCTGCGCGAGCAGATCTTCGACCCGCTGTTCACCACGCGGGCCGAGGGGACCGGGCTGGGGCTCGCCATCGCCAACAAGACCGTGAGCGCGCACGGGGGTAAGCTGGGCGTCCGCGACGCCCCGGGCGGGGGCGCCGAGTTCGTGGTGCAGCTGCCCGTGGTCGCGCCGGCGCGCGGCGAGCCCGGCGGGCGCGTGGCCGAGGCGCAGGGCGCCGAGGCCGAGCGGGAGGTCGAGCGGAGCGCATGGCCAAGATCCTGATCGCGGACGACAACGCGGGGCTGCGGGACGTCCTGGTCGAGATGATCGAGGGGCTGGGCCACGAGGCCGTGCCCGCCAAGGACGGCAACGAGGCGCGCCGCGCGCTCGAGGGCCACGACTTCGACCTGCTGCTGACCGACCTCCGCATGCCCGGGCAGGACGGCCTCGCGCTGCTGCGCTACCTCGTCGAGGCGGAGGCCGGGGTGGCGGCGATCGTGATGACGGCCCACGGCAGCGTGGAGTCCGCCGTGGAGGCCATGCACCTCGGCGCGCTCGACTACGTGGAGAAGCCGTTCCCGCTCGGCGCCATGGAGGCCAAGCTCAAGAAGGCGCTCGAGCGCCTGTCGCTCGAGCAGCACAACCGCACGCTCAAGGCCGAGCTCGAGCAGCGCTTCGGCAGCCTGATCGGCGGCTCGCCGCCCATGCGCCGCGTGTTCGAGCTGATCGCCAAGGTCAGCCAGACCGCCTCGCCCGTGCTGCTGCTCGGCGAGAGCGGCACGGGCAAGGAGCTCGCCGCCCGCGAGGTGCACCGCCGCTCGCCGCGCGCGGACGGCCCGTTCATCACGGTCAACTGCGCCGCCCTGGCCGAGGGGCTGCTCGAGAGCGAGCTGTTCGGCCACGAGAAGGGCGCCTTCACCGGGGCCACCCAGACCAAGCCGGGCAAGTTCGAGCTCGCGCAGGGCGGGACCCTGTTCCTCGACGAGCTGGGCGAGATCCCGCTCTCCACGCAGGTCAAGCTGCTCCGCTTCCTGCAGGAGAAGGAGCTCGAGCGGGTCGGCGGCAACCGGGTGATCAAGGTCGACGTGCGGGTGGTCGCGGCCACCAACCGCAACCTCAAGGAGCAGATCGAGAAGGGCGAGTTCCGCGAGGACCTGTTCTATCGGATCAACGTGATCACGATCGACATGCCCGCCCTGCGCGACCGGCGCGAGGACATCCCGCTGCTGGTCGAGGCGCTCCTGCACCGCCACCAGGCGGAGACCGGCCTCAGCGGCAGGGTCGACGACGAGGTGCTGGCGCTGTTCCAGATGTACGAGTGGCCGGGCAACGTGCGCGAGCTCGAGAACGTGCTCGAGCGCGCGCTCGTGCTGGCCGAGCCGAGCGCCGACGGCGCGCGACGGATCAGCCCGGTCGACCTGCCGGCCGAGATCCGCAGCGGCGAGGGCGACGCGCAGGCCCAGCGCGAGTACCACGAGGCGACCGGCCTCATGGACCAGATCGAGCGGATCGAGCGCGAGATCATCCGCAAGGCGCTCGAGGAGGAGGCCTGGAACCAGACGCGCACGGCCAAGCGGCTGCGGCTCAAGCGCTCGAGCCTGCAGTACAAGATGAAGAAATACGGCCTGCAGAAGGCCGACGGGAGCTGATCCCGTGGCTCGGCGCCGGCTCGTCGCGCTCGTCCTCGCCCTCGCGCCCGCGCTCGCCGCGGCGCAGCAGGACGGCGGCGCGCCGGCTCCCCGCCCGCCGGCGCGCCCGAGCTTCGCGGAGCTCGAGCGCGCCTATCAGGACGCCATGGCGCGGTTCATCAAGGCGCGCACCGACGTCGACGCCCTCGACGCGACCATCCGCGACCTCGCGGCGCGGCGGGCGCCGCTGCAGGTGGAGTACGCCGACGCCAAGCGCGAGGTGGAGGAGAGCGGCGGCACCTTCGCCGGGAGGAAGCTGAACGCCGTGCGCGAGCGGCTCCACGCCCTGGCTCACGAGGAGGCGACGGCGCTGCACGAGCTCGCCGCGGCCCGCGGGAGGCTCGAGAGCGCGCGGCTGGTCCTGGTGACCGCGGCGCACCCCTACGCGCACAAGCTGTTCGACAACGCCGAGCGAGCCATGCGCAACCAGCGGGCGGAGCAGGCGCAGGGCTACGTGGCCAAGGCGCTCGACATCCTCGAGATCGCCGCCAACCTCGAGAAGGTCAGCCTGGAGCCGCCCCCGCCCATGCCCGCGCCCGAGGTCGATCGCAGCGCGCGGACCGAGGAGCTCGAGGAGCACGTGGTCCTGTACGGGCTGATGGTCGAGCAGGAGCTGGCGGACGCCGCGCGCCTGGCGCCGATCGAGGAGCGCTACGCGGCGCAGGTCGCGCGGCTCGAGCGGCTCGCGGCCGGGAGGTTCGCCCTCGGCGACCGGATCGCCAAGGCCCTCCCGCGCGACAAGGCGCAGCTGGCGCTGGCGCGGCGCCTCCGAGCGCAGCACCTCGAGCGCGCCGAGCTGTTCCGCAAGCACGTGCGCAAGCTGGAGGAGGAGCTCGAGCGCCGCGGACACCGCCCCAAGTGAGGCGCTCCCCCGACCCCCCCTGGTCCTGCTCGGCGTGCGTGTTACAACGTCCGCCCGGGAGTGACATCAAGCCCGGGCCCGCGGCAGCCGAAAGAGCTGGTGAGAGCTGGTGAGAGCCCGGGCCGGACCCGGGCCGAATCGAAGACCGGGTCCGTGCGTTCCACGGAGCCATGCGGGGGATCGCTCGAGTGACGCGCCCGGGGATCATGTGGGTGGCCGCCCTGGCCGCCGGGCTGACGAGCGCCGGCTGCGCCGGACCCTCGGCGCCCGCCCCGATCGCCGCCCCCGCGCCCGCTCCCCGCGAGGTCCCCACGATCTTGCCCTCCCGGGACGTGCGAGCGGCTCGCCGCTGGGCTGCGATCGGGAGCCGCCGCCTGGCGCAGGGCGACCCCTCCGCGGCGCTGCTCGCGTTCCAGCGCGCCCTCGCGGCGGACCCGCTCGACGCCGAGCTGCATCACCTCCTCGGCGGCTGCTACGCGCAGCTCGGGGACCCGGTGCGCGAGGCGGCGGAGTATCGCAAGGGCTTGGCGCTCAACGACCGGCTCCCCGAGCTGTGGCGCGACCTCGGCCACGCCTCGCTGATGCTCGACGACCCGATCACCGCTCGCGCGGCCTACCTGCGGTTCCTCGACACGGAGCCCGGCGACGGCCAGGTGCTGTACAACCTCGCCCAGCTCGAGCACGACCGCGGCAACGCCGAGCGCGCGCGCGAGCTGCTCGAGGGCGCCCTGCAGGCGAGCGCGCCCGGCAGCTCGGAGCGGGCCCGCATCGAGGAGCAGCTGCGGGCGCTCGGCCGCTGATCGCCAAACCTGCTGGCGTCCTTTCGGTTACACTCCGGACCTGGCAACCGGCCCGCCGACGGTCTAGGCTGAGGCCGGCCACCGCCGTTCCCGCTCCGGTCCATCGAGGGGCCGTCATGCGCTCCACCCTGCGCCAGCTCTCGCTCGCCCTCGCGGTCCTCGCCGCGCCGCTCGGCTGCGCCGCTCATGATCCCGTGCCCGAGGATCGGGAGCAGGCGACCGCCGCGCAGCCCGGAGACGAGGCCGTCGCCGCCGAGCGCGACGCGGAGCTGAACGACGCGCTCGCCGAGGCTCGAAGGATGCAGGGCGAGGAGGCCCTCGCGCGTCCCGAGCACGACCCCGAGGCGGCGCACCGCGCGCGGATCTTCTGGCTCCAGGGCTCCCACGCCATGCGCGATCCGCAGCGCGTGGACGAGGCGATCCGCGAGTTCCAGCTCGCGCTGCAGGCCGACCCCCTCTACTACAAGGCGCACTTCAAGCTCGGGATCTGCTACTACCAGAAGGGGCAGTACGACCTCGAGATCGCCGAATACAAGAAGTGCCTCACCCTCAACCCGATGTACGTGCCCGCCCACCTCAACCTGGGGCACGCCTACCTCGCGCGCGACATGCTCGAGGAGGCGCGCGAGGCCTACCTCGCCGTCCTGGCGCGGGAGCCCAAGAACGCGGTGGCGCTGTACAACCTCGGGCTGGTGGAGTACGACCTCCGCCACTTCGACCAGAGCTACGACTACCTCGACCAGTTCCTGCAGGTTCACGAGGACAAGGACGGCCCGATGGGGAGCAGGGCCCGCATGTATCTCGACGAGATCCGTGTCAAACGGCAGGCCGTGGGGCGCGGGAGTTAGCGCCGGATTCCCGGCACCCCGCGGGACGCGGTGCCGGAGGGCTGGCGTGATGGCCGAGCGGCGAGTCGGAAGCGTAAGGGTTTGAGGTTGGTCGAGTTGGGAACGGGATTCGTTGTCGGCAGGGCGCGATGGGGTTGGTTTCCACACAAGTGACTGTGCTGCCTGGACGGCGCCCGGGACGCGCCGGACGCGCCGGACGCGTGTGGGTGGGGTTCGCCTTGCCCCTCCTGGTCGTCCTCGCCGGCCCTGCGTCCGCCGACGAGTCGCCCGTCGCGACCCCGGCTCCGCGCGTCGCTCCGCGGGCCCCAGCCTGGCCCGAGGCGCTCGCCCAGCGCAACGCGCGCTACGCCGTGCTGACCCGGGTCGACGACCCCGAGGGGGAGGCCCACGAGGCGCTGCTGGCGCACGCGGTGACGACGCGCGAGACCGACCCGGCGAGCGACCTCGAGGAGCTGCGCCGGTTCGTGGCTGCTCAGCGCGGCCACTGGGCCACCGTGGAGGCGAAGCTGGCGCGGACCCTCGACCTCGAGGGGGAGCGCGAGGAGCAGATCCTGGCCCGGCGCACGCTCGCCCGGGCGCACGCCCAGTTCGCGCGAGTGCGCTTCCCGATGGTCCGCGACGAGAACGGGCTCCTGGTCCACGAGGCCGAGCTCGAGCTGCGTCGCTACGAGCGCGACAGCCTGCGCCTCGATCGCGAGGGTGAGCGGCTGAGCGTGTTCGCCACCCAGAACCCGGACCCGGCCGCGGAGCGGTTCAGCGTGATGCGCGAGCACCACCGCGAGACGGCCTCCGAGGCGGTCCGCGAGGAGCTGCGCGACGAGCTCGAGACCGACCGCGCGCTCGCCATTCACGAGGTCAGAAACGAGGAGCGCGAGGCGCGGACCGCCGAGCAGGCCGACGCCAAGGCCGAGGAGCGGGCCGACGCCGAGGCCGAGAAGGACGCCGAGCGCGCCGAGGAGAAGGCCGAGGCCCTCGCCGAGCGCGAGGACGAGGCGGCCACCGAGCGCGCCACCGAGCGGTCCGACGAGCGAGCCGACGAGAGCATCCTCGAGCGGCAGATGCTCCAGTCGGAGGACGGCGGGCTCTAACCAGCCTCGCTCCCTCGCCTGCAGGCGATCGCCTCGACTCGAGCCCGCCCTCCTCGGCGGGCTCGTCGCGTGTCAGGCGAGCGGCTCGGCCTCGCCGCTCGTCTGGACCTGGGCGCGCAGCTTCTCCTCGCGCTCGTGCAGCTCGAGCAGGCGCTCCTCGAGGAACGCGATCTCGCGCTCGAGGGCGTGGTGGGTCTTGCGGTACGCGTCGAGCTCGTGGCGGGTCACGTAGTAGCCCTCGCGCAGCTTGGTGGCGCGCTCGGAGCGGCTCCAGGCGTCGAGCTTGAAGGCGCGCAGGGCGCCGAACTCGGCGGTGGGGCCCACGATCGACAGCATGGTCAGGTCGACCTCGCCCCGCTCGAACCGCTCGTGGATCCCGCGCCCCTGCGCGATCAGGTGCTCCCGCACGGTCGGCGCCAGCGCGTCCGCGCCGCCGAGCGCGAGGCGGGCCAGGTAGCGCAGGCCCGCCTCGGGCCCCTGGAGCGTCACGGCGGCCAGCCGGTCGCACAGCACCTTCTGGCGCTGCCCGACCACGAGGTTGGTCTTGCGGATCACCTGGTCGTTGAGGCTGCGCGCGAGCTCGAGCCCGCGGGAGATCGTGTTGCCGACCCCGGGGATCATGCCGAGGCCGCGCGCGATCAGCCCCGTCATGCTGGGGAGCTTGTCGAGCATCTCCATCAGCCGGTGGAAGCTGAAGATCCTCAGGTTGCCGAAGAACACGTGCCCCAGGCTGGCCGCCAGCAGGAACCGCCGCTCCTCGGGGTCGAGCCCGTCGAGGACCAGCCGATCGAGCACGACCAGCGGCCGCTTGCAGCCCAGGACCTTCGAGCCGCCCCCGTTCGCCACGTAGATCGGCACGTCCTCCGTGCCGAGGTCCCAGGCGGCCAGGATCTCGCCGCGCCAGCGGCCCAGCTCCGCGTAGGGGCCGCGCTCGGTCACGACCCGGTAGTGGTTGGCGTCGCAGAACGCCTCGAACGTGGCGTCGAGCTGCGACAGCAGCGCCTCGCTCCCGGGGAACTTGTCGATGATCCCAGTGGCCGCCCCCACCAGCCAGCCCTGCTCCTCGCCGTCCTCGAAGTTGATCGGGTCCAACCCCGGGTAGCGCCCCGGCGCCGCGCCCGCCACGGGGCCTCGCGGAAACAGCGCCTCGAGCCGGCTGGCGCGCTTCGCCTCGAGCTGCGCGCGCCGCTCGCCGAGGGCGACCCTGACCCGCGCGAGCTCGCCCTCGAGGGCGGCGCGCTCGGCGGGGTCGCCGCCGCCGAGCGCGCGCTTGATCGAGTCGAACACGGCCACCGGCTCACTCCTCGGGGCTGAGCGGGAGCGAGAACGAGAAGCGCGAGCCCACGCCCTTCTCGCTCTCCACCCAGATCTCGCCGCCGTGCGCCTCCACCAGCTTCTTCGCGATCGCCAGGCCCAGCCCGCTCCCGTGCTCGCCGGCGGTGGCCCGCGCGCTCGCCTGCTCGTACGAGACGAAGATCCGGTCCTGCTCGGAGGGGTCGATCCCCTGCCCCGTATCGGCGACCGCGATCACCGCCCGCTCCCCGGCTCGGCGGACGGTCACGCTGATCGTGCCGCCCCGCGCGCTGAACTTGATCGCGTTCGAGACCAGGTTGTTGAGGACCTGCTGCACGCGCTTGGGGTCGGCGCGCACGCGCAGCGGCCGCTCGGGCAGGAACAGGTGCAGCCCGATCCCCTTCCCCTGGGCCCACACCTCGTAGCGGCGCCGCCCGCCGCCGACCTGCGCCACGATGTCGACGTCGTGCGGGTCGATCGAGACCTTGCCCGCCTCGATCCGCGACACGTCGAGCAGGTCGTTGAGCAGGTCGCTCATCTCCTGGGCCGTGGTGCGGATCACGTCGAGGTCCTCGCGGGTGCGGGCCGGCTCGATCCCGGCCTCGAGCCCGGCGATCGCCACCTCGGCGAAGCCGAGCATGGCGGCGATCGGCGTGCGCAGGTCGTGCGCCACCATCCCGAGCAGCTGGTCCTTCTGGCGGATCAGCTCGGCGATCTCGCGCGCCTGCGCCTGCACCTCCTCGGTCCGCTGCGCCACCTTGTGCTCGAGCTCCTGGTTCCAGCGCAGGATCTCGTCGCGCGCCGCCTGCAGCTCCTGGTTGGCCCGCGAGATCTGCTCGAACAGCCGCGCGTTCGCCACCGCCGCGGCGACCTGCTGCCCGACGATCACGGCGAGCTGCAGGTCCTCCTGCCCGAACGGCCGCCGGGCCGAGCGCTTGTCGAGGTGGAGCGCGCCGAGCGCCTCGTCGCCCACCACCAGGGGCACGGCGACGGCCGAGCGGATGTTGTTGGTGACCACCGACTGGTTGGCGTTGAAGCGGTGGTCCCGCATGGCGTCGCGGGTGAGGATCGCCTGCCCGCCCTGGAGCGCCTGGGCCAGGATCGACTGCGAGATCCCGGCCGCCTGGGCCTTGCCGCGGCGCGCGCGCAGCGCGACGCCCTCGAGCTCGCCGCTGCCCTCCGCGCGCAGGAAGAACGCCCCGCGGTCGCCGTCGGTCACCTCGAGCACGAGGTCGAGCGCCTCGCCGAGCAGCTCGGTCGGCCCGCGCAGGCTGCCGCGGGTCAGCTCGGTGAGGCGGTACAGGACCTGCAGCTTGCGCTGCAGCGAGGCCAGCCCCGCCTCGCTCTCGTCGCTCGCGAACAGGTCGCGCTCGACGTCGCGGAGCGACAGCTTGACCGTCTGCGGCCCGACCACCTCGGCGAGGTCGGGGTCGCTGGTCGTGGCGGGCGAGGCCATGCGGTCGGCGCCCGGCCAGTCGAGCTGCTCGGGCTCCTCGTCGGTGTAGAGCACGAGCGTGTTGCCGAACCGCAGCTCGTCCCCCACCCGCAGCGGGCGGACGCCCTGCACCAGGTGGCCGTTGATGTACGTGCCGTTGGTGCTGCCGAGGTCGCGCAGCCGGTAGCCCTCGGGCGTCGGCTCCAGCAGCGCGTGGGCGCTCGAGATCTTGCGGTCGGGCAGGCAGATGTCCTGGTCGTTGCCGCGGCCGACGCTGAGCCGACGCTGCCGCAGCGGGATCACGCGCGTCCCGAACGGCTCGATGCACACGATCAGCTTGGGCTCGCGACGGTCCACGGTGCGCCTGCTCGGGTCGCTGCGTCGGCGGGCCGGCGGCGCGGCCCCGCGCTCACTCCTCGATCGTCTGGGTGAGCCGGCTCGACCGCTGGCTGTTCACGAACTCCTGCCAGGCGCGGACCTCCTCGGCCTGGGACAGACCGCCGAGCAGGCGCAGCTTGTGGCGGCGCATCTCGTCGAGGTAGCCCTTGAGCAGCGTGATGTTGCGCGACGCCTCCGAGCGCAGCCGCTCCGCGAACGGCCCGTCCGCAGCCCCGGCGCGACTCAGCGCCCCCTCGTACTTCTTGAGCGTGTCGCGCAGCGTCTTCTGCTCGGTCTCGAAGACCTTCTCGTAGCTGACGCCGTTGATCTGATAGGTCCGCGTGGTCTTGCCGTTGGCGGGCGGGAAGTAGAACCGCAGCTTCTCGTGCACGTCGCCCGCGACCTTGGCCAGCTTGGCGCCCATGTTGAACATGCGCAGCGCCTCCTCGATCTGGCGGGAGGTCGCCTGGTCCTGCCAGCGCTCGCGCTGCTGCTGGGTCGAGCTCGGCTCGCGCGGAGGCGGCGGGCGCCGGCTGCCGCGTCGGCCGCCGCCCGCCTCCCAGGGCGAGCTGGAGCGCGAGCCGCCGCGCGCCCACGGCGAGGAGGAGGCGGCCTCGGCGGAGCCGGATCCTCCGCGGCGGGCCCAGGGGCTCCGGGAGGGAGTGTCCTCCGCGGCGGGAGCCGCCTCGGGCTCGGTCGGGGTGTAGAAGTCCGAGGCCCCGCCGCTGTAGTAGTCGTTCTTGCGGAACGTGGTCGGGCGGGGGGTCTCCTCCACCGCCGGGCGCTCGGGCGCGCGCAGCACCACCTCTTGCGGCGCGCTGGCCGGGGCGGGCGGCGCGTCGTCGTGGACCGCCTCGTCGCTGAAGGCGGCCTCCTCGACGGCGTCGGGGTCGAACTCCGCGTAGTCGGACTCCTGGTCCTCGTACGCAGCGGGCGCGGGGGCGGGCTCCTCGGTCTCGACGGTGGCGCCGCTCGCGGCCGCCACCTCCTGCACGATCGTGAGGGCGTGCTCGGCGGTCAGCCCGTCGCCGACCCCCTTGGCGATCATGGTGTCGAGGACCGACTTCGAGATCCGCCCCAGCGCCATGAGCGGCTGGACGAAGGCCTTGAACGAGGCCACCGTGTCGGCGATCAGCGACTCGTCGTAGGCCTTGCGCTTGCCGGGGTCGGCGAGCGTGCGCCGGGCCGTGCGGAGCTCCTCCTTGAGGAACTCGAGGAAGCCCTTGTCCTTGGAGGTGCGGATCTCCTGGGCCTTGCGGATCTGCGCCTTGTAGGCGGCCTCGACCGCGGCGGGGTCGGTCTCGGTCTTCGCCAACCCGAGCAGCTCGTAGTACGTGGGGACCTCGTCGGTGGGCTCGATCCCCAGGATCCTGCTGTACCGTTCGTCCGCCACGATCCGCCCGTCGCATCGAGCGGCGGCCTCGCCCCCGAGGACCGCCCTGCTCGACGTCTCACCTTACCCGCGTGTGCCCCGCTCTGCATGCCCGGCGGCGCGACGGGGCCGGCGCCTCAGCCGGCCGAGTCCTGAAAGCCGCCCTCGTCGTAACCACCCTCGTCGTAGCCGCCCTCGGCGTAGCCGCCCTGATCGTCGTAGCCACCCTCCGCGTAGCCACCCTGGTCGTCGTAGCCACCCTCCGCGTAGCCGCCGGCGTCGCCCTCCGCGTAGCCGCCCTGGTCGTCGTAGCCGCCCTCGGCGTAGCCGCCCTGGTCGTCGTAGCCGCCCTCGGCGTAGCCACCGGCCTCGCCCTCGGCGTAGCCGCCCTGGTCGTCGTACCCGCCCTCGGCGTAGCCCCCGGCGTCGCCCTCGGCGTAACCGCCGGCGTCGCCCTCCGCGTAGCCGCCCTCCGCGTAGCCGCCGGCGTCGCCCTCCGCGTAGCCGCCCTCCGCGTAGCCGCCGGCGTCGCCCTCCGCGTAGCCGCCCTCCGCGTAGCCGCCGGCGTCGCCTTCGGCGTAGCCGCCCTCCGCGTAGCCGCCGGCATCGCCTTCGGCGTAGCCGCCCTCCGCGTAGCCACCCTCGCCCTCGGCGTAGCCGCCCTCCGCGTAGCCGCCCTCGGCGTAGCCCGCGTCGCCCTCGGCGTAGCCGCCCTCCGCGTAGCCGCCCTCGTCGTAGCCGCCCTCGGCGTAGCCCTGGTCGGCGGTGGCGGTCGCGGCCGCGGCCGCCCCGGCGCTGTAGGCGGCCTCGGGGCCCTCCTCGAGGAGTCGGGCGATCTCGTCGCCCTTCTGGGTCATCTCCTCCTCGCTCAGGCCCTGGGCGTCACGCTTGATCGTGGTGCGCGCCTCCTGCCCGGTCTCGTGGTCCTTGGCGTGGATCTGGATGCGCCCCTCGTCGTCGTAGCTGTAGGCGACCGAGATCTTCGTCCCCTTGGGCCGGTTCGCCGGCAGGTCCGAGATGATGCAGGTCCCGATCTCGGTGCACTCCTCGGGGTCCTCGCTCTCCCCCTCGAGGATCCGGATCTCGACGGTGACCTGGTTGTCCTGCGCGGTGCCGAACACCTTGGTGACCTTGGCCGGCAGGGGCGTCTGCTCGGGGATCATGATCAGGTTCTTCTCGCGCCCGTCGCGGGTGACCGTCACGATCCCGAGCGAGTGCGAGTTGACGTTCTGGACGACGACCCCGCCCAGCATGCCGACGATCTCCTCGGGGACCGCCTCCTCGACCGCCTGGCGGGCGACCTCGACGTTGGCCGCCTCCTCCTCGGTGGCGGCGCCCGAGTCGACCTTCTCCTTGAGGGTGTTCGCCGAGCGGACCATCAGGATCGCAGCCCAGTAGGCGGCCCCGATCGCGACGCACTCGTCGGGGTTGACGCCGCGCTCCGCCTTCTTGCCGGTCACGCGCTCGAGCATCTCGGCCACGGCCGGCATGCGGGTGGCGCCGCCGACCTGGATCAGCACGTCGATGTCGCTCCAGTTGAGGTCGGCCTTCTTGAGCACGACGTCCATGTAGGTCTCGGTCTGCTCCAGCAGCGGGAGCGTCAGCTCCTGGAACTCCTGGCGCTCGATCGTGAGCTTGAGGCTCTTGCCGGCGCACTGGGCGAAGATCTTGGCCTGCGGCTTCTTCGAGAGCGACTTCTTCGCCTCCTCGGACTTGATCACGAGGTCCTGGTAGGCCTCGGGGTCCTCGCGCGGGTCGACCCCGTGCTCGTCCATGAACTTCTCGGCGACATGGTTGAGCAGCATGTCGTCCCAGTCCTTGCCGCCCAGCCGGCGCTCGCCGTCGGTCGCGAGCACCTTCACGTTGTTCCCGTCGATGTGCAGGATCGTGACGTCGAACGTGCCGCCGCCGAGGTCGTAGACCAGCGCCTTCACGTCCTTGTCGAGGTTGTTCATGCCGTAGGCGATCGCCGCGGCGGTGGGCTCGTTGAGGATGCCGAGCACGTTCAGCCCGGCGATCTTGCCCGCGTCGCTGGTCGCCTTGCGCTCGTTGTCGTTGAAGTAGGCGGGGCAGGTGATCACCACGTCCGTGATCTGCTCGCCGAGCTGGTCCTCCGCGTCGCTGACGATCCGCTTGAGGATGATCGCGGAGAGGATCTCGGGGGTGTACTCGCGCCCCTCGATCACGCGCACCCAGTCGGGCTCGCCCATGTGGCGCTTGACGAACTGGACGACGTTCTCCGGGTTGCTGACCGCTTGGTTCTTCGCGATCTTGCCGACGATCACCTCCTCGTCCTCGAACAGGATCACCGAGGGCGTGATGCGCTCGTTGTCCGAGTTCGGGATGATGTCGACCTTGCCGTACTCGTCGAAGTGAGCGATGGCGGAGTACGTCGTCCCGAGGTCGATCCCGGCGATCTTCCGCTTGGCGTCGGCCATTACTGGGTCTCTCTTTCTTTGAGGCAACGCTTGACCACGACCTCTTGCGGCCGGAGCACCACGTCGCTCATGCGGAACCCTTCCCGGAGCACCTGGACCACCGCGCGGTCCTCGGCCGGGTCGTCGGTCTCCACGCGTCGAATGGGCTTCTGGATCTCGATGTCGAGGACGCTCGGGTACTCCTCGATCAGCTCGATGTCGCGCCGATAGAGCACCTCGAGCACCTCGTCGCGCACGTGACGGAGCTCGTTGAGCACGTCCTCGCGGGGGACGGTGTCCCCCTCCCGCTCCTCGAACGCGCGCAGGGTGCGGGAGATCCCGTCGAACAGCAGGATCACGTCCTTGAACAGGGGCTTCTGCGCCTGGAGCAGGAAGTTGTCCTTGTAGGTGCGCAGCTCCTCGTAGAGCTGATCGTAGGCCTGCTCCTTGCGCTTGTGGCTGTGCGAGAGGCGCTGGTAGGCCTCGGCCACCTTGAGCGTGTGGTCCTGCACGCCGCGCACGGCGCGCGCGACCGTGTCGACCGCGCCGCTCAGCTTGTCGAGCTCGCCCTTGATCGCGGCCGCGCCGGCGCCGGCGCCCGCGGGGGCGGGCGGGGCCCCCGGCCCGCGGCGCGGCGGCGCCTGGGAGGGGGCGGTCGGAGGGCCGGGGCGGCGCGCGACCGCGGCCGCTGCTGCGCTCGAGGCGCCGCCCGCCGGACGACCCGCGGGCTTGCGCCGCGCCGGGCCACCTGCCGAGGAGGGGGGCCCGCGCCGGACGGCAGGCGAGGACGGCGGGTCGAGCGCCCCGAGCTGATGCCGGCCGCTCGAGGTGCGATCCGGCGCGGGGCGCCCGGTCCGGGCTTCGGCCGGGGCGGCGCCCTCCGCGGGCGGGGCGGCCTCGGCCTCGGGCGCCTCCTCGGCGGGCACCGCGGCCCCTTCGCCGCCTTGCTCGGGCGCGGCGACCGCGCCGGCCTCGGCCGCGGCGCTCTCGCCGTTCTCGGCCGTGGGCGCGGCCGCGTCCTCGCTGGCGGGCTCCGCAGCGCCGGCCTCGGCGGGCTCCGCGGCGGGTTCGCCCTCGGCGGCGGAGCCCTCCGCTTCGGCGGGGGCGGGGTCGAGCTCGACGGCGTCGGGAATCGGCCCGAGCTCTCCCGACTCCGACTCCTCGGGAGGCGGGGCGGCCTCCGCCTCGGGCTCGGGATCGGGCTCGGGCTCGGGCGGCTCGCCACGGGCGAGGCGGTCCTCGGCGCGCCGCTGCAGCCGCTCGAGCTTCTTGGCGAGCTTCTCCTCGGGCTTCAGCGCGAGCTGCGCGCGCACCAGCTCGAGCGCGTCCCGGAGGTGACCTCCGAAGAACAGGTCGAGCGCCCGCTGATAGACATCGCCCGGCGATGGCTCGTCGGCCGGCTGCTCGCCCGCCTCCGCCGGCTTCGCCGCGTCGCCACCGGCGAGCGGGCCCGCGATCTCGTCATCGTCCGCGGGAGCGGCGCTCGCCGATGGATCGGTGGCGTCCGCGGCGGTGACCTGGTCGACGGTCGGATCGTCCGGCGTCATGCGTCCCCCAGGGGGACCGTACGTGCGACGCTCCGCGAGCGGCGCGCCGCGTCCCCCCTTGCAGGCCGGCCCAGTATAACGGGCGACCGGGCGCCAAGCGACGGGCGGAAGGGCCTGCGTGGTTTCTGGGGGGGCTCCGCCCCCCCCACTTGGTTTCTGGGGGGCTCCGCCCCCCAGAGTCCCCCCGGCTGTCACTAACCGCGCGCCGCCGCGGCGTCGCGGCTCTAGTGGAGTGAGCTTCCAGTTCTTTGCGTTCGCGCCGCGGCGCCCGAAGCGGCGCTGCTCCTTGGCGAG
>CAZMSZ010000050.1:11273-28672 GCA_964569055.1 uncultured Planctomycetota bacterium | reverse complement strand
GCCCGCTCGGCCTCGAGGGCGCGCCGGAGCTCGTCCACGTCGTCGCCCGCGGCCGGCGCCGGCGCGGCCGCCGTCAGCCCGGCGCGCTCGCGCGCCGCCTGGCCGCAGGCCGCGCCGCCGTTGGCCAGGTCGGCCACCAGCTCCTGGACGCGCGCCGGATCGGGGCGCTGCTTGCTCAGCTCGAGCTCGAGCAGGCGCGCGTCGACCTCGAGGTTCGCGCGCAGGCTCGGGTCCGCCACCGCCGCGACCGCCGCGCGCAGCGGCGAGCGCTCGCCGACCGCCGCGCTCGCGGCCGCGGGCGGGCTCGCGGCGGCCGCGGCGGGCGACGGCGCGGCCTGGCTCGCCTGGCCCTCGCTCTCGGCGCCGAACAGGCGGTCGAACGCCTGCGCGAACACCTCGCCCGGCTCGACCCGCGCGCCCGAGTCGGGCGCCTCGCGCAGCGCGTCGCTCAAGCGGCGCAGCTCGTCGCGCAGCGGCTCGACGAACCGCGCCACGAACCGCTTCCAGCGCTCGTCCATGCCGCCGCCCGCGAACTCGCCGCGGCTGAGCAGCTCGCGCAGGTTGAGCCGGTGGGCCTGCTTGAGGTGGAACAGCAGCCCGTAGGCGAAGGCGAGCTCGAGCCCGCGGGCCGTGGGCACGTCGAGCCGCTCGCCCATGGCCCGCGTCAGGAAGGCCTCGGTGGGCATGCGGACCCGCAGCAGCTCGGCCAAACTGCGGACCACCTCGTCCTTCTGCGCGTAGTTGACGACCAGCCGCATCTTGGTGGCCGCGTTGTCGAACGAGGCCCGCGCCAGGTCGTCGAGGTAGCCGATCAGCGTCCGCAGGGCCGTCGTGATGTCGCTCATCGGGACGGGGTAGCCCACGCGATCTCCTCTCGCGCCGCGCCCCTGCGCGCGCGCCCGCATCTTCGCCAACCGCCCCGCCCGCGTCCACGGGGCCCGGGCGGCCCGGGGTCAGCGCTCGCCGCGCCAGCCGAGCGACAGGAGCAGCGCGCTCTCCTCGAGCGCGCGCACCGAGTGCGGGACGCCGCGCTCCAGCGTGATCAGCTGACCCGCGCCGAGCTCCACCTCCCGCCCCTCGAACGCGAGCCGCACCCGCCCCGAGATCACCTGGATCGTGACCGAGTCCTCGGCCTCGTGCTCGGGGATCTCGTGCCCGCCCTGGATCGCGATCAGGACCATGCGCAGGTCGGGCAGCCGCGCCAGCGTGCGCGCGATGTGCCCGCGCTGATAGGTGGGGTCAGCCTTCAACTGCCGACACGCCGCGCCGAGGTCGTACACCGTGCCGGGCTCGTGCGTCGTCTTGATCGTCATGGCTCGCTCCTCTTCGGCCATCGTAGGCCGCCCCTACGAAGCGCCTAACCCCAAGTCAGCCCAGCAGCGCCTCGAGCTCCTCCGCCAGCGCCCCCGGCCCCGACGGTCGGTCGGCGGGGCGCTTGGCCAGCAGCCGCCGGATCAAGGCCGCGACCGGCTTGGGGACGTCGGCCCGGCGGGCGCGCGGATCGGGGACGGGCTCCTCGAGGTGGCGGCGCAGGATCTCGAGGGTGCTCTTGCCGTCGAAGGGAGGCGTCCCCGTGAGCGCGTGGAAGCAGGTCGCGCCCAGCCCGTACAGGTCGCTGCGGGCGTCGAGCGCCTCGCCGCGCGCCTGCTCGGGCGAGATCGTGTGCGGGGTGCCGTCGATCGTGCGGGCGTCGTCGCGGGCGCTCGGCTCGGCGCGGCGCGCCAGCCCGAGGTCCGCCAGCTTGGCGCCGCCGGCGGCGAGGAGCACGTTCTGGGGCTTCACGTCGCGGTGCACCAGCCCCGCCGCCTCGAGCGCCTCGAGCGCGCGCGCCACGTCGCGCGCGTGCCGCAGCACCTCCTGGACCGGCAGCGGCCCGCGCTCGCGGATCGCGGCCAGCAGCGTCGGCCCGTCCACGAGCTCCATCACGAAGTACGTCCGCTGCTGCAGCTGCCCGACCTCGTACAGGGTGACCAGGTTGGGGTGCTGCACGCTGGCGGTGAGCCGCGCCTCGTCGAGCAGGCGGGCCGCGCCCGCCTCGGACTCGTGGCGCAGCACCTTGATCGCCACCTCCCGCCCCAGCAGCTCGTGCCGCGCGCGCAGCACCAGGCTGGTCGAGCCCTGCCCGAGCAGGTCGACGACCGCGTAGCCGGGGATCCGCAGCCGCTCGGTCCGGCCGTCCTCCACCGCGCGGACGAGCGCCTCGGCCTGCGCGGGTGAGAGCACGCCGCGCTCGGTGAGGACGTCGCGCAGCCGCGGCGGGCGCGAGTGCCGCCGCTGCTCCTGCAGCGCGCGCTCGAGCTCGGGGATCAGCACCCGCCCCTCGCGCAGGGCGACCGCCGCGAACAGCAGGTCCTCCCGCCAGCCCTCATCGTCCACGAGCACGCTCGGGAGCGGGTCCACCCCGTCGAGCCGCAGCGTCTCCGCCTCGGGGTCGGCGATCGCGTCGGCGAGCACGGCCACCATGTCGAGCCGGATCGTGGGGGCGTGCTCGCTCTCCTCCTGTGCGGGCTCCGCCTCGGCCCGCGGCCCGCGCGTCGCGAGCGCGCGCTCGATCGCGGCCGCCGCCCGCGCGCTCAGCGCGCCGCTCGCCACCAGCACCTCGCCCAGCGGGCGCGCGAACTCCTCGGCCCGCGCGGTCGCCAGCGCGGCCGAGAGCTGCGCCTCGTCGATCAGGCCGTTGCGCACGGCCACCCGCCCGAACCGCTTGGCGCGCGCCCGCCCCTCGTTGAGCCGCTGCAGCCGGAGCAGCCGCCGCACCTCGCGCGGCGAGAGCGCCCCGTCGGCGACGAGCACCTCGCCCAGCGGGCGGTCGAGCCCGAAGGCGCGCAGCTCCTCCTGGGCGCGCAGCGCGCGCAGGAGGTCCCGCTCGGCCAGCAGCCCCTTCTCCAGCGCGATCCGCCCGAACAGTCCGCCCGTGGAGCTCATGGCGGCCCATGATGCGCGCAAGTGCCGCCCGGCGCGAGCGCGATCGGGCCCGCGCCGCGTATGCTCCCGCCATGACCTCGGAGCCGCACGACGCCGGCCTCCCGGAGCACGAGCAGGGCGCCCCCGGCCTCCCGCCGGGCGGCGCGGGCCTCGACGCCGCGGATCCGGGCAGCACCCTGCGCCCGCCCGACGCCCCGCCGCCAAGCGGGCTGGCGGGGTTGGTCCTGCCCGGCTTCAGCGTGGACGGCCTCGCCGCCCCCGCCGGCGCGCCGCGCACGTCGACTCGCCCCGACACCCAGGACGACGCCGGGCCCGCCGGCGCGGGCGACGCGGTCGGGGCGGCCGACGTGACGGTCCCGCTCCCGCCGCTGAGCGGCGCCGACGACGGGAGCGGCGCGCAGACGCTCCCGGTCCCGGCCCCCGCCGAGCCGCCCGCCGGCTCGACGTCCGGCGCGAGCGCCGCGCTGTACGAGCTGCTCGAGGAGATCGGGCGCGGCGGCATGGGCGTGGTCTACCGCGCCCGCCAGCGCAGCCTCGAGCGCGAGGTCGCCGTCAAGCGCGTGCGCGGCGAGGAGGCGCACCACCGGCAGCGGTTCTTGGCCGAGGCGCTCGTCACGGGTCGCCTCGACCACCCCAACATCGTCCCCGTGTACGACCTCGGCCAGGCGGCGGGCGAGGTCTACCTCGCCATGAAGCTGGTCGAGGGCGGCTCGTGGAAGCACCTGCTCCACCCGCCCGGCGACGAGGAGCGCGCGCGCGCCCGCCGCTACACCCTGAGCGACCACCTGCAGATCTTGACGCAGGTGGCGCGCGCGGTGGCGTTCGCCCACAGCCGCGGGATCGTGCACAACGACCTCAAGCCCGAGAACGTCATGCTCGGCCCGTTCGGCGAGGTGCTGCTCACCGACTGGGGCCTGGCGGTCGACGTGCGCGACGGCGCGGCGGCCGACCCGCGCCTCCCGCACAAGGACGCCCTGCGCGCCCCGTTCGGCACGCCGGCCTACATGGCCCCCGAGCAGGCCCGCGGCGACGGTGAGGCGGTCGGCCCCTGGACCGACGTGTTCCTGCTGGGCGCGATCCTGCATGAGCTGCTGACCGGCGCCCCGCCGCACCGTGGCTCGACCCGCGCCAGCCTGTCGCGCGCGGTGGCCTGCCGCCCGCCCGAGCTCGGCCCGGGCGTGCCGCCCGAGCTGGCGGCGATCACGCGCAAGGCCATGGCGGCCGCGCCGCCCGAGCGCTACCCCGACGCGGCGGCCTTCGCCGAGGCGCTGGGCGACTACCTCCGCCACCGCGAGAGCCGCGCCGTCGAGGCGGCCGCCGAGGACCTGCTCGAGCGCGCGGCGCGCGCGCTCGGCGCGGAGGGCCACGCCCTCGACGAGCAGGCCCGCACCGCGGCCTACGGCGACCTCGCCGCCGCGGTGGCCGGGTTCGCGCAGGCCCGCGCGCTGTGGGCCGAGAACGCGGCCGCCGCGGCCGGAGAGCGGCGCGCGCGCCTGGCCTACGCGCGCGCCGCGCTGAGCCAGGGCGACCTCGGCCTGGCCGCCGCGCAGCTCGCGCCGCTCGGCGAGGCGGAGGGCCCAGACGACGAGGTGAGCGCGCTGCAGCGCGCGGTGGCGAGGGCGCGCGAGGACGCGGAGCGGGCGGCCCGAGCGGCGCGGTGGACCCGCGGCGCGCTGATCGGAGCGAGCGCGCTGCTCGCCGGCGGGCTGGCCGCGGGGTTCTTGTTGGTGCGCGCCGAGCGCGACCGCGCCGCGGCGGGCGAACAGCTGGCCCGCGCCGAGGCGGAGCGCGCCGAGTGGGCGCTCGGCGAGGCGCGCCGCCGGCTGGGCGAGAGCCTGCTGGCCGAGGGCGAGAGCGCCGCCGCGGCCGCGCGCTGGACGCGGGCCCGCGCGCGGTTCGAGGAGGCGCGCGACCTGTTGGCCGAGCTCGGCGAGGACACCACGCCCGCCGAGGTCGGCTCGTGGGGCGTCGAGCGCCGCTCGCCGAGGCCCCTGCACACGCTGGCCGGGCACGCCGGCGGCGCGCGCGGGCTCGCGTTCGCGGGGGAGGGCACGCTGCTCTCGGTGGGCGAGGACGGGGTGCTCCGCGCCTGGGACCCGCTGCGCGGGCGGGCCCTGGCGGCGCTCCCCACGGGGCAGGGCGCGAACACCGGGGTCGCCGCCACCTGGTCGGGCGCGCGCGCGCTCACCGCCGGCGCCGACGGCTCGCTCGTGCTGTGGGACCTGCCGGCGCGCCGCGTGGTCGCCCGGATCGCGGCGCACCGCGCGCGGGTCACGGCGGTGGCGGCCTCGCCCCAGGGCACGCTGTTCGCCTCGGGCGCGGCCGCCGGCGGCCTGGCGCTGTGGTCGAGCAGCGACGGCGCCGCGCTGGCCACGCTCGACGAGGGGCACACCAGCGCGGTGAGCGGGCTGGCGCTGACCCCGAACTACGCCTTCGCGCCGAGCGCGGGGGGCGGGCTGGGCTGGTGGAACGTCCCGGGCGGCGGCGTGCGCTGGCGCTGGGGCGACGCGACCAGCGACGAGGAGGACGAGGTCCGCGGCGAGACCCCGCCGGCGCCCCCGCCCGCGCCCGGTCCGATCGCGTTCCACCCGCTCGAGGCGCGCTTCGCGCTCGCCTGCGCCGACGGCAGCGTGCGGGTGTGGTCCTGGGAGCAGGCCGAGGTCGAGCGGGACGGGCGCCGGCAGCTGGTGAGCAACAACTACCGCGAGGTCGGCCGGCTGCTCGGCCACGCGGGGGCGGTGACCGCGGTCGCCTGGACCCCCGACGGCGAGCGGCTCGTCTCGGGCGGGGTCGACGGCACGCTGCGCGTGTGGCAGGTCGCGTTCGACGCGACCCCGCTCGGGGCGGTCCGCCTGCGCTCGAGCGCGCAGGCGGCGCTCGCGGCCCACGAGGCGGGGGTCGCGGCCGTGGCGATCGACCTGCGCGGCCGCTGGCTCGCGAGCGCGGGGCGAGACGGCGCGCTCGCGGTGTGGGACCTCCCCCGGCTCGTCGCGCCCGAGGCGCGCGATCCCTTGGCGCGCCGCCTGACCCGGCACGCGACCGCGGTCAGCGCCGCCGCGTTCTCGCCCGACGGCCGCCTGGCCGCGAGCGGCGCCACCGACGGGAGCGCGGCGATCTGGGACGTCGCGAGCGGCGCGCGCCTGATCGAGCTGCCGCCCCACGGCGGACGGCTCGAGGCGCTGGCGCTGCCGAGCGGGCGCGAGCTCGTGGCCGCGGGCGGCGGGCTCGCGCTCCTGTGGGACCTCGGCTTCCCCGAGGCGCCCGTGGGCCGGATCGCCTCGCCGAACCTGGCCGGCCCGCTGGCGCTCCTCTCCGCGCCGCCGCGGGTCGCCTCGCTCAGCTTCGAGTCGTCGCCCGACCACGACTTCGACGGCGAGCCCGACACCTACGTCCCGGGCGAGCTCGTGATCCGCCCGCTCGGGCGCACGTTCACCGGCGACGACGCCGAGCGCGGCGAGCCCGGCGAGGTCGTGGCCGCGGTGGGGCGCGAGGCGGTCGCGATCGGCCGGCCCGATGGCCAGCTCGCGCTGCACGCGCTCACGGGGGAGCGCACTCGCGAGCTGACCGCCCACGCGCGGACGATCACCGCGCTCGCCGCCGACCCGCAGGGGCGGCTGCTGCTCTCGGGCGACGCGGGCGGCGCGCTCCTGCTCCACGACCTCGCCGCGGGGAGCGCCCGCGCGCTGGCCCCCCACGCCGACGCCGTGCGCGCGCTCGCCTTCGCGCCCGACCGGCGCGGCGAGGTGGTGCTCGCCGCCTCGGGCGGGGCCGACGGCCGCTGGCGCTTGTGGGCGATCCCGGCCCACGGCGAGCCGCGCGAGCTGCTCGCGCTCGGCGGCCAGGGCGCGCAGGTGAGCGCCCTGGCGCTCGGGCCCGACGGTCGCGTGCTGAGCGGCGGCGCGGACGGCTCGGTGTGGCTGCACGACCTCGGCGCGCTGGCGCGCGAGCGCGCGCTCGAGCCCGTCCTGGCGCGGGCCCGCGCCACGCTCGCGACCGCCGGCGACGCGCCGGGCGCCCTGGCCGTGCTCGGCCGCGCGCTCGCGGCGCGCGGCGCGAGCGAGGACGCGGCCGCCCTGCTCGAGGAGGCGTCGCGCGCCGGCGAGCCGGTCGACCTGCTCGCGCTGGCCCGCGCGCACTGGCGCGCCGGCCGCCGCCTCCCGGCCCGCGCCGCGCTCCGCCGCGCGCTCGAGGCCGAGCCCGCGGACCGCGCGCACCTCGAGCTCTGCCTGCGCGCGCTGGAGGCCGAGCTCGCGGCGCGCGGCAGCGACCTGCTCGTCCTGCCGGATATCGTGCGCGCGGTCGTCTGCTCGCCCGACGGCCGCTGGGTGGCCGCGGCCGACCGCAGCGGCCAGGTCGAGCTGGTCGACCTCGCCACCGGCCTGGCCCGGCGGCGCCTGGTACAAGGGCGGACCGATCCCGAGGTGTTCGCGCTGGCCTTCGCCCCCGACGGACGGACGCTCGCCGCCGCGCACCGCGAGGGGGTCCGCCTGATCGGCCTCGCGGGCGCCCCCGACCGCGCGCTCGCCGCCGGCTGGACCGACGACGTCGCCTGGAGCGACGACGGCGAGCGCCTCGTGACCGCCGGCGGCGGCAAGGTGCGCCTGTGGTCGGCCAGCAGCGGCGCGGAGCTGCGCACGATCAACGTCGGCAGGGGGCTGCGCGGCTTCGCCCTCGAGCCGGGCGGCGCGCGCGTCGCCACGGGCGAGCAGGGCGGCGCGGTCCGGATCTGGGACCTCACCAGCGGCGCCGAGCTGGCGAGCTGGCAGGGGATCGACCGCTGGGACGTGGGCGAGCTCACCTGGACGCCCGAGGGCCACCTCCTGGCCCGGGCCGAAGGCGAGAGCGCGCTGCGCGCCTTCGACCCGCTCACCGGCGCGACCGCGGCCACGCTCCCCGGCGAGGCCCCCGGCCTCAACGACGTGGCGCTCGCCGCGAACGCCCCCCGCGTCGCCTGGTGCGAGCGGACCCGCGACGTCGGCCGGGTCGGCGTGATCGACCGCGCCCGCGGGGCGGTGCTGGCCGAGTGGCGCGACCCGACCCTGCTCGGGATCGTGGTCGCGCTGACCCCCGACGGCGAGCACGTGATCGTGGGCGAACGCGACGGCCGCGTGCACGTCCGTCCGGTCGAGCCGCGGGGGCGGTGAGGCCGGGCGATCCGATTCGGGTGCAGGTGACGTGAGCCCTGCATGGAAATATGAAATATCAACAGGGAATGAGGAATTAGGAATCCCAGAACGGCTGTCGCCGAGACCGCCCCGCCCAGCGATAGCAATTCCTCATTCCTCAGTTCCCGTTTCCTGTTGATATTTCATATTTCCTCCACTCCGACTCCGCGCACCCTCGGGCGCTCAGGTCACGGCCAACGCCCAGGCGCGCAGGCGCGCGGTGACGAGCTCGAGCATCGGCCCTGTGGCCTCGGTCCAAGCAGCCTGCGCGGCGCGGCTGTCCGGAGTCGGATCGTACAGACGGATCCTGCGGCGGACCTCGCGAAGCTCGTCCGGCCGATCGGCGCGGGCCAGCGTGGCCTCGTCCAAGGCGTTGGACGCCTTGTCGAGCGCGCCCCGGTGATCGCCGCGCACGACGCATGCGACGGACTGGCGGGCGTAGATGGCAGCGCTCACCGCGGCCTCACACGCGGATCCCGCGAGCGCTCGCCTGCACACTGGGTCGCGTGCCTCGAGCCAGCGGATCGCGCGCTCCGTCACGGAGAGCGCGGGCCGATACCGGCGGCCGCGGCGATATCGGCGAGGCGGCCGATACGGTCGGACGGGACGAGCCGACGAGCTCGCCTCGAGGCGCCGCCTGGCGCCCTCCAGGCCCACCCGCATCCAGGTCTGGTCCGGCGCGGCGCGCTCCCACACGGGGAGCGCGACCTCCGCCGCGGCCAACGCGACGTGGGGCACCCCGCCCTGGCCGGGCATGAGGTGCAAGAAGTAGCCCGGCGCGCGCGCCGTGTACGGCTCGATCGCGCCGTCGAGCGCGCGCAGCGCCGCCTCGTCCCCGCAGTAGGCCGCCAGCTCGAGCCGCGCGAGCGTCAGGTCGCCGCGGCGGAGGCGCTCCCGCAGGAAGGCCCCGCCGTCCACCGGCGAGCCCTCCTCGCGCCACCGGCGCTCCAGCTCGCGCAGGCGCGCGTCGCTCACGGACCTCGCTCCGCCGTTCGCATGCGGCGAGGGTACTTCGCGCGCGGGCGGCGTGCAGCGACGCTCCCCCGACCGGCCTCGCGAAGTCCACCGCTTCGCGCGCGTGTGGGCACGAGCTAAGCTGAGTGCGGCGGGCCTGTCGGTGACGACCGGTGGCATTCGGGCTCTGTTAGGACCAGCATGAACGAGCTGCAGACGTCCGAGCACCGCCTGGGGGAGCCGATCGCGCTCCACGACTTCCTGGCGCTCCCTCCGGGCGACGAGCGGTACGACCGCGACGACGAGGGGAGGCTCACCCGCATGAGCCCGGAGTCCGCCCAGGGTCACCGGTTCCCGCTGGGGGCGGTGGCCGAGCTCCTGATCCGCGCCCTGCCCCGCCCGTGGCGCGTCCTGCCCGAGCCGGCGATCGCGTTCGATCCGATCGGGTCCCTGCGCGGTGAGCGGCTGCCCGAGTCGCGCCACGGGCTGAAGACGCTGGCGCCCGACGTCGGCGTGTTCGACCGCGTGCCGCGGGTGGTGGCTGGCCAGCCGGCCGCCCCCGACCCCGAATACGGGGTGTTCACGCCCGACGGCTTGCGGGTCGTGGTCGAGCTCCTCTCGCCCAAGACCTGGCGCTCCGACCTCGGGCAGGGTCGGGCCGACGCGGTCGATCGCTGGCGGACCTTCCTCGACGACGGGGTCGACGAGCTGTGGCTCCTGAACGCGACGCGCAAGCCGCTCGGGCTGCCGCCCCGCTCGGGCCTGCTCCTTGGCCGCCGCACGGCGGGATGGACGTCGCTCGAGGGAACGGCGCTCACGCTCGGCGAGCCGATCGTCCACGAGCTGCGGCCAGCCCTCGGCGGGCGCGTCCGCTCCGAGGTGCTTGGCGGGTTCGAGCTCGACCTCGACGCGCTGTGGAGCGAGCTCGATCAGCTCGGCGCGTGAGCGCGGGCAGCTCGGCGCGTGAGCGCGGGCGCGCCTCACCCCACCCGGCGCGGCCGGTAGATCAGCGTGTCCTGGCGCGGGGCGTAGTGCAGGAGCGGCGGCGGGCCGCTCAGCTCGATCTCGTGCGCGGCGGCCACCGTCTCGGTCGCGACCTGCGCCTCGGCGCGGTGCAGCTCCCAGGGGAGGTGGTGGATGTCCGTGCGCACGACCTTCCCCGGGCGCGGGACGGTGAACAGGGCGTAGCGCTCGATCAGGAACTCGTCCAGCGTGCCGGGCTCTGCCCGGAACGCCGGCCCCTCGGGGCGGAAGCGCAGGTCGAGCTCGGCCGGGCGGGCGAGGCGGCGGCTGGTGAAGCGGAACCAGCCGGCGCGCGGGGCGACGTTCATTTCGGCCCGGTAGTAGGGCAGCGCGTACACCAGGCGCGCCGCCAGCACGGCCAGCCAGCTCGCGGCGTCCAGGCTGAAGAAGTACACGCCCCGCCGCTCGCCGCAGCGGACGTAGGTGCGGAGGTTCAGCTCGGGGAACTCGAGCCCCGGCAGCTCGGGCAAGAACCGGGGGCGGAGGCGGGTGATCCGCAGCGGCGTCAGCGCCACGAACGCGACCCCCTCGAACAGGTCGAGCACCAGCTCGCGCGGCACCAGCGGGCGCAGCCGCTCGGCCGGGACGGGCCAGTGGGCGAACAGCACGTCGCGCCAGCTCTGCAGCACCAGCCACGGCTCGCGCGGGAGCGGCCAGGGCCGGTGGTCCACGCGCCGCGCGATCGCCGTCGCGTTGGGCGGCCCGGGGGCGAGCGCCGGCGGCGGGCGGTGTGGGGCGCGGAGCGCGACGGGGTCGGGGCTCACGGCGCTCGGCGGCGCGAGCGCCGTGCCCGCGAGGCGCGCGCCGGCGCCGCGTCGCAACTCGACGCCGGGCGCCGGCGGCGCGCCGGGCGCACGCCCGAAGACGTTGACACGGCTTGACACCGCCGCCGCCCTCGCGGGCTACCCTGGGCCCATGCCGTCCGCGCGCGCGCTCCTGGGCTCCCTCTCGCTCGCGGCGACGCTGGCCCTGATCGCGCCGCTCGCGACCGGCGTGTGGGACCCGGCCGCCCTGCGCGTGGAGGTCGAGACCCCCAGCTCCGGCGCCTCGGTGCGGCTCGGCCGCGCCGACGGCGCGCTGCTCGCCGAGCAGCGCGACCTCGGCGGCGAGCTCCTGTGGCGGCTGCGAGGCGATCGCGTCAGCGGCGACGAGGACGTGCTGACGCACCACCTCGAGCGCCCGGTGCTCGAGCTGTTCGAGGACGGCGCGGTCGCCGTGAGCCTGCGCGCGCGGCGCGCGCGCGTCCAGCTCCCGCCGCTGGGCGAGGGCGAGGAGGGCTGGATCTCGCTCGCGCTCCGGGGCGAGGTCGAGCTCGAGGCCCCGCACACGCGCGCACGCGGCGACGACCTGACCGTGTGGATCCGGCGCGAGGCCGACAGCGGCGCGCTCGAGCTGGCCACGGCCCGCGCGATCGCGCGCGAGCCGCTCACGATCGAGCTGAGCGCGCCCCTCCTCGGCGGGCGCTGGACGATCCACGCCGGCGGCCTCGAGGCGCACGGCGAGCCGCTGACCGCCACGCTGCGCGAGCCGATCCGCGTGAGCTCGAGCACGCTCACCGGGCCCGCCTGGCTGCGCGGGACGGCCTGGAGCGGAACCCTGCGCCGGCTCGAGCTGCGCGCGCAGCGCGGGCCCGCGGGCCGGCCCCACCCCGCGCTCGCCGCGGACCGCGCGCGGGCGGCCGGGCCCGCGGCGCTCGAGCTGTTCGGCGAGCAGCTCGCGGTCGCGAGCGCCGGCCTCGCGCCCGGACGGCTGCGCGCGGACGCCGTCCACCTCGTCGCGCGCCGCCGCCCGCTCGGCGCCCGGATCGCGCTGGGCGGCCTGGGCGGCGCCTTCCCCGGCTGGGGCTGGCAGCTGACCTCGGGCGAGCTCGAGGGCGGCGTGCTGGCCCGGCTCGATCGCCCGCGGGTCCCCTTGCCCGGGGCGGTCGCGCTGGGCGGCATGGCGGGCGTGAGCCAGCTCGTGCCCGCCCCGCCCCTCGCGCTGCGCGCCGCGGCGGAGCGGGTCGCGTTCGACGCCGAGGCCGAGCGCGTCGCGCTGGTCGGTGCGCCCGCGCGCCTGGAGGAAGAGCACGAGGCGCTCCTCCTCGCGGCGCCCGAGCTGGTGCTCACCCGAGAGCACGCCGTCCTCCCGGGCGGCCAGCCCGAGGCGCGCCTGCGGGCCGAGGCCCGGGATCCCACGGGCGCCGCGGGCGAGGAGCGCCCCGTGCTGTTCGGCGCGGCCGAGCCCGGCTCGCCGCAGGGCGCGCGGCGCGCGCGCTGGCGCGGGCGCGCCCGCGCCCTCTCGCTGGTGGCGGCCGAGTCCGCCGGGCCCGGGGCGTCACGGGACGGGCCCGACCTGCTGCGCACGTGCGAGGCGATCGACCTCGAGGCCGCGCCGGAGGAAGGCCCCGGTCTCCTGCGCGCCGCGCGGCTCGAGTACGCGGCGGCGCTCGACCCAGGCGGCCGACCTACCCACGGCGACGTCACGGCCGAGCGGCTCGAGGGCCGCTTGGCGGGCCTCGAACGCGGCCGACGGGCGGCCCCCTGGTGGGGGCGCGCCGCCCGCTTCGAGGGCCGGATCGACGTCACCGCGCTCGACGCCGAGGCGCCCGCCTGGGAGGAGGTCCTGATCGAGGCCGAGGCCCGGGACTTCACCGCTCGCCGCGAGGGGCCGCCCGAGGATCGCCGCCGCCGCAGGAGCGTGCAGGGCGCTCGCCTGCGCTGGGACCGAGCCGAAGGTCGGGCGCACCTCGAAGGCGCCCCGGCGGAGGTCACGCTCGGCGAGGCGAGCTTCGCGGCCGCGCGCGCCCGCTACGCGCCCGCGACGGGCGCGCTGCGCCTCGAGCAGGACGTGGTCGCCACGCTCGAGCGGGCGCCGCGTCCTCGACCCGGGGAGCCCGCGCCGCCCGTCGAGCGCTACGTGGCGCGCGGCGCGTGGGCCGAGGCGGTGATCGCCAGCGACCCCGAGGTGTGGCGCCGCGACCAGGAGCGGCGCCGCGAGGCGCGCGCGCGCGGGCTGGAGGAGTGGCAGGCGACCCTGTTCGCCTGGCCCGAGGCGTTCACCGCGCTCGAGCTGGGCGGTGACGAGCGGGCGCGCGTGACGCTCGAGGGGCCCGACCTGGCGGCCGGCGGCAACCGCGTGCGCTACGAGCGCGAGGCCGGGCGCGCCCTGATCGAGGCCGCCGCCGGCGCGCCGCCCGCGCACGTCGAGCGGCGCGGCGTGCGGGCGGAGGCCCGCGCGATCCACCTGGCGCGCGACCCCGCCGCCGGACCCGCGGCGCCGCTCGCGGTCTCGCTCGAGGGCGAGGTGCGCCTGAGCGCGTCGGACGAGAAGGGAGCCGGCGAGGTCCGCTGCGCCTGGGCTCGGGCGGAGCTGCTGCCCCCGGCCGTGCCCGAGGCCGCCGCCGAGCCGCGCCCCGCGCCGGCCGAGGACCCGCAGCCAGCGCGCCCGCGCCTGGGGGCCTTCGCCTGCGGCGGCGACGCTGGGATCGAGCTGCACCTCACGGCGCCCGCCGCGCGGCCCGGGGCCGAACCGCTGCAGCGGATCACGCTCCAGGCGGGCGCGCTGAGCGGCGCGGGCGAGGACGAGCAGGGTCGCCTCGGGTTCGAGCTCCGCGGCGGGTGGGACGCCACGCTCCTGCGGCCCGAGGCGGGGCCGGCGCGGGCCCGCGCGCCCTGGGCCAAGGGGCGCCTCTCCGTGTCCGAGCTCGAAGCGGGCCCGCGACCGGCCGAGCCGCCCGAGGCCCTGGTCCTGCGCGTCCTCTCCGCGTTCGAGGCGGGCGACGGGGTCGAGCTCAGCGCGGACGGGTTCACCGCCCGCGGCCGCGCGCTCGACTTCGACGGGAAGCGGCGGGTCTACGTGCTCCGGGGCGAGCCGGCCCTCGTCCGCGGCGGCGGGCTCGAGCACCGCGGCCCGCGCCTCGAGCTTCGGCCCGAGCCCGGCCGCTGAGCGCGGAAGCGGCGGGCGCGCGATCGGGCGCCTGACCCCGCCCCTGGCCAAAAGGAACGACGAGGCAGGGGAGCGCCCACGGGCGGAGGCCCGCCCTGGGGTTCGGTGCCTTTGCCGCAGCGTGCGGGGGGCATATCATGGGGCGGCGCCAGGAGACCCCCATGCAGCTCGCTCCGCTCGCGTTCATCGGCAGTATCGGTCACTGGGAGCTCCTGGTCATCCTGATCATCGCGCTCCTGATCTTCGGCTCGCGTCTGCCCAAGGTGATGCGCTCGCTCGGGCAGAGCGTGACCGAGTTCAAGCGCGGGATGAACGAGATGACCAACACCGAGGAGCCCCCGCCGGCCGCCCCGCCCGCCAAGCCCGATGCGAAGGGCGACGACGCAGCGGCGTAACCCTCAGCGGCCGAGGGTCGTGACTCCCAGATGACCCGGGCCTGGCTAGAATCCCGGCCATGACGACCTCGTACCTGCGCCCCTTGCTCCTCGCCCTCGCGCTCCTCCCGACCGCGGGCTGCGGCCTGTTCTCCGACGACATCGAGCCGATCTACGAGATCGACGACGACGACATCGTGGTCGTGCACCCGTTCAAGGACCCCGACTTCGAGTCGGCCTGGGACTCGCACACCGGCCACGAGCTGGCGCGCAAGACGACCGAGGTCCTGAGCGACAACGCGCCGTTCATCGTGGTCCCCTACGACGAGGTCGCGCTCCTGATGCACGCGCCCGCCGCCGACGACGGGATCGGCCTCGACGTGCGCACGCTGACCCCGGCCAAGCTGGCCGAGCTGACCGGCGCCGACTACGTGATCATGGGGGACATCCTGAGCTTCCAGCTGAGGGACCCCCGCAACGTCGCCTTCTACCAGGCCGCCGCCAACGCGGACGTCAAGCTGTTCAAGCTGGCGCGCTCCTCCAAGGAGAAGCGCGACGCCGCCGAGGAGAACGAGCGGCGCGAGCGGATCCGCAAGGCCTACGCCCGGCACAACATCGACGACCCGCGCGAGACGGTGTACGGCGGCAAGCTGGTGGCCGGGGCGCGGATCGAGGCGATCTACCCCGACACCTACCTCGACCAGTACGGCGTCCCCGACCTCGACCCGCTCACGGCGCGGGCCGGCCTGATCCGGGTGCTCGGCAAGAAGGCCGCCCAGCTGTTCTTCGAGCACGAGCCCGAGAAGCTGGGCGCGACCGGCTACTGAGCGACCGCCAATCGCTGACGGCTGCTTCTGCCGGCGCGTCCTGCGAGGCGATCGCCCTGCTACGCAGCCGCCCGCAGCACGCGCCGGATCGCCGCGCCGACCAGCGCGTCGCGCCGGTCGCGGGCGCGCTCCCACCAGCCGTCGCGCGGCGCGAGGCCGGGCGTGCCGGGGACCCAGGGCTCGCGCCAGCCGAAGACGCGGTCGGCGCGCGCCTCCTCGGCGGGCGCCGCGGCCGGCGGCAGCACCTGCAGGGCGGGCTTGCGGCGCCGGGTGCTCTTCTTCTTGGCCGCGGTCTTCTTGGCCTTCTTCGCCGCGGGCGCGGCCTCGCGGGCGGGCGCGGGCTCGGCCTTGGCCGGGACGAGGTGGTCCAGCGAGGTCTTGGTCTTCCCGCGCGCGAAGGCGCCCGAGAGGCCGGTGGGGTCAAGCGGCTTGGGCATGGGTCGCTCCTCGGCCCTCGAGCAGGGCCTCGATCTCCAGGGTGAGCGCGGCGTAGGCCTGGGCCGAGCGCGCGCGGGGGGCGTAGAGGCCGATCGGGAGGCCGCGGGCCTGCGACTCGCGCATGCGCGTGTCGACGCCGACCGTGACCTGACTCACCTCGCCGGGGAAGCTGCGCTGCAGCTCGGCGAGCACCGCCCGGCAGATGTTGTTGCGGCCGTCGAACAGGGTCGGCACCACCCGGAACGTCAGGTCGGGGTTGCGCCGCTCGCGCACCAGCTCGACCACCTCCAGCAGCTTGACCACCCCGCGGGCGGAGAAGAACTCGCACTGCACCGGCACGAGCACCAGGTCCGCGGCGCCGACCGCGTTGATCGCGAGCGCGCCCAGGGAAGGCGGGCAGTCGAGCACCGCCACGTCGAACGCGTCGGCGGCCGCCTGCAGCTTGCGCTTGAGCACCTCGTCGAACCCGACCTGCCCGAGCAGGTCGGCCTCGGCCCGGGCGAGGCGCGGACCGGCCGGCACCACGCGCAGCCCGGCCAGGGCCGGGTGCGCCACCGGGTAGGCGGCGTCGAGCAGCGCGGCGCGGGTGGTGAGCACCTCGTACAGCGTGGCGCCGCCCTCGGGCGGCGCCACCCGCAGCCCCAGGCCGAGGTTCTCCTGGGGGTCGAGGTCGACCACCAGCGTCCGCCGCCCGCGCGCCGCGAGCTCGGCCGCGATCGACAGGGCCGTGCTGGTCTTGCCGACCCCGCCCTTCTGGTTGGTGACCGCGATCACGCGCATGGGAGCCCTCCCGCTCCCTGGTTATCGGAGCGGACGGACCCCGACTTGAGCCCCGGTGGCGCGGCGCGTTACCCCAGCCGGATCACCAGCCCGGCGGTGGCGCCCACGAACTCCATGTCGAAGTCGAACTGCTCGTCGGGGTCGTCGCTGCTCGAGCTGAGGTGCCACGACATGTGGCGGGCGCCGAACTGGATCCCGACGAACGGGATCGGGTACACGGTCACGGCCGCCTCGACACGCAGCGTGGTCCCCTCGATCCCGAAGTAGTCGATGTACGAGCCCGCCAGCTTGAGCTGGACGTCCACGTAATCGCGATAGCCGCAGCGGAAGTCGACCCCGATCTCGGGGTGCGGGAGGACCTGGTAGCCCTCGTACTCGATCGGGCTGTCGATGTCGGAGGTGTCGCCGGTGAGCAGGCCGCCCGCGTCGCGGACCTCCCAGTCGATCCCGATCGCGCGCACGCTCAGCAGCGGCGACACGCGGACCCAGCGGTTGTTGAGCACGTTCAGCTCGAGGTCGAACCCGACGAACGTCTGCCGGAAGCGCGAGCGCACCCGCTCGCTCACGCTGAACGAGGTGCCGCCGAAGTTGAAGTCGCGGGTGACGGTCGTGTCGCCCTCGTACTCGAACGGCGCGATCCACCAGGCGTACACGCTGACCAGGCTGGTCTCGATGAACGCCTCGAGCTCGAGCACGGCCGACTGGTCGAAGTCGACGAGGTAGTCCGACTTGGGGTTCTCGGTCAGGCCGAGGTCGCGCTCGGCGTTGAGGTCGGTGCCGAGGAGGCCCGAGAGCAGCCCGCTCTCGGTGCCGCTGACCTGGACGTCGAGCGCGAACGAGGGCCGATACCAGGCGCCGACCCGCACGCCGAACCAGCCGGTGTCGAACTCGTCGTCCTCGTCGTCCTCGACGACCTCGTCCTCCCAGCCCCCGTCGTCCTCGAGCGGGGCCTCCTCGTCGTCGTCGGCCCAGACCGGGGTGGGAGC
>CAZMSZ010000050.1:7619-11173 GCA_964569055.1 uncultured Planctomycetota bacterium | reverse complement strand
CACGAGGCGACCGTCTTCCGGCCTCGGAAGCTCAGAATCGAGCGCAGAGGGCGCGAAGGTCGCGGAGAGATCGAGCGAGCCTCCAGGCGCCGTCGCAGCGATTCGCTCAGGGCTGACTTCAGCGCACCTCTGCGCGCTCGGCGATCTCTGCGCTGAGAATCACTCGCCTGGCGCGGTCGAGGGCGGTGGAAGGGCCAGGCGCCTGGCGCCAGCGACAGCCGACGCAAGGTTTACTACAGGCGTCGGCCGCTCTGGCATTCTGATTGATATTCGCTGTTGATATTCCGTGTTGTCTTCGTTCTCCCCCGTCCGCTTCCGGCCAGGGAGCCTACCCGTACACCCCGGGCAGCGTCCCCTGCCAGGCGGCCTTCAACCCCGCCAACCCCTCGCGCAGGACCTCCGCCCCGCCCGCGCGCGCGACCAGGGCGTGATCGGCCACGGTCTCGCCGATCCGCGCGAAGGGGACGCCGGCCAGCGCGGCCTCGACCTCGCTCGCGCGCGCCGGGTCGACCTCCAGCAGGAGGCGACTGGGCGTCTCCGCGAACAGGAGCCCGAGCGCGTCGTGGGCGCCGGGGCGGCCGAGCGCGCGCGGGACGAGGTCGAGGTCGAGGGTCAGGCCGACCTCGCCCGCGAAGGCCATCTCGGCCGCCGCGACCGCCAGGCCTCCCTCGGAGAGGTCGTGGGCCGCGAGCACCGCCCCGGTCGCGATCGCGTCGCGAGCGGCGCGGAGCTGGCGCGGCGCGCGCGGCAGGTCGACGCTGGGGCCCTCGCCTCCCGTGAGCCCGGGCAGGACCTCGGGGAGCATGGCGCCGAGCAGCTCGCCGGGCCGCGTCTCGCCCACCAGGTAGACGGGGTGGCCGGCTCCCTTGAGGTCCATGGAGAGCAGGCGGCCCACGTCCTCGCACACGGCCAGGGCCGTCACCAGGATCGTGCCCGGGATCGCGACCCGCTCGCCGCTCGGCAGCTCGTACTCGTTGTTGAGCGAGTCCTTCCCGGAGATGAACGGCACGCGGTAGGCGAGCGCGGCGTCGCGCAGCCCGCGGGCGCAGCGGACCAGCGCGCCGAGCTGCTCGGGGCGGCGGCAGTCGCCCCACGAGAAGTTGTCGAGGACGCCGGCGGTGTCGGGGTCGCCGCCCACGGCGACCAGGTTGCGCAGCGCCTCGTCCACCGCGCCGACTCCCATGGCGTGGGGGTCGGCCGCGCCGTGGCGCGGGTTGATCCCCAGCGTCACGAGCACCCCGCGCGGCGAGCCGAGCACCGGCGCGACCGCGGCGCCGTCGCCCGGGCCGTCGCCCGCCGCGCCGACCAGCGGCTTGAGCGCGCTGGCCCCCTGCACCTCGTGGTCGTACTGCCGCACGATCCACTCCTTGCTGCACACCGTCGGGGTGGCCAGGAGCGCGCGCAGCAGCTCGCCGGCCCCGGGAATGGCCGCCGGCCAGCGCAGCGGCGCGGGAGCGGGCGGGCGCCAGCGGGCGGGGCGGGCCTGCTTGGGGAGGCCGTCGTGGAGGAACTCGAGCGACAGCTCGCCGATCGTGGCCTCGCCCCAGCGCACCCGCAGCACGCCGTCGCTGGTGAACTCGCCGAGGTGGGTGGCCTCCACGTCCTCGGCCGCGAACGCGGCGATCACGTCGGGGCCGTGCTCGGGCGGGACCGCCAGGACCATGCGCTCCTGCGCCTCGCTGATCCACACCTCCCAGGGGGCCAGCCCGGCGTACTTGAGCGGGGCGCGCGCCAGGTCGACCTCGGCGCCGAGCCCCTCGGCCATCTCGCCGACCGCGCTCGAGAAGCCGCCGGCCCCGCAGTCGGTGACCGCGCTCAGCCAGCCGCGGTCGCGCACCTCGAGGAGCACGTCGGTGACCATCTTCTCCGCGATCGGGTTGCCGATCTGGACCGCCCCGCCGCTCTGGGTCTCGCTCTCCGAGGAGAGCGACTCCGAGGAGAAGGTCGCCCCGTGGATCCCGTCGCGCCCGGTGCGCCCGCCCACCGCCACGACCCAGTCGCCGGGGCGCGGCGCCTTCTGCACGCGCTCGACCGGGATCAGCCCGACGGTCCCCGCGTAGACCAGCGGGTTCCCCACGTAGCGCGGCTCGGTCACCAGCGCGCCCGCCGCGGTGGGGATCCCCATTCGGTTGCCGTAGTCGCGCACCCCCGCCACCACGCCGGCCAGGAGGTCGCGCGGGTGGAGCGCGCCCGGCGGCACGGCTTCGGGCGGGGCGGCGAGGTCGCCCACGCAGAACACGTCGAGGTTCAGGATCGGCCGCGCGCCCAGCCCCGTGCCGAGGATGTCGCGGATCACCCCGCCGATCCCGGTGCCCGCGCCGCCGTAGGGCTCGATGGCCGAGGGGTGGTTGTGGGTCTCGACCTTGATCGCCACGCCGAGCCGCTCGTCGAACCGGATCACCCCGGCGTTGTCCTTGAACACCGAGAGGCAGCGGGGCAGGTCGAGCTCGGCGGTGGCGCCGAACACGGTCTCCTTGAGGAGGTTGCCGATCCGCTCGCGCGCGAGCTCGCGCCCCTCGGCGTCCGCCTCGACGTAGTCGATCGGGCCGGTGAGCGTCTTGTGCTTGCAGTGCTCCGACCAGGTCTGGGCGATCGTCTCCAGCTCGAGCTCGGACGGCTCGCGCCCGAGCGCGGCGAAGTGGGCCTGCACGGCGCGCATCTCGACGGCGTCGAGCGCCAGGGTCCGCTCGCGCGACAGGCGGACCAGGGCCTCCTCGCCGAGGCCGGCGAGCGGGACCTCGCGGCGCAGCGCCTCGGGGGCGCTCGGGCGCGCGGGCGGGGGCAAGGGGGCGGGGCCCTCGACCACCCGGTCGACGACCGGGTTGGCCAGCCGGCGCGCGAGCGGCGCCAGCGCCTCGGCGGGCGGCGCCCCCTCGCTCCCGCGCAGGTAGAGCCGGTGGGCGGTGCGGACGTCGTCCAGGCTCACGCCCAGCTCGCGCGCCGCGGCGGCGGTCGAGAGCGCGACCGGGTCCATGACCCCGTCGCGGCGGAGCACGGTCAGGACCGCCTCGTCCTGCGCCGGCAGCGCCGGCGGCTCCTCGGCCCCGACCGCGCGCGCCGCGTCGAGCACCGGGTCGCGCAGCAGCGCCTCCGCCAGCCGCTCCGCCTCGGCGCGGGTCACGCCGCGCAGCTCGTAGACGTCGGCCAGCCGGACGCCAGCCAGCGCCGCCCCGGCCGCGCGCGCCTCCTCGAGCAGCCGGCTCGCCTCGGGGTCTTCCCCCGGCGCCCGCCGCGTGACCTCGATGACGAACGTGCCGCGCTCGCTCATGCCGCCCTCCCGCGAGGCGGAGAGCCTACATGAGCGCGACGCGATCGGTGGCGTGAGCGGCGGGGCGGCTGGGCGTGGTCCGAGACCGCCAAGGAAGAGTGGTCCGAGACCGCCGAGGAAGAGTGGTCCGAGACCGCCAAGGAAGAGTGGTCCGAGACCGCCAAGGAAGAGAAGAGCTGTCGCTGGATCGGGGCCACTCCTTCGCGTGAGAAATCGACCGCCAAGAGCGCCAAGGACGCCAAGGGAGAGCTGTCGCTGGAGCCCCACTCCTTCGCGAATGACGGCC
>CAZMSZ010000050.1:0-7519 GCA_964569055.1 uncultured Planctomycetota bacterium | reverse complement strand
GTCCCACTCCTTCGCGAATGACGGCCGAGGATGCCAGGGAAAGAGCTGTCGCTGGGTTCCCCACTCCGCGCGCGAGGCCGCGCTCACCTCGGCTCCGCGGTGCTCTCTTTTCTTCTCGCGTACGCGACGAAGCGCTCTTTTCTTTCGCGCGACGAAGCCTCCTTTTCTTCTCGCGGGACGAGGCGATCGAGGGCTACGTCGGCTCGTCTCGCGCGATTCGGGGCATGAAGCGCGGTTCGGCCGAAACGTGGCGGATACTGGCGCGCTCCGCGCAGGATTTGCACCCGTGCGCGGTCGGCCCGACGTTCGTTCTGCGCGCGGCCATGAACCACCACCGCGCAGCGTCGCTCGTCCTCCTGCTCGTCTCGTCGTTCGCGGGCACGGCCTCGGCGCAGAGCCCCGCGATCGTCGGGTTCAACCACGAGGTCCAGTCGGTCTACGACCGGCTGCGCCCCGCGCTCGTGCAGCGGCTCCACGCGGAGGCCGCCAGGTTCGTGGGCACCGAATACAAGGAGAAGAAGGTCGAGGTCACGATCAAGGGCCTCAATCGGATCGACCTCGACGTCGGGCGCGCGCCGGGCCTGACCGCGCTGTCGCGCGACCGGATCGCCATGCGCCTCCCCGTGCAGGGCACCTGGAAGATCGAGGTGGAGGTCGACGTGCTGGTCAAGTTCCGCGCCTTCTGGGCGTGGCAGTACCAGCGCTTCCCGCTCACGATCCGGATCGAGAAGCTGTGGCTCGAGGCCGACGCCACCTTCGACCACACCGACCCCACCCGCCCGCGGGTCCGGCGCACGGGCGACCCGCGCTACGGGTTCGACATCGACCTGCGGGCCAAGGGGTTGTTCCGCGACGTGCTGGCGCGGATCGCCGCGCCCTTCGCGCAGCACTTCGCCAAGAAGGCGCTGAAGGACGCGCTGGAGGACATGGCGCCGCAGCTGCGCGCGCTGGAGGCCGCGCTCCCGCCGCCGATCCCGGCCGAGCACGCGCCGCTCCTGGCCGACACGGGCGCCGCCTCGATCGTGCCGGGCGTCGTCGAGGGGGTGGACCGCAAGATCCGCGCGAAGCACCTGCCGCACGGGATCATTCACCCGCTCCGCATGGACCGCCCGGTCCACGACGAGAGCTGGGCGCAGGCCTACGGGCCGGGCGGCGGGGGCAACCCCGGCAACGCCGAGCCGCACGGCGACGGCGGCGACTCGTCGGCCTTCACGGCCCACTACCTCGCCTCGCAGGCCGCTCGCTACGCGGTGACCGGCGAGCCGGCCGCGCTCGACAACGTGCGCCTGGCCCTGCGCGCGCTCGGCGACTGCCTGGCGATCCACGGGGACACCGGCCTCATGGCCCGGGTGGTGGCGCCGGAGAGCTCGTTCATGGGGCGCAAGATCGCCTCCTACGCCCACCCCTCGCGCCTGCTGCGCCGCACGATCCGCGGCGAGACGTGGGTCGGGACCAACGGCGACAGCGGCGTGTCGCGCGACGTGTTCCTGGAGGGGATCTACGGCCTGATGGCCGCCCACGACCTGGTCTCCGAGCCGGGGGTCCGGGCCGAGTGCGCGCGGATCGTGAAGCTCATGGTCCGCTACCTCGTGGCCAAGGACTTCATCGTCGACGAGGACCGCGACCCGTTCGACGGCGCCAGCCCGCGCACGTTCCCCACCTTCTGGCTGGGGGTCCCGGTGCAGAAGGTGACGTTCCTCCTGGCCGGGCAGCGGGTCGACCCGCCCTCGTTCGACCGCGAGCTGCGCCGCTGGGGCCCCCTGGTGGAGCTGGCCTGGCTGGCCGAGTGGACCGGGACGTTCGACCTCTCCGACTACTTCGCCTACGTGCTGTCGCACGCCACCTACTCCACCTACTTCCGGCTGGAGACCGACGCCGCGCGGTGGCAGGCGACGATGCGCGCCTACCTGATCATGCGGCGGGGGGTGCGCAACCACAAGAACGCCCTGTTCGACGCCATGCACCTCGCGATCGTGCCGGGCGACGCCTCGATCTACCGCGGGCCCGTGCGCGAGGCGCTGGCTCGGTTCGTGACCCGGCCGCACCGGAAGATCGCGCCGAGCAACCTCGACCTGTCGGGGATCCAGTGGGTCACGATCACGCTCCCGCTCGCCCACGGGCAGGGGGCGCAGGTCGGCGCCCAGACGCTGACGATCCCCTCCGAGCCGCTCGACCCCGAGCTGCGCGCGCCCGAGGACGACTCGCTGTGGCAGCGGTCCCCCTTCAAGCCCTACCCCGGCGCCGGCCAGGGCGACCCGTATCTGGAGAGCACCGGCCTCGACCTGGTCCAGCCGTACTGGATCGCTCGCTACAACGGGGTGCCGTTCTAGGGGCGCCCTCTCCACAAGCTCCACAACGCGCCGCGTCAGCAAGGCCCGCCCTCCGGCGGGCCTTGCCGCATTTGGGCTTAGGTGGCGGCTTCCCCGTCCCTGCCCGCCTACGCGCGCCTGTGGGCCAGCGCGCGCCTAAACCCTTGCCGGGCTTGTCGGTGCCGGTCGCTATCGTCGCGAGGCCCTGAGATCAGGCGGGCACCGGCCGACATGATCCCAAGATTTCCTCCAAACCTGCCGATGAGCCCCGAAGCAGACCGGGTCGCAGCGTGATGCAGGGCGACCCTCCTAAGGGGGAGCGAATGGCGGAAGAGACGACGTCGGTCGCCGAATCGACCGAGCCGCGCGTCGACAGCTCGTTGACCCTGGCTCGCTTGGCCGAGCTGGGCAAGCCGCTGAGCGTCCGGGTGCGGGCGCTGATCCTGGACAACTTCAAGTCGTTCCCGCGGCGGACGCGGATCCCGATTCGCGACGGGTTCACCACCGTCTCGGGCCCCAACGGCTCGGGCAAGTCGAACCTGATCGACGCGCTGCAGTTCGTGCTCGCGGTCTCCTCGAGCAAGACCATGCGGGCGGAGAAGCTGTCCGACCTGATCTCGTATCTCGGCACCAAGCCGCGGGCGCGGGTCGCGCTCGAGATGGAGTGCGTGTTCCGCGGGCGGAGCGGCCCGGTCGAGCACGTGGTCGAGGTCGCGCGCTCGGTGCGGCGGCGGCAGAAGGGGAACGAGATCCGCTACGAGCTCAACCGCAACTCGATCCGGCTGGCCGACCTGCGCGACGTGATCCGCCACCTCGGGCTGCCCGTGGGCGGGCAGAACTTCGTGCTCCAGAACGACGTGATCCGCCTGACCGAGCTGGGCGGCGTGGCGCGCCGGCAGGTGCTCGACGAGCTGGCGGGCGCCAAGGAGTTCGACCGCCGGATCGGCCTGGCCCACGAGGAGCTCGCGGCGTCGGACCGGCTGACCGACGACACCCGCCTGATCCTGACCGAGCTGGGCTCGCGCCTCGAGCAGCTCAAGAAGGAGCGCGACCAGGCGCTGGCGTTCGCGGAGCTGACCGCGCGCAAGCAGCGGCTCGAGGAGGACGTCGTGGTCCTCGAGGTGACCGAGGCCGAGGTGGCCGCGCTCGCCAAGCGGCGCGCGATCGGCGAGACCGAGCAGGCCAAGGCGCGGGCCGAGAAGGCGCGCGCCGCGCTCGAGGCCGAGGCGGCCGCGGCGCGCAGCGCCCTCGAGGCGCTCGAGGCCGAGCTGGCGACCAAGGGCGAGGGCGAGCGCATGCAGGCCTTCCGCGCGGTCGAGGCCCTGCGGGCGCGCCTGGAGGGGACGCGCGAGAAGGCGCGCGACACGCAGGCGGCCAAGGCGGAGCAGGCCAAGAAGCGCCCCGTGCTGGCGGCGGCGGCGGCCGACGCCGAGCGGGCGCTGCGCGCGGCCGAGGGGCTGTGCGGCGACGTGCAGGGCGCCCTCGAGGAGAAGCTCGCGCTGCTCGAGCAGCTCAACGCGCGGCTGGAGGCGGCCGGCACCGGCATGCAGCAGGGGACCCGCGACCGGATCGAGAAGGCCGACCGGATCCGGCAGCTCCGCCAGGAGGTCGAGGCGCTGCGCTCCGAGGAGGCCCAGCTCGTGGCGCGCGAGCGCGAGCACGGCGAGCGGTTCACCCGCGGCGAGGCGGAGGTCGGCCTGCTCGGCGGCGCGGTGGCCGAGGGGAGCGCGCGGCGCGAGGCCGCCCACCGCGAGGCGGCGGCCGCGGCGCAGCTCTACCGCGAGCGGCGCGAGGCCAGCGCCAAGCTCGACGAGCGGCGCCGCCGGCTGGCGCAGCAGGTCGACAACCTGCGCAGCGGGCTGGAGGCGATCGGGAGCAAGCTCGGCCGGGCGCAGCAGGAGCTGGCCGCGGCCGAGGCGGTGCGCGAGCAGGCCCACACCATGGGCGGCGGGCGCGCCATGGCGGCCCTGGCCGACGCGAAGCTCGCGGGCGTGCACGGGCCGGTCGCGAACCTGGTCCGGTTCGAGCCGCGCTACGCCGACGCGCTCGAGGCGGCGGCCGGCGGCCGCCTCAACTACGTGGTCGTCGACGACGAGCACGTGGCCTCGCGGGCGATCGCGCTGCTCAAGCGCACCCGCGCCGGGCGGCTCTCGTTCGCGCCGCTCAGCAAGGTCCGCTCGCGCGGCCGCCCCGGCGCCAAGCCGCGCGGCGGGGCGGTCGTCGGGTTCGCGATCGACCTCGTCAGCGCCGACCGCCGCTACGACGCGGTCCTGAGCACGGTGTTCGGCGACACGCTGGTGGTCGAGACGCTCGAGGACGCCAAGCCGCTGATCGGGCAGTACCGCATGGTCACGCTCGACGGCGACCTGATCGAGAAGAACGCGATCATGTCGGGCGGGAGCCGGGCCGGCCACGGCGGCCTGCTGGCGGCCGCGGCCCGGGCCATGGAGCTGGCCGGCGAAAAGCGGCGCGCGCTCGAGGAGCTGGAGAAGCAGCGGGCCGCCGCGCGCGACCGCCTGCGCGAGGCGGAGGGCGAGCTGGCGAGCGTGGCCGAGGAGGCCGCCGCGCACCGGGCGCAGCTCGCCGAGGCCGAGGCGCGCTCGGCGAACCTGGCGGCCGAGCTGGGCCGCCTGGAGGAGTCGCTCGCGCCCAAGGCCGAGCGGCTGGCGACGCTCGAGGCGGAGCTGGCGCGCCTGCGCGAGGAGCAGACGACGCACGGCCCGCGCCTGGTCGAGCTGCGGGCCCGGCTCGAGGCGGCCACCGCCGAGATCGAGCTCCTCGACGACCCCGAGGCGTTCAAGGCCTACGAGGCCCAGCAGCGCCAGATGGCCGAGATCGAGGCCCAGCTGATCCCCCTGCGCAAGGAGGTGCAGCGCCTGCGCCAGGAGGACTCGGAGGCGCGCACCGCGCGGAGCGCGGCCGAGCTGCGGCTCGAGGCCGCCAAGGGCGCGCTGGCCGAGGCCGAGGGGCGGGCTCGGGAGCTCGAGACCGCGGCCGCCGAGCTCGAGGCGCGCGCCGAGGCGCTCGCGGTCGAGCTGACCCAACGAGAGGGGGCGCTGGCCGAGCTCTCGGCCGAGCTGGCCGAGCTGACCCGCCGGCGCAACGCGGCGCGCGAGGCCTCGGACGCGGCCCGCGACAAGGCGCGCGAGGCGGCGCGCGAGGTCGAGCACCTCGCCGAGCGGCTGGCGGCGCTGGCCCGCGAGGCCGAGGAGCTCGCCGCCAAGGCGGCCGGGCTGCGCGCGGCCGCCGAGGAGCGGGGCGTCGAGGTGCCCGGACCCGAGGAGGCGCCCCCCGACCTCGAGCGCGAGCGGCGCCGGATCGCGCGGACCCTCCACGAGGTCGAGCAGAAGATCGGGAGCATGGGCCCGGTCAACCACCTCGCGATCGAGCAGTACGACCAGAGCTGCGCGCGCCACGAGGAGCTCGAGAACAAGCTCGAGGTGCTCGAGGTGGAGAAGCGGCAGATCCGCGAGCGGATCGTCGACCTCGAGGGGAAGAAGCGCAGCGCCTTCCTCGAGGCGTTCGAGCGGGTGCGGGTCGCCTTCGCCGACACCTACGCCGAGCTGGGGCGCGGCGAGGGGCAGCTGATCCTGGAGGACCCCAAGGACCCGTTCGCGGGCGGGCTCCAGATCAAGGTCCGCCCGCGCGGCAAGAAGCTGGGCCGGCTCGAGTCCATGTCGGGCGGCGAGCGGGCGCTGACCGCGCTGGCGCTGATCTTCGCGCTGCAGGAGGTCAACCCGGCGCCGCTGTTCGTGTTCGACGAGGTCGACAAGGACCTCGACGCGGTCAACACCAAGATCCTGGCCGAGGCGATCCGCAAGCGGGCCGACGAGCGGCAGTACGTGGTGATCTCGCACCACCGCTGCCTGCTCGAGCGCTCGCACCAGACGATCGGCGTGACCCAGCGCAAGGGCTTCGGCACGCAGGTCACCGGCGTCGAGATCGAGGACGTGATCGGCGACGAGGACGACGAGCAGGACGAGGTCGCGACCGGCGCGGCGGAGGCCGCCCTGTGATCGCTGAGGCGCGCGGGGACGGGTTGACCTTCGACCACGAGCCCACGTTCGACGGCGACGCGCCCTGGGCGGGCGGCATGGGGGCGGCCGTCCAGGAGGCGGTCGGCCTGGGCACCGACCCCGGCCTGGGGCTCCTGCTCGAGCTGGCCCAAAAGGGCGAGTACGACCCCTGGAACGTCGACATCGTCGCCGTCACCGACAGCTACCTGAGCGCCATGGACGAGCGGCTCGACGCGCGCGACCTCTCGCGCGTGGCCCGGCTGATCTTCTACGCGGCGGCGCTGATCCACCTCAAGGCCAAGGCCCTGGCCGAGCGGCAGCGCCACCTCGACTACGAGCAGGCGCTGCAGCAGACGCTGGCCGAGGAGCTCGAGCTCGACCTCGACGAGGGCGGCCCGCTCGGCTCGCGCCTGCGCGACGACGACCTGCCGCTGGCCTACCCCGAGGACGGCCCCGACGGCCTGCTCGCGCCGCGCGACCGACCGGTCCGCTCGCGCGGGTTGACCCTGGTCGACCTGATCTTCGCCCTGCGCGAGTACGACGACCGGCTGGCGCAGAAGGAGCTCGAGCTGGCCGACGAGCCGATCTTCGACGCGGAGATCGCGATCGACGAGTGCGTCGGCTCCTCGCACCAGGAGGACCTCGACCAGGACATCGTCGACGTGCGCCTGGCGCTGTGGCAGAGCCTGGCCGTGGACGGCGGGGTCGACCGGGTCGAGCTGGCCTCGCTCGTCACCGAGCGCCGCTCGCGCGCGGCCGCCTATCTGGCGCTCCTGTTCCTGGTCCAGGACGAGGAGGTCCTGCTCGAGCAGGACGTGTTCTACGACCAGGTGTGGGTGGTGCGCGGCCCCTACTTCGGCGAGATCCGCGCGGGGGTCGACGCCGAGGAGCCGCCCGAGCTCGAGGACGGCCCCGAGCCCGAGCTGAGCGCGGCGGGCGAAGAAGACGACGGCGAGGACGAGCCCGCGACCGAAGAGGAGCTGGAGGACGGCGAGGAGGCGCTCGAGGCGGACGAGCTCGAGGCCGACGAGGGAGGTGAGCGGTGAAGCCGGAGCACGCCGATGGCGACGAGGCCGAGATCGAGAGCGAGATCGAGTCGGTGAACGCCGAGACCGAGACCGAGGCCGAGACCGAGACCGAGGCCGAGACCGAGGCCGAGACCGAGACCGAGGCCGAGACCGAGGCCGAGACCGA
>CAZMSZ010000049.1:20744-28860 GCA_964569055.1 uncultured Planctomycetota bacterium | reverse complement strand
ATCCGACTATCTCTCGGCTCTCAGAGACTCCGACGTCGCAATGGAAGTGACAGGCGGGCCCAATGTCGACCAACTCGAAGACCTTATCGGCGAGTTACTGACCGAGGCGCTTAAGCACGAGCTGGACTCAAACCCGCAGCGTAAGGACCAGGCGGGCGCGAACTCGGATTCCCCACTCGATCCCTTCGCTTAGGCGACACCCCCAATCACGCGGCCCCGTCTGACGAGAGCGTTCGGGCGCCAACGAAAGAAGCCCCGGCAGGGCCGGGGCTTCCGAGTGGGGGTATCAGGACTCGAACCTGAGACCTCGTCCTTATCAGGGACGCGCTCTAACCAACTGAGCTATACCCCCGTTGGTGAGGGCGGGATTGTAACGCCCTCTCCGGGGCGATCAATGCCCGGCTCGGGACGCGAGGCGGCGGGACTCGGTGAGGACGCGCTCCCAGTCGAAGGCGGGGCCGGGGTCCTGCTTGTGGGCGCTCACGTGGTAGTGGCCGAGGAGGCCCGAGAAGCTGGCCTGCTCCTCGGGGGAGAGGACGGCGGTCCGGATGTTCCCGGCCGCGTCGCGGGGGGCGTCGAGGCGGATCCGTGGGAGCGCGCGATGGAGCGCGACGAGGAGGCGGGTCAGGGTGCGGTACTGCGCGTCGGTGAAGTCGTACTGGGTGTAGGTCCGGCCCTGGACCTCGGCGCGGATCGGGTCGGGGCGGGCGGGGCGGACCACGAAGCCGGGCGTGCGCGGGTCGGCGGCCAGGCGGCCGAGGTCGAAGCGGACGCCTCGCTCGTCGCGGGTGTAGCGCGCGGCGAGGCCCTGGGTCAGCTCGAGGGGGCCGGGGTGGGCGATCTCGATCCCGATCGAGCGGTCGTTGGCGCTGCCGGCGTGACGGGCGCGCTCGGTGAGGTCGAGGGTCTGATAGAGCGTCCCGTCCACGTCGAGCAGGAAGTGGCAGGACAGGCCGCGCAGGTCGTGGAGGACCTTGAAGCAGTTCTTGCTGGTCCAGGCCACGTCGTAGTGGAGCACCACCTGATCGAGCACGACCGCGGCGAGGTCGGGGGAGAAGCCGCGGGCGGCGACCACCTCGGCCACGGGCGCGGGCAGGTTGCGGCGCGCGGCGTAGCGGCGGGGCTCGTCGCAGCCGGGCGCGGGCCGCTGGGGGAGCGCCTCGGGGCGGAAGGCGCAGGTCTCCTGGTAGCCGTCGAACCCGCGCGGGTGGCGCCAGGTCACCACCGGCGCGCCGATCGGGACCTCGACCCCGGCCAGCAGGATCGCCTCGCCCGGCGGCGCCGGCGCGCTCGCCGCGGGCTGGGCGCGGCGGTAGGCGCCCCACGTGCCGAGGTTCAGCTCGACCTCGAGCCGGTCGCGCGCGCGCCGGAGCGCGAGGCGCAGCCGCTCGCCCGGCGCCGCGCGGGTCAGGCGGGCGGCGGCGCTGGCGGCGTCGGAGCAGGGCTCGCCGTCGATCGTCAACAGGAGGTCGCCGCGGCGCAGGCCGGCCTGCTCGGCCGGCGAGCCGGGCGCGACGTCGGCCACTCGCGCGGCGCCCTCGGGCTCGAGCCACACCCCGGCGAAGCCGCCGGGCGCGGCGTGCGCGTGGCTCGCGAGCCCGACCAGGACGGCCAGGACGAGGGCGGCGGCGTTCGGTTCAGGCCGTGGCATAGGGCACCAGCGCGGCGGCGATCACGGAGGCCTGCCCGCTCCGGCGGGCGGGGTCGGGGGAGAGCGCCTCCTCCACGATCGCCACCAGCCCCGGGGCCACGTCCACCTCGAGCAGGGCGTCGAGGTCGGGGGGGGCGCCGTCGACCTTGGCGGCGACGAGGTCGGGACCGGTCTGCGGGTAGGGCAGCCGGCCGGTGAGCAGCTCGACCAGGATCACCCCCAGCGCGTACAGGTCGCTGCGCGGGGTGGCCTCGCCGCCGCGGAGCTGCTCGGGCGCCATGTAGGCCGGCGTGCCCCCGCGGCCGGGGGTCGGGTCGCCCTGCCGCCGCGCCAGGCCGAAGTCGATCAGCATGGTCTCGCCGCCCCGCCCCACGATCACGTTGGACGGCTTGAGGTCGCCGTGGACGACGCGGCGCTGCGCCAGGGCGTCGAGCGTCTCGGCCAGGCGGTGCACGATCGCGGCGGCCTCGCGCGGGTCGAGCCGCCCCTCGCGGTCGAGCCGCGCGCGCAGCGTCTCGCCCGCGACCAGCTCCATGGCGTAGAACGCGCAGCCGCCGTCGAGGCCCACGTCGCGCACACGGACCACGCCCTCCACGTCGGCCAGGCCGCGCAGCAGCTCGGCCTCGGCGATCAGGCGGCCGACGGTCTGCGGGTCGGCGTCGCGGGGGAGCGCCTTGAGCGCGAACTCCGCCCCGTCGCCGCGCCGCCGCGCGCGGTGGATCGAGGCCCCCGTCCCCTGGCCGAGCTGCTCGAGCAGCTCGTAGCGGGTCCAGGTCGGCCCCTTCTCGGCCTGGGCGTGGCGGCGGCGGTTGAGGAGCAGCCGCGCCTTGGCCACCAGCTCGCCCCGCGTGACCGGCTTGAGCAGGTAGTCGTCGGCGCCGGCCTGGTAGGCGCGCGCGATGTCGTCGGTCAGGTCGAGCGAGCTGACCACGATCACCGGCAGCTCGAGCCGCGAGAAGCGCAGGCGGAGCGCCTTGCACAGCGCGATCCCCGAGGCCCCGGGCAGCATGACGTCGGTCACGAGGAGGTCGGGCCGGCGCGCCGAGACCGCCCCCTGCGCCTGCTCGGCGTCCTCGAACACCTCGACCGCCCAGCCCTCGTCGGCCAGCGCCTTGCGGAACGTCTCCCGCAGCAGGGCGCTGTCCTCGACCACATAGATGAGGGCGGGGTCGCTCATGGGCGGGCCCGTTCTAACAGGCGGGGCCGCCCGCCGGGCCGCCGACCCGCTTTCTCCGTGGACGGGGGGGCCGCCGGGCGGTATAACCCGACGCTCCACTACCCGGTGGTGTAATTGGCAACACAGGAGGTTTTGGTCCTTCTATTCCTGGTTCGAGTCCAGGCCGGGTAGCTTCGGAACGGGGTCGGGCGCGCGCTCGGCTCCACAGTCGGTTTGCGCCGCCCGCCCGCGTCCTCGAGGCGCGGGCCGCGAGACCAGGGGTGGCGTGGTCGCGCTCGCCTCCGCCGACAGGGCGGGGAACGCGGCCCGCCCGCGCTCCTGCCTCGCGCCCCGCCCGACCGCAGCGGGAGGCGCCAGGAGACGAGGCGAATGGCCGAGCTCGCGGCCATAGTGCTGGCAGCAGGGAGGTCGCGTCGGATGCACTCCGACGTGCCCAAGGTGCTGCACGACGTGCTGGGGATCCCCCTCGTCGAGCACGTGGTGCGCGCCGCCCGCGCCGTCGGCGCGTCGCGGATCGCCCTGGTGGTGGCCCCCGACCACCGCGACGCGATCGCGAGCGCCTTCCGCGGCGCCGAGGACGTGACGCTCGCGGTCCAGGACGAGCCGCTCGGCACCGCCCACGCCGTGCTGGCCGCGCGCCCGGTGCTCGAGGGCTTCAGCGGGACCGCCCTGGTGCTCCTGGGCGACGCGCCCTGCGTCTCGGCCCCCTCGCTCGAGGCGCTGCTCGAGGCGCACCAGGGCCGCGGCGCGACCCTGACCGTCCTCTCCGGCAAGGTGCCCGACCCGCGCGGCTACGGGCGGATCGTGCGCGGCCCCGACGGGGAGCTGGCCGCGATCGTCGAGGAGAAGGACGGCTCGGCCGACGTCCTCGCGGGCGACGAGATCAACTCGGGGACGTTCGCGCTCGAGCTCCCCGCCCTGTGGGACGTGCTCGCGCGCGTGCAGCCCTCGGCCGCCACCGGCGAGCGCTACGTGACCGACGCGGTGGAGCTGGTGCGCCAGGACGGCCGCCGCGCGGCGGCCGTGGCCGCGGCCGCGCCCGAGGACGTGCTCGGCGTGAACGACCGCCGGCAGCTCGCGCGGGCGATCGAGGTGCTGCGCGCCCGGGTGCTCGAGGAGCACATGCTGCGCGGCGTGACGATCGTGGACCCGGCCAGCACGTTCGTCGACGTGCGCGCCGAGATCGAGCCCGACGCGCGGATCGAGCCGTTCGTGGTGATCTCGGGCCGGGTGACGATCGAGCGCGGCGCGCGGATCGGCCCGTTCGCGCACCTGCGCGGCGACACCGCCGTGGGGCCGGGCGCGGCGGTCGGCAGCTTCGTGGAGGTGGTCCGCACGCGTCTGGGCGCGGGCTCGCGGGCCCTCCACCTCAGCTACCTCGGCGACGGCACCATCGGCGACGGGGTCAACGTGGGGGCGGGCAGCGTGTTCGCCAACTACGACGGCGAGCTCCACCACCGCACCCGGGTGGAGGACGGCGCGACGCTCGGCGCCAACACCGTGCTCGTCGCTCCCAGCGTGGTCGGCCGCGGCGCCCGCACCGGCGCGGGCGCGGTGGTGGTCAAGCGCGAGGTCCCCGCGGGGGCCACCTTCGTGGGGGTGCCCGCCCGAGCGCTGGACGCGTCGCGCGCCCAGCGGGGAGGAACGCGATGAGCCGCAAGGCCGCGAACGCGCCGCTCCTGATCTTCTCGGGGAACGCCAACCGGCCGCTGGCCGAGAAGATCGCCGCCTACCTCGGCGTGACGCTCGGCGACTGCGACGTCGGGCGGTTCCCCGACGGCGAGATCCGCGTCAAGATCCACTCCGACGTCCGCGGCGCGGACGTGTTCGTGATCCAGTCGACCTGCACCCCGGTCAACGACCACCTCATGGAGGTCTTGATCATGGTCGACGCGATCAAGCGCGCCTCCGCCCGGCGGATCACGACCGTGATCCCCTACTTCGGCTACAGCCGGCAGGACCGCAAGGACGAGGGGCGCGTGCCGATCACCGCCAAGCTCGCGGCGAACCTGCTGCAGGCGGCCGGGGTGGACCGCGTGGTGGCGATGGACCTGCACGCCGCGCAGATCCAGGGCTTCTTCGACATCCCCGTCGATCACCTCTACGCCTCGCGCGTGTTCACCAAGTACGCGCGCAAGCTCGAGCTCGGCCCCAACCTCGTGGTCGCCAGCCCCGACGCGGGCGGCATGAAGATGGCCTGGGGCTACACCAAGCGGCTCGACGCCTTCCTGGCCGTGATCGAGAAGCGCCGCGTGAGCGGCGAGGCGGTCGAGGTCGGGTTCGTGATCGGCGACGTCAAGGACAAGAACGTCATCATCGTCGACGACATCATCAGCACCGGCGGCAGCGTGGCCGCCGCCGCCTCCCTCCTCAAGGAGAAGGGGGCGCGCAACGTCTACGTCATGGCCACGCACGCGGTGTTCTGCGGGCGCGCCGTGGAGAAGCTGCGCGACGCGCCCCTGACCGAGATCATCGTCACCGACACCATCCCGGTGTCGGCGCCCATCGATCGCCTGCGCGTCCTGTCGGTCGCGGAGCTGCTCGGCGAGGCGCTGCACCGGATCCACACCAACAAGTCCGTGAGTACGCTCTTCCAGCGGCTGTAGCCCGGACCCGAGCGAAGGAGCAACCATGAAGTCGTTTCCCATCAACGCGCGCCTGCGCACCGAGAAGGGGACCCGGGCCTGCCGGCGGATGCGCGCGCAGGGGGAGGTCCCCGCGAGCCTCTACGGCATGAAGGGCGACGCCCACGAGAGCCAGCCGATCGCGGTCTCGGCCTACGACATCACCCAGGCGATCGACCGCCTGAGCACGGTGCTCGAGGTCAAGCTCGACGGACGCAGCGAGCTGGTCCACCTGGCCGAGGTGCAGCGCAACTCGTTCGGCGACGACATCGTCCACATCGACCTGCACATCATCGACCCGAACAAGCCGATGCGCGGCGAGGTCCCGCTCGTGTTCAAGGGCGAGGCCAAGGGCGTGCGCGAGGGCGGCAAGCTCTCGGTCGAGCTGCACGAGCTCGAGGTCGAGGCGCTGCCGCGCCGCATGCCGCGCGAGGTCGTGGTCCGCGTGGACGAGATCGGCCTCGACCAGGCCCTGCACGTCGGCGAGCTGCAGCTCCCCGAGGGCGTCAAGGCGCTCACGGCGCCGACCGTGACCGTCGTGCACGTGATCGAGCTCGGCGAGGCCGAGGAGGGGCCGACCGAGGGCGCGGCGGCCGAGCCCGAGGTGATCGCCAAGGGCAAGAAGGAGGAGGGCGCGGCGGAGTAAGGGCGCCGGCCCGCACGCCTCACCCCGAGACACACACCCCGGGGCGCCACGGGCGCCCCCAACCGAGAGACACACCGCAAGAGACGAGGACCCCATGGCAAGCAGCGACGTTGCCGACGCCACCGACGAGACCGAGGCGGAGGCGACCACTCAGCCTTACGTGCCGCAGCTCCCAGTGCTCGACGCCGAGACCATGAAGGTCACGCGGCTGTACGAGCTCTGCATCATCTTCGACCCGGCCGAGGCGAGCCGGACGTGGGACAAGCTCGAGGAGTACGTCCGCGACCTGATCGAGAAGAAGCACAAGGGCCACCTGCACAAGGTGGACAAGTGGGCCGACAGCCGCAAGCTGACCTACGAGATCAAGGGGCTGAAGCGCGGCACGTTCATGGTGTGCTGGTTCCGGGCGCGCCCCGAGACGATCTCGGGCCTCGACCGCGACCTGCGCCTGGACGAGAAGCCCGTGCGCCACCTGATCGTGGCCCACGAGGAGGAGCCGCCGACCGTCGGGAAGACCGCCGAGGACTTCGAGGCGGGGCGGCAGGACGACATGAAGCGCGACCGCGAGTACGGCGACCGCGACTTCCGGGGCGGCGGGTTCCGTGATCGCGGGGACCGCGACTACGGCGACCGCGGCGACCGGGAGGGCGGCTTCCGCGGCGGCGATCGCGAGTTCCGGAGCCGGCGGTAAGGCAGAGGAGGAGCCATGAAGTTCAGCAAGCAGACGGAGCCGCGGAGGTCGCGCGGCAAGAAGTGCAAGGCCTGCCAGTACGTGGACTACAAGGACGTCCCCACGCTGCGCCGGTTCATCAGCGGGCAGGGCAAGATCTACTCGCGGAAGCGGGCCCAGACCTGCGCGCGCTGCCAGCGCATGATCGCGCGCGCGGTGAAGCGGGCGCGGTTCATGGGCATCCTGAGCTACACCAGTTAGGAGGGCGCCGTGATCCTGTTGCTCAAGGAGAAGGTCCCGGGCCTCGGCGAGGTCGGGGACGTGGTCGAGATCAACGACGGCTACGGCCGCAACTACCTGATCCCGCAGCGGCTCGCGGTCCCGAACACCCCGGAGAACCGGCGGCACATCGAGACCGAGAAGCTGCTCACGCTCCAGCGTGAGGCCGAGCGGCGCGAGCTCGCCGCCGCCGCGGTGAAGACGCTGGATCGGGCGCTGCTGCAGGTCAACATGAAGGCCCAGAAGGACGGCAGCCTCTACGGCTCGGTCACCCACGCGGTGGTCGCGGAGACCGTCATGAAGGCCAAGGGGCTCAAGATCGAGGAGCGCTGGGTGCAGCTCGCCGACCCGATCAAGAAGATCGGCGACTACGACATCACCCTGCGCATGCTCGGCGACCTGCAGGTCACCTTCAAGCTGACGGTCCTCCCCGAAGAGGAGTGAGCGGAGGCGCGCGCGCGCCGACGAAGCGACCCTTCGCGAAGATCCCGCGGCCCTCTTGGGTCGCGGGATCGTTCGTTTGGTTCGCGTGCACCCCCTCCAGCACAGGCCCCATGACGAGGGGAGCGCCGGGCAGAGGGCGGCGCGTGGCGGTGGTGGCGCTGCTCGCCAACCTTGGGCTGGCCGGGTGCAGCACCCCCGAGCCGCAGCGGCCGCTGGCGGCCCCCGTGGTAGCCCACGGAGCCGCCGATGTGAGCGCCACCGACGTGAGCGGCGCCGTGCCCGGTGGTGAGGAGCAGGACGTCGCGTCCGCGGCGCCGAGCCGCCTGCGGCTGCGCCGCTGGAGCGACGCTCGGGCGCGCAGGCCGGCGGGGCGGCGCGACCCGGCCTGTCTACTCCGAGGGCCCTGCGAGCTGGCGGCGGCCGAACACGTCGCTCAGGGTGGAGGCGAGGACGACGCGCGTCAGCCAACGCTCGAGCTGCCGGTCGTTCGCGCCCGCCACGCGCGCTCGCACGTCCGCGGGCACGCGCCCGAAGCGCTGGCGGAGCTGCTGAAGCAGCACGGCCCGCCTGGCGTCGCGCTCGCCGAGCTTCCTGCCGCGCTGCTCGCCGCGCTTCTCGCCGAGCT
>CAZMSZ010000049.1:19253-20644 GCA_964569055.1 uncultured Planctomycetota bacterium | reverse complement strand
CTCGCCGAGCTTCTTGCCGAGCTTCTTGCCGGCCTTCGTCCCGCGTCGCTCGGCCTCGCGCAGCAACCATGACTTCGCCATCAGCTCCTCCGTCGCCATCCATGACTTCGTCATCAGCTCCTCCGTCGCCATCATGGCACGCAGCCTCCGGGGCGTAGACCGGCGCTCGCTGGTCAGGAACAGGACCGCCAGCAGGGCCGCCGCCGGGAGCGCGTAGGCCGACGCCGCCCGGTAGCACCGGCGCGCGAGGTCGGCGTCGCGCCCTGTCGCGACTACCCGGACGGTCCCGCGAGGTGACGGCGGCCGAACACGTCGCGCAGCGTAGAGGCGAGGACGACGCGCGTCAGCCAGCGCTCGAGCTGCGGGTCGGTCGCCCCCGCCACCCGGGCTCGTACGTCCGCAGGCACGCGTCCGAACCGCTGGCGGAGCTGCTGAAGGAGCACCGCCCGCCGGGCGTCGCGCTCGCCGAGCTTCTTCCCGCGCTCCTCGCCGAGCTTCTTGCCGAGCTCCTTCCCGGCCTTCGTTCCGCGTCGCTCGGCTTCGCGCAGCAACCACGACTTCGCCATCAGCTCCTCCGTCGCCATCATGGCACGCAGCCTTCGGGGCGTAAACCGGCGCTCGCTGGTCAGGAACAGGACTGCCAGCAGGTCCGCCGCTTCGTCCTCCGAGGCGGCGTGGCGACGGATCAGCGCCGTGGCCCGCCGGATCGAGGACGCGGTCGCGTCGCGCATCAGCCCGATCAGGGGCAGGCGACCGAGGATCGGCGCGCGGCGGCTCAGCTCCGCCTCGGCGGACAGGTCTTCCCAGACCCGGACGATCGCCAGCTCGATCCGCACGGGCGCGCCCGCGCCCCCCAGCGGAAGGGCGTAGGCGGACGCCGCGCGCCGTCCGTCGCGGGCGGCGTGCAGGTAGAGCACGGTGATCCGCACGGGGCGGCCGAAGGCCGCGAACAGCGCGCAGGCTCGACGGACCACCTCCCGGGCCGCTCGGCTCGAGGGCTCGGCGATCAGCTCCACCTGGTGCAGCACCCGCCTGCGCCCCTCGCGGGCCACGAACACCCCGTCGGCGAGCGCGTTGGCCGTGACGACCTCGGCCGGGACGGGTTCCAGCGAGCGCACGTCCGGGTGCGCGAGGCGGACCAGCTCCGCCGGCCGTCGCCGGAGCAGCACCTTGCCTGCCCGATCGAGCTCCGCCATGACCGACCTCACGAACGCGAACGAATGCCGAACTCGCTCAGCGCAGTGACCCCCTCCGACACGACGGCCGCGGCCGACGAGCCGTGGTGCGGGCGGCGCACGCGCCGCGCGGCCCGCCGCGCTCGACTCGTCGCGGGGCCGGGTTGCGATCACGCCTCGCTCGCGCGACCCTGGGGCGCTCACCGGGAGAGTCGC
>CAZMSZ010000049.1:18000-19153 GCA_964569055.1 uncultured Planctomycetota bacterium | reverse complement strand
CGCGGCCGGCACGGGGCCGGTGGCCCGGCGGGTGCGGTTCGCCTTCCGCCGCTTCAGCGCCTCCCTGGCCGAGGACGGGCGGCAGGGCGGCGTCGACCCGCAGCTCGCGCTCGAGGCGCTCGTCACGGCCGCGCGCGAAGAGGCCGACCCGGCCGAGCGCGAGCGGCTGCGCGAGCTGGCGCTCGACGTCGAGGCGCGCGCCCTCGCCCGCGCGCTGCTCCCGGCGCTCGGGTCGGCCCCCGCGAAGGGCCTCGGCAACGCCGTGGCGGTGCTGCCGCCCGAGTGGCCGCAGCCCGGGCGACCGGCCGGCCGCGCGCTGAACCGCCTCGCCGACCTGGTGGCGGGCGCGCTGAGCGAGCGCCGCCAGACCGCCTGGCGCGTCCGCTCGCCCGCCGAGTCGCGCGAGCGCGTGCGCGGCGCCGGGGGCGAGCCGCCGCGGCACGCCGACGTGCACGACCCCGCCCGGCGCCGAGCGCTGGCGCGCGCGCTCGAGGCGGGGCTGGTCGTGCTGCTCCAGGGAGGGCAGCGCGTCTCCGCTCGGCTGGTCGCCCTCGCCGGAGGCGACGTGCTCCCTCGCGGCCACGCGGCCGTGTTCCACCCCAGCGACGCCGCGTTCGAGCTCGCGCCGGCCGGGCCGCCGCTCGAGGCCGAGGTGCGGCTGGTCGCCCGGCGCCGCCTCCCGGACGGCGGCGAGCAGGAGGTCCTCGTGACCGACGGCGCCGTGCTCCGCAGCGGAGACAAGGTGCGCGCGCACGTGCGCCCCAGCCAGCAGGCCCACGTGATCGCGCTGTGGTTCGACTCCGAGGAGCGCGTGACGCGGCTGTTCCCGGACACGCACGAGCTCTACCCGGGCGCCCCGCCTCTCCCCGCCAACCCGATCCGACGCGGCGACGAGCTGATCGTCCCGGGAGCGCGCCACGGGTTCGCGCTCGACGACCAGACCGGAACCGAGACCCTGTACGTGGTCGTGACCCGCGAGCCGCTGCCCGAGGGCGAGGCCGGCCACCTGGCGCTCGCCCTGGCCAACGGCGCCCAGGACCCCGGCGGGGCGCTGCGGACCTGGCTGGAGGAGCGAGCCGGCGTGCTGAGCGGCGCGGCCGCCACGACCGACGAGGCGACCACCCTGATCCGCGGCCACGGCGCGCTGGTGCGG
>CAZMSZ010000049.1:7953-17900 GCA_964569055.1 uncultured Planctomycetota bacterium | reverse complement strand
TTTTCTTTCCGGAACCGCGTGGGGAACTCGTGGAACCAGCGTGGGTTCGGGGTCAGTCAGGGGTCGAGGGTATGCTCCCGAGGCGGGCGGGCGCACGGGTTGCGCGTGGAGATTCGCTCGTGGAACTCGGCCGCAAACCCGCGTGGTGTCTGGGCTGGAGGGCGCCCCCCTCGGGGCGGTAGGGTCTAGCGGTCGCAGGCGGCGAGGGGGACGGGCATGTTCGAGGACGGGCCGGACGACTACGGGCCGCGGTCGCGCGGGCGCGGGGGCAGGCGGGACGGGATGGCCGGCGCGGGCACGCTGAGCCAGGAGAACGACCCGCTGCTGCGCAACGTCCCGCCCAACAGCCAGGAGGCGGAGCGCGCCGTGCTCGGCGCGATCATGATCGACGGGCGCGCGATCGACGACGTGGCGCAGACCGTCTCGCCCGAGGACTTCTACTTCCAGGCCCACGTGCAGATCTACGAGACGGTGCTCGAGCTGCACCGGCAGAACAAGCCGGTGGACGTGGTGCTGCTCAACGAGGAGCTCGAGCGGCGCGGCGCGCTCGAGGCGGTGGGCGGCACGGCCGCGCTGGCCGAGCTGTGCGAGGTCGTGCCGAGCGCGGCCAACGCCGAGTACTACGCCAAGATCGTGCGGGACCGCGCGGTGCAGCGCAAGCTGATCGAGGTGACCGCGCAGGTCCAGCGCGACGCGTTCGCCACCGGCGGCCCCGTCGACGAGCTGCTCGACCGCGCCGAGCAGTCCATGTTCGAGGTGACCCAGCGCCGGATCCGCAGCGAGGCGGTCGCGATCGGCGAGGTGGTCCAGGAGGCCTACGACCAGCTCGTGGCCCGCGAGCAGGGCCACTCCGTCTCGGGCCTGCCCAGCTACTTCGCCGACCTCGACGAGGTGACCGGCGGCTTCATGCCGGGTGAGATGACGATCATTGCGGCCAGGCCGTCGATGGGAAAGTGCCTGGCCTTCGACGCGGAGGTGGTGCTCGAGGACGGCGAGGTCGCGACCATGGAGGAGCTCTACCGCCGCCGGGCGGCGCGCCTCCTGACCCTGGGCGACGACTGGCGGCTGCGCTGGACCTCGCCCAGCGTCTACGTCGACGACGGCGAGAAGCCGGTGTTCCGGGTGACCACGCGGCTCGGGCGCTCGATCGAGACCACGCTCACGCACCCCTTCCGGCGGCTCGACGGGTGGCGTCCGCTGGCGGAGCTGCGGGTAGGAGACCGGATCGCCGTCCCCCGGCGCCTCGACGTGTTCGGGCGCGAGCGGCTGCGCGACTGCGAGGTGATCCTGCTGGGCTACCTGCTCGGCGACGGGGGTCTGACGGCGCGCTGCCCGCACTTCACCAGCGGGATCCCCGCGCTGCAGCGCGACTTCCTCGCCGCGGTCGAGGCGTTCGGCGGGCTGACGGCCAGGCGCACGGAGACCGCGAGCCACCGCACGCCGAGTTGGCGCGTCAGCGCCGACAAGGAGGCCGTGCGCGGCGAGCGGCGCGCGTTCGCGGAGCGGCTGAGCGCCGCCGTGCACGCCGCGAGCCTCACGGGCAAGGCGCTGGCGGAGCGCTGCGGCGTCACGCCGGGCGCGGTGCACGGCTGGCTGCACGGCGCGGCCGTTCCGGGCGACGAGGCGTTCGCCGCGGCGTGCGCGGCGCTGGGAGTCGAGGCCGAGGTGCTCGCGCCCGGTGGGCTCGCGCGGCTGCAGGCGCGCCGCCGCAACGGGCTCACGCAGTGGCTTCAAGAGCTGGGGCTCATGGGCCACGGCGCCGCGACCAAGACGATCCCGCCGCAGGTGTTCCGCCTGGAGAAGGAGCAGGTCCGCCTGTTCTTGAGCCGCCTGCTCGCGACCGATGGCTGGGTGTCCGTCCTGGCGAGCGGGCAGGTCCAGGCGGGCTACGCGAGCGTCAGCGAGCGCCTGGCGCGGCAGGTGCAGCACCTGCTGCTCCGGTTCGGTGTGCTGGCCGCGCTGAAGCGCCGCGAGGTCCGCTACGGCGACGGCACGCGCGAGGCGTGGCAGCTCGACGTCACCGACCGGCGCTCGCTCGAGGTCCTCCTGGACGAGGTCGGCGTGTTCGGCAAGGAGCAGGCGGTGGCGCGGGCCCAGGCGGCGCTGGCGCGCCGCCCGCGGCGCACCAACCGCGACCTCGTCCCGGTCGAGGTCTGGGGCTCGCTCGAGGCGGCCAAGGGGGACGAGAGCTGGAGCTCGCTGGCCCGGCGCGCGGGGCTCGCCGGCGCGTCCAACGTCCACGTCGGCCGGCGCGCGCTCACCCGAGGGCGCCTCGCCCTGCTGGCCGAGGCGGTCGGCGATCCGGAACTGGCGGCGCTCGCGCAGAGCGACGTGTATTGGGACGAGATCGTGGCGATCGAGCCGGTCGGGACCAAGCAGGTCTACGACCTCACGATCCCGGGCACGCACAACTTCGTGGCGAACGACGTGTGCGTCCACAACACGAGCTTCACGCTCAACCTCCTCCGCAACATGGTCCACAACGGCGCGGCGGCGTGCTTCTTCTCGCTCGAAATGCCGCGACTCCAGGTCACCTCCAACCTGTTGTGCGGGATCGCGCGCCTCGACGGTCACCGCCTGCGCGGCGGGTTCCTGACCAAGGAGGAGAAGCGCAGCTTCATGCAGGCCTGCGAGACCCTGCAGCACGCGCAGCTGTTCATCGACGACAACCCGGCGCTCTCGACCATGGAGCTGCGCGCCAAGGGGCGCCGGCTGCGCTCGCAGCACAATATCGACGTGATCGCGATCGACTACCTCCAGCTCATGACCGGCTCGAGCCGCGCCGCGCGCGAGAGCCGTCAGATCGAGGTCTCGGAGATCTCCCGCCAGGTCAAGGCGCTGGCCCGCGAGCTCGAGATCCCGATCCTGTGCCTCGCGCAGCTCTCGCGGAAGGTCGAGGACCGCAAGGACAAGAAGCCGATGATGAGCGATCTTCGCGAGTCGGGCTGTTTGACGGGCGATACGCTGGTCACCCTCGCCGACGACGGGCGCCGCGTCCCGATTCGCGAGCTCGAGGGTCGGAGCGGCTTTGGCGTCTGGGCGCTCGACCCCGAGACCTACACGCTGAGGCGAGCGGTCGTCTCGCGCGCGTTCGCCACGGGCGTGAAGCCGACGTTCCGGCTCGAGACGCAGCTCGGGCGGGCGGTCGGCGCCACGGCGAACCACAAGTTCCTCACGCTGGAGGGCTGGCGGCGGCTGGACGAGCTGAAGGAAGGCGACCGGATCGCCCTCCCGCGGACGATCCCCGCGCCCGAGTCCGTCGAGGCTCCGATGTCGCACGCCGAGCTGGCGCTGCTCGGCCACCTGATCGGGGACGGCTGCACGCTCCCGCGGCGCTCGATCCAGGACACGACCCGCGCGGCCCACGTGGCCAGCGCGGTCGGGAGCGAGGCGCTGGCCACGCTCGCTCGGAGCGACGTGTACTGGGACCGGATCACGCGGATCGCGCCGGCGGTCGAGGAGCAGGTGTACGACCTCACGGTCCCGGGACCGCACAACTTCGTTGCGGGCGGGGTCATCGTGCACAACTCGATCGAGCAGGACGCCGACAAGATCGTCCTGCTCCACCGCCCCGAGTACTACGAGCCCGACAAGGAAGAGCTGAAGGGCAAGGCCAACGTGATCGTGGCCAAGAACCGCAACGGGCCCACCGGCGAGGTGGAGATGCACTTCCACAAGAGCCAGATGCGGTTCGAGACGTTGACCCGGATGTAGGCGCGTCACCGCGTGGTCTCCGCGGGCTCACCGCGGGGCGCGCGGCGCGGCCGCGCGATCTCTGCCGCGTCCGTCGGCGATCTCCGCCAGCGGGTATGATCCCGCCGACCGCGCGCGCGGTGTCCGAGGTCTCGTGAGCCAGCGACCCGTCTTCACCCCAGCTCCCCTGCGGCTGCTCGCGCTGCTGCTGGCGCTCCTCGCGCTGGCGCCGCGCGCGGCGCGCGCGCAGGACCCCACGCCCTGGGAGTGGGCCGAGGGGCGGATGGTCCAGGCGGTCGAGTGGGACGGGCTGGTGCGGCTCAACCCGAGCGAGCCCCAGAGCATGATCGAGACGCGCGCGGGCGAGGTGTTCAGCGCGCAGCGGCTCTCGCTCGACATCGCCCGCCTCTACCGCTCGGGCCGGTTCGGCTGGCCGCGCGAAGGGATCCCCCCGATCTCGGTCGTCGTGCGCCAGGGGGACGGCGAGGGCGTGATCGTCGAGTTCACCGTCCACGAGCGGGCGCGCGTCCGGCGCGAGCCGTTCGTGATCCAGGACGGCGACGAGGTGCTCGAGCAGAAGGAGCTCGACGAGCTGATCCGGACCCGGGCGGGCTCGACCTACGACCCCTACCAGATCAAGCGCGACGTGCGCGCGCTGCGCCGGGCGCTGCGCGCCAAGGGGCACCTGCTCGCCGAGATCGACGAGCGGGTCGAGACGCACGCGAGCGGGGTCGACGTCTACTTCACGATCCGGCCGGGTCCGGCCGTCTACGTGGACGAGATCGTGTACGAGGGCGCCGAGCAGCTCGACCCGAGCATCGTGGCGAGCGCCCAGGGGCCCGACGCGCTCGAGACCAAGGAGCGCCAGCTGTGGGGGCTGCTCGAGCCCGGGGTCTACGACCCCGAGGCCCTCGAGCGCGACCTCGACCGGATCGTGCGCTACTACCGCTCGCAGGGGTTCTTGGACGCGCACGTCTACAAGCTCGACGAGCAGTACAGCCTCGACGGCGAGGCGGTGACGGTCGTGCTCGGGGTCGAGGAGGGGCCGCGCTACGGGGTGCGCCGGGTGGCCGTGGAGGGGACGCGGGTCCTCGACGGCGACCGGATCCTCGAGCGGCTCCCGCTCCAGCCGGGGCGCCCGTTCCTGGCCGACGACCTGCGCGGCTCGCTCGAGCAGATCCGCCACCTGTACGGGCAGCGGGCCTACGTGCACGCGCGGGTGGACGTGGACGTGCGCTACGACCGCCAGCGCAGCATGCTCGACGTCACGCTCCGGGTCGACGAGGGGCCGCGCGTCCGGATCGAGCAGATCCGGATCGTCGGCAACGAGAAGACCCAGGAGGAGGTGATCCGGCGCGAGCTGAGCTTCTACCCGGGCGAGTACTTCGACGCCGACGCGGTCCAGGCCAGCCTGGGGCGGCTGAGCCGGCTGCGCTACTTCAAGGACGTGCGGATCGACTTCGAGCCGGGCTCCGAGCCGGGCCGCGAGAACGTGGTGCTGTACGTGGAGGAGGCCCGCACCGGCTCGTTCGTGGTCGGCGGCGGCGTGTCGACCGCGACCGGGTTCTTCGGGAACATCTCGCTCAACCAGCGCAACTTCGACATCCTCGATCCGCCCACGTCCCTGGACGACTTCCTCTCGGGGCGGTTCTTCACGGGGGCCGGGCAGAACCTCTCGATCTCGATCCAGCCCGGCCGCGAGCGGTCGCAGTACTCGATCGAGTTCACCGAGCCCTGGCTGCTCGGCCTGCCGGTGCCGTTCACGGTCCAGGGCAGCGCGCGCGACCGACAGCGCGAGGACTGGCTGGAGAGCCGCCTCGGCGCGCGGATCGGGCTCGGCTACCGGATCACGCAGGACCTGATCGCGCGCATGGTCTACCGGATCGAGCGCGTGCGGGTCTCGGACCTCGACACCGACACCGTGCCCGACGCGATCGAGGTGGCCGGCAACAACCTGCTCTCGGGGGTGCGCTTCTCGCTCACCTACAACCAGAACCTGCTCGACCGCGACTTCGTGCTCTACGGCGGCTATGCGTTCTCGGTCTACTACGAGCTGGTGGGGACCGCCCTCGGCGGCGACCACGACTTCCACCAGGCCGGGGTCGAGGCGAACTGGCAGCACGCGGTGCTCTCGTGGCCCGGTCACCACAAGTGGGTGATCGCGCTGCGCGGCGAGCTGGGCTGGCAGGAGAAGCTCGGCGACGACCCGGTGCCGATCTTCGAGCGGTTCTACGCCGGCGGCCCCAACTCGATCCGCGGGTTCCAGTTCCGCAGCGTGGGCCCTCAGTTCGACGACGACCCGATCGGCGGCAGCTTCCTGGTGACCGGCACCGCCGAGTTCAGCTACCCGCTGTTCCAGGACCTGCTGCGCGGGGTGGTGTTCGTCGACGCCGGCACCGTCACCCGCCGGATCCGTCAGTTCACCTACGACGAGATGCGGGTCGCCGCCGGGTTCGGCTTTCGCATCAAGGTCCCGTTCTTCCCGGCCCCCGTGGCGCTCGACTTCGCCTGGCCGCTCAAGGCGCTCGACGACGACGACGAGCAGGTGTTCTCGTTCTCGGTCGGGTTCGGAGGCGGGTTCTGAGGCCGCCCTGGAGGCACGGCCGCTACTCTCAACCGGTCAAGGGGTTAGCGGCTGACGCTCGTCGGGATCTCGGGTATAACGTTCGCCCGCTGGAGGCACCATGAAGCCGCGCACCTCTCGACTGTTCCTCGGCGCCCTGGCGCTGGCCCTCGCCGCCGGGGCGAGCGCCATCGCGCAGCAGCAGCCCAAGCAGGCCCCCCAGCTGCGCATGGCGGTGGTCGACATCAACCTGCTGTTCAAGAACTACAAGCGCAAGGACGAGTTCGAGCAGTCGATCAACGAGCGGCGCGAGAAGATCAAGCAGGAGCTCGACGCCGACCAGAAGGCGCAGATCGCGCTCCGCAAGGAGTGGAACCAGTACCGCGAGAACAGCGAGCCGTGGCTCCGCGCCCGCGAGAAGCTGAAGATGGCGCAGTTCGCGCTCGAGCTGAAGGGCGAGCGGCTGCAGACCGAGCTCAAGAACAAGGTCGAGCAGCGCACGCTCCTGATCCTCAACGAGATCGAGCGGACCGTCGCGGACTTCGGCAAGGACTACGGCTTCGACCTGATCCTCAAGATCGACAAGGCCGAGCACGCCAAGGGCGGCGGCGAGCTGGTGGAGCACTTCCAGGAGCGGATCTTCCGCGCCCAGATCTCGGACGTGCTCTACTTCAGCGGCAAGCTCGACATCACGCGCAACGTGCTGACCGTGCTCAACTCGAAGGAGAACCTCGAGAAGCGCGCGGCGGAGTCGGCCGAGCTCGAGCGCGCGGCCGCGCTGCAGCAGCAGGCGGCGTCGTCCTCCTCGGACACGACCAGCGAAGAGAGCGACGCGAGCCAGCCGAAGAAGAAGTAGGACCGGCCGCGGAGACGGGGGGGACATGAACGACACCACGCCGACGCTGCAGGCGACGCCGCCGGCGCTCGGGGCGCGCCGGCAGCGCACGATCGCGCGGCCCACGGCCACGGCGACGGGCGTGGGCCTGCACACCGGCAAGCAGGTCAACGTGCGGGTCAAGCCCGCCGGCCCGGGCACCGGGATCGTGTTCGTGCGCACCGACCTGCCCGGCTACGCGCGGATCCCCTGCTCGGTCTCCGCCCAGACCACCTCGCAGCGGCGCACGGCGCTGCGCGAGGGGCAGGCCGAGGTGCACACGGTCGAGCACCTCGTCAGCGCCGCCATGGGCCTGGGCCTCGACAACCTCGAGGTCGAGCTCGACGGCGAGGAGATGCCCGGCCTCGACGGGAGCGCGAGCTCGTTCGTGGAGCTGCTCGATGAGGCGGGCGTCCACGAGCAGGACGTCCCCTGCCGCGAGATCGTGGTGCGCGAGCCGATCGAGGTCTCCCACAAGGAGGCCAGCCTGGTCGCGCTCCCCTACCCCGCCGGCCTGCGGATCAGCTACACGCTCGACTACCCGCTCCCGAGCCTGCCGAGCATGTACTACTCGCTCGAGCTGACGCGCGACCGCTACGTCAAGGAGATCGCCCCGGCCCGCACGTTCTGCCTGCGGCGGGAGGCGGAGATGCTCCTGGCCGCCGGCCTGGGCAAGGGCGCCAACACCGAGAACACCGTCGTCATGGACGACGACGGCACCGTCGAGGGGGAGCTGCGCTTCGCCGACGAGCCGGTGCGTCACAAGATCCTCGACCTGCTCGGCGACCTCGGCATGGCGGGCTGCCCCGTGCGGGCGCACATCATCGCGGTCAAGAGCGGGCACGAGCTGAACGCGGCGCTGGTGCGCAAGCTGCTCGCGCGCGAGGAGGAGCTGCTGCAGGAGGGGCGCGACGTCGGCCTGACGGCGCTCGACATCCGCCAGATCCAGCGGATCCTGCCGCACCGCTACCCGTTCTTGCTGGTCGACCGGATCATCGAGGTCCAGGGCGCCCAGCGCGCGGTCGGGATCAAGAACGTCACCTTCAACGAGCCGTTCTTCCAGGGCCACTTCCCCGGCCAGCCGGTGTTCCCGGGCGTGCTCCTGATCGAGGCGGCGGCGCAGGTCACCGGCGCCATGCTGCTCGGCAGCCTCAACCACGCGGGCAAGCTGGCCTACCTGCTCGGCGTGGACAACTTCAAGTTCCGCAAGACGGTGACCCCCGGCGACCGGGTGGTGATCGAGAGCGAGGCGATGCGGATCAAGGAGCGCACCGGGCAGGCCCGGATCCGCGCCACGGTCGACAACCACGTGGTGTGCGAGGGTGTGCTCAAGTTCATGCTGATCGACGCGACCGTGGGCGACGAGCCGCGCGGCGCCGGCGCGGCCGACGGGCCGGCGTAGGGGGCCGGCGCCATGAAGCTCCGCGTCGCGGTGGTCGGGGTGGGCCCCATGGGCGCCGGCCACGTCAAGCACTACAAGGACCTGCCCGGCTGCGACCTCGTGGCGGTGGTCGACAGCGACCCCGCCCGCCGCGCCGAGGCCGCGCTCAAGTCGGGGGCGCGCGCCTACGGCGACGCGCGGGACCTGCTCGGCAACGTGGACGCGGTCTCGATCGCCACCCCGACCAGCAGCCACCGCGCGCTGGCCGAGATGTTCCTCGAGGCGGGCGTGCACGTCCTGGTCGAGAAGCCCATGGCGCCCTCGACCGAGGACGCCGAGGCCATGCTCGCCGCCGCGAAGCGGAGCCGCGCGGTGCTGCAGGTCGGGCACATCGAGCGGTTCAACCCGGCCTTCCGCGCCGCGCGCGAGGTGGTGGACGACCCGCGCTACGTGGTCACCGACCGGCTCAGCCCCTACGCCTTCCGCTCGCAGGACATCGGGGTCGTGCTCGACCTCATGATCCACGACCTCGACATCGTGCTCGAGTTCCTCCACAGCGAAGTGACCTCGGTCGAGGCGATCGGGATCCCGGTCCTGTCGCGCTCCGAGGACATGTGCGACGCGCGCCTCCACTTCGCCGACGGCGCGATCGCCGACCTGCGGGCCAGCCGCGTCTCCATGAAGCGCATGCGGAAGATCCGCATGTTCCAGCAGAACGCCTACCTCTCGATCGACTACCACGAGAAGGTGATCTCGATCTTCAAGAAGAGCGAGCGCTACGCCAGCGGCGAGCTCGACCCCCAGCAGATCGACGTCCGCTCGCTCGAGGACCCGTTCGGGTTCGTGTTCGGCCAGCTCCTCGACGTGCAGGAGCACTCGATCACCTCGACCGACGCGCTGCGCGACCAGCTCACCAGCTTCCTCGCCGCCTGCCGAGGCGAGCACCCGCCCGAGGTCCCCGGCGAGCACGGCCTGCGCGCCGTCCACCTCGCCCACCGGATCCAGGCCGCCGTGCAGAGCTACCTCGAGCGCGAGGCCCAGCGGGCGGGGATTCGCCTGCCGGAGGGCTTCAAGGCCTGAGCCGGCGCTCAGCGCGCGGTGTCGGCGGGCTGGAGCCGGATCGCGCCCAGCTCACCGTCATTGGGGAGGGCGAGCCGCAGCGGGACGTAGCCTTCGCGCGAGACCTCGATCTCCGTCAGGTTGGCCGGCAGGGCGTCGATCACGAAGGCGCCGCTCGCGTCAGTCGTGGCGCGGCGCCTCAGGCGCTCGGTCCTGGCGACGACGGCGAAGCTCACCCTGCCCGCCGGCGCGCCCACCGCGTCGAGCAGCCGGCCGCGGACCCGGCGCCGGTGCAGCGTCACGGCGACCGTGGCCTCGACCCCGGGCTCGACCACGACCGGGTCCGAGGTCGCCCGCGCGCCGTCATTGACGAGCAC
>CAZMSZ010000049.1:2962-7853 GCA_964569055.1 uncultured Planctomycetota bacterium | reverse complement strand
CGTCCGACCCCGCGCACCCGAGGCGCGTGGCACCATGCGCCCGTGGAGCGCTTCGACGCCATCGTGGTCGGCGCCGGCCCGGCCGGCGCGACGTTGGCCTTGCGCCTCGCGCGCGCGGGGCGGCGCTGCCTCGTGATCGACGGAGCGCGCTTTCCGCGGCCGAAGGTGTGCGGCGAGGGGATCATGCCGGCGGGGCTGCAGGTCCTCGCCGAGCTGGGCCTCGGCGACCTCGTGGCCGAGGTGGGCGCGCCGTTCGACGGGATCCGCTACCGGCTCGGCGACGGCACGCGGGCCGAGGCGGGGTTCCCCGGGGGCGCGGTGGGGCGCGGGGTCCCGCGTCACGCGCTCGACGCGCGGCTGGTGGCCGCCGCGCAGCGCGCCCCGAACGTGACGGTGCTCCTCGGCACCTGGGTCCGCGAGCTGCGCTTGCCCGCGCCAGGCGCTCCGCGCGACGAGGTCGAGGTCGTGCTGGGCGACGCCGTGGCGCGCGCGCCGGTCCTGGTCGGCGCCGACGGCGGGCGCTCGCTGGTGCGTCGCGCGGCGGGCCTGGAGCCCACACCGCCGCGTCCGGCGCGGTTCGGGGTCGGGGCGCACTTCGTCGCCCCGCGCGAGCCCGACGCCAAGGTGGAGGTGTTCGTGGGGCGCGGCTGGGAGCTGTACACCACCCCGGCCGGGCCCGAGCTGACCTGCGCGGCGCTGCTCCTCCCCGAAGCGCGCCTGCGCACCCTGCAGGGCGACCTCGAGGGCGGGCTGCGCGCGGCGCTGGCCGAGGCCGGCGGGCGGTGCGCGCCCCTGGCGCGTGCTCCGCTCCTGGCGCGGGCGCGCGCCCTCGGCCCGCTCGCGCTGCGGCCGCGCGCCGCGCACGCCGAGCGGGTGCTGCTGGTGGGCGACGCCGCGGGCGCGCTCGACCCGATCACCGGCGAGGGGATCTCGCTCGCCTTCACCACCGGGCGGATCGCGGCCGAGGTGCTCGAGGGCTGCTACGCGCGCGGCGACTTCTCCGCCCGCCGCCTCGCGGAGTGGACCCGCCGCCGGGCGGCCGCCGTCCGGGGGCTCGACGGGCTGACCCGCCTGCTGCTCGCGCTGGCGGCGCGCCCCGACCTCGCCGCGCGGGTGGTGCGCAACCTCGCCCGCGCGCCCGAGTCGTTCGAGCGCGTGCTCGCGGTGGCGGCCGGCATGGCCCCCCTCGGCTCCCTGCGTCTCCGCGACGGGCTCAAGCTGTTGCTGGGTGTGTGAACGCCGCGGCCCGCGGGAACAAACCCCGGGGGCACGAGCGTTGCGGTAGGCTCCTGGCCAGGAGCGCGCGTGCCCGCGATCATTCACGCCATCGCCCGGGCGTTGCCCGAGCACTCGATCAGCCGCGAGGAGGCCGAGGAGCGCCTGCGCGCCGAGTTCGTCGCCCGCGGCGAGGACCCGGCGATCGTGCGGCAGGTGTTCGCCAACAGCGGGATCGAGCGCCGCTTCCTGGCCCGCCCGCCCGAGTTCTACCTGCGCGAGCGCAGCCTCACCGCCCGCAACGGCGCCTACTGCGAGGTCGCCCGCGAGCTGGGGGTCGCCGCCGCGCGCGAGGCGCTCGAGCGCGCGGGCGTGGCCCCCGCCGAGGTGGACCTCGTGATCGACACCTCCTGCACCGGCGTCATGATCCCCGCGCTCGACGTGCACGTGGCGAACGCGCTCGGGCTGCGGCGCGACGTGCGGCGGATCCCGCTCACCGAGGCGGGCTGCGCGGCGGGCGCCACGGCGCTCGCGCTGGGCCGCGACCTCCTGGCCGGCCTCCCGCCCGAGGCGGTGGCGCTGGTGCTCGCGGTCGAGCTCCCCTCGCTCACGCTCCAGCTCGAGGACGCGAGCCGCGCGAACCTGGTCTCCTCGGCGATCTTCGGCGACGGCGCCGCGGCGCTGGTGGTCTCGGCCCGCCCGCCCCGCGGCCCCGGGCTCGAGCTCCTCGCCCACCGCTCGGTGCTGTTCCCCGACACGACCCAGATCATGGGCTTCGACCTCGGCAGCGACGGCTTCCGGATCGTGCTCAGCCAGCGGATCCCCCACCTCGTGCGCAGCCGCCTGCGCGAGGAGGTCGACGCCTTCCTCGACGCGCAGGGGGTGGCCCTCGGCGCGCTCGAGCTGTTCGTGCTCCACCCGGGCGGGACCAAGGTGCTCGACAACGTGCGCGACGTGCTCGAGCTGCGCGAGGAGCAGGTGGCCGCCTCGCGCCGCGTGCTGCGGCGCTACGGCAACCTGTCCTCGGCCTCGGTCCACTTCGTCGCGCAGGCGCTGCTCGAGGAGGGCGCCGTCCGCCCCGGCGCGCTGGGCCTGCTGTGCGCCATGGGCCCGGGCTTCACCGTCGAGCTCGGGCTGCTGCGCGGGGTCGGCTGATCGGACGCGCGCCAGTGCCTGCGTGGTGCGGCCGAGGTCAGCTCACCGCGGTCGGTCGGCCAGCCCGGTCTCCTCAGGTCGGGCCGGGAGGAGACAGGTGCAGCTGACTTCAGTCCACCGCGTGAGGAAATGCGGAGTGGCTCTCGCTCGTCGTGGCCGCATCGGCGGTAGCCGTTCTGGCGTTCCTAACCTGGATCTTTCACGAGGGTCCGCCCTCGACTCGGCAAGAAGCGATCTCAGCGCAGAGATCGCCGAGCACGCAGAGGTGCGCTGAAGTCGGCCGCCGGAGGGCGAAGCGCTACGATCCGCCGACTCCAACTGCCTCGTCCTCGTCTCCGATCTCTGCGACCTTTGCGCTCTCTGCGCTCGATCCTGAGCCTCCGATGCCGCAAGGACGCTCGCGCCTCGTGGAACATCCGGGCTGATTCCTCATTCCCTGTCGAGTTTCCTGCTTCCGGACCTGGGCGCACGTCATTGCGCCCGCATGCGGGTAGCGTGTCCCCCCATGCGCGCCGCGTTCGCCCTGGCGACCCTGCTCGCCGCGGGCTTGCTGTTCTCGCTCGAGCTGCTGGTCGGACGACAGCTCCTCCCGGTCCTCGGCGGCGCGCCGGGTGTGTGGACGACCTGCCTGCTGTTCTTCCAGGCGGCGCTCCTGGCGGGCTACGCCGGCGCGCACGCGCTGGTCGGCCGGCTCGGGCCGCGGCGCGCGCTCGCGATCCACGCCGCGCTGCTCGCGCTGGCCGGGCTCCTGGCGCTGCCGCCCATGCTCGGGCCGGGGTGGACCCCGCCTCCGCCGGGAGGCGGCGGCGAGCCGCTGTGGCTGCTCGCCGTGCGGGTGGCCGCGATCGGGGCGCCCGTCCTGGCGCTCGCCGCGAGCGCGCCGCTGCTGCAGGCGGCGTTCGCCGCCACGACGCGCGCCGCTCCCTACCCGCTGTACGCCGCGAGCAACCTCGGCAGCCTGGTGGCCCTGCTCGCCTATCCGCTCCTGATCGAGCCGCGCAGCGCGCTGTCGGCCCAGGCGCAGGGCTGGAGCGTGGGCTACGCGCTGCTGGGGCTGCTGTGCGTGGCCTGCGCCGTGGGGACCTGGCGCGCCGCCGCGCCCACCGCGACGGCGGCCGGCGGCCAGGAGGGCTCGCCGGCGGGCGAGCCGCCCGAGCGCGCGACCGTGCTGCGCTGGGGGCTGCTCGCCTTCGTCCCGGCCTGCCTGCTGTATGGAGCCACGACCGTCCTGTCCTCCGATGTGGCGGCGGCGCCGCTGTTGTGGGTCGTGCCGCTGGCGCTCTACCTGCTGACGTTCGTGCTCGCCTACGCGCGCGGTCCGCGCCGCCTGGTCCCGCGCGCCGTCCTCGCGGCGAGCCTCCCGCTCCTGCTCACCGTCCTGGGCCTGGGCGCGCTCGCCAGCCACGTCCCCGGCTGGGCCCCGGCCGCGGTGGGGCTGGCGGTGGTGTTCCTGGCGTCGCTCCTGCTGCACCGCGACCTCGCCGACCTCGCGCCCGGACCGGCCGACCTCACGCGCTACTACCAGGCGATCGCGGCCGGGGGCCTGGCGGCCGGCGTGGTGTGCGCGCTGCTCGCCCCGCTCCTGGCGGTGAGCGTGATCGAGCTGCCGGCCGCGGCGCTTTTGGCCGCGCTCCTGGTGGGCGACGACCCGCGCGGCGCGCCGGCCTCGACCGCCGCGCCGACGGCCGGGGCGCGCTGGACCCGGCGCGCGCAGCTCCTGGCGCTCGGGGCGGTCGTCCCCATGCTGCTGGCAGGCATCACCACGCGCGCGCTGGGCGCGCAGCTCCTGGGCGCGCTCGCGTTCGCGCCGGCGCTGGTCGTGCTCGCGGTCGCGGTCCCGCGGGCGCGGGTGCGCGCCGCCGTCGGCGGGGCGCTGCTGCTGGCGGTCGCGGCCTGCAGCCTCGGGCCGCCGCCGCTCCTGCGCACGCGGAGCTTCTTCGGCGTGCACACGGTGGTCGAGCGCGACGGCTACCGCCACTACCTCAACGGGACCACGGTCCACGGGCGGCAGGCCCTCGACCCGGCGCGGACCCGCGAGCCCCTCGCCTACTACGACCCCGAGGCGCCGGTGGGCGAGGTCGTGGCGCGCTGGCGCGCGGCCTGGGCCGGCGCCACGCCGCCGCGCGTGGGGGTGGTCGGGCTGGGGATCGGAGGGCTCGCGCCGTATCAGCGGCCGGGGGACCCGTGGACGTTCTTCGAGATCGACCCGGCGGTGGCCTGGGTCGCGAGCGGCTCGGGGCTGTTCTCCTACCTCGCCGACGCGCCCGGACCCGTGCGGGTGGTCCTCGGCGACGGCCGCCGCTCGCTCGCCGCCGAGCAGGCGCGCGGCGAGGCGCGCTACGACCTGCTGGTGCTCGACGCCTTCGCGTCGGACAGCGTCCCGGTCCACCTCCTGACCGAGGAGGCGATGCGCACGTACCTCGAGCGGCTGGCCCCGGGCGGCGTGCTGCTCGCCAACGTCTCGAACCGCTTCGTGCGCCTGCAGCCGCTCCTGGCCGCCCACGCCCAGCGGCTGGGGTTG
>CAZMSZ010000049.1:0-2862 GCA_964569055.1 uncultured Planctomycetota bacterium | reverse complement strand
CGTGCCCGTGCCCGCGCCCGTTCCGGTGGCGCGTGCACGTGAACGGGCCACGGGCCGCGTCGACGGGGACGGGCACCGGCTGACGACTCCACACGTCGCTGCGCAAAAGGCGAATCCGTGCCCGTGCCCTTGCCCGTGCCCGTTTCCGTGCCCGTGGCCCGTTTCTACTTCGCTGCGGCGGAGGAGGTGCAAGCGAGAGCGCTCTGGGTAGCTCCTTCGCGCAGCCGGCATGTGAACGGGCCGCGGGCCGCGTCGACGGGCACGGGCACGGGCACAGCGCTAGCAGCTAACCGCTGCGGCCTGCGAGGCGCGGCGGCCGCGATCAGCCGCCGAGGACGTCGCGCACGTCCCGCGCGGCCGCGGAGACCTCGGCGTCGGCGTGGTCGAGGTAGGGCTGCACCGCCGCGAGGACCGCGCCGTCCTGCGCCAGCTCCGCCAGCCGGCGCAGCGCGCTCGTCAGCAGCGCCGGCGGGCCGCTGGTCCGGGTCTCGAGGATCGCGACCAGCGCCGGAACGGCCGCGGGCTCGGCGAGCTCGAGCGCGCGCTCCATGGCCACCTCGCCCAGCTTGCCGCCGGTCGCGCCCGTCTCGCGGATCACCTGCTCGAGCAGCGGCGCCACCAGCGGGCCGCCGGCGTGGATCGCTCCCCGCCGCCCGGCGTCGGCCACGCGCGGGTCGGCGTCGCGGCTGAGCGCGAGCAGCGTCCGGATCGCCTCCTCCTGGCCCGCGAGCTTGGCGAGGTCGTTCGCCGCCGCCATCCGCACCGTCGGGTCGCGATCGGCCGCGAACTCGAGGAGGTGCCGCAGGCGGGTCTCGTCGGCGTCCTGGGGCAGGGCGCTCAGGGCCATCACCTTGTCGACGCCGGCGCGCGCCTGGTAGAGCCGGCCCAGGGCCGCCGTATCGCCGCTGGCCTGCAGGGCGGCCTCCAGCGCGTCGGCCTCGGTCTTGGCCTGCTCCCAGTGGCCGTGCTGCTTGAGGCCCTCGAGGTAGGCCAGCTTGGCGTCGACGTCGAGCCCGGCGCCGGCGCCAGGCTTGCCGAACACGCCGCCCACCGCCAGGCCGATCGCCAGCGCCAGCGCCCCGACCAGCCCCACGATCAGGGCCGTCGCGCCGCGAGACAGGCCGGCGGGGCGCTCCTCGCCCTCGCGAGCCGGCCGCCCGAGCCGCGCCCGGCGCGCGGCGCCCGCCCCGAGGGCCCGCCGCTCGCCCGACGAGGTCCGCCCCGCGCCGCGAGCCTTGCCCGTCTTGGCCGACTTGCCGGTCTTCCCGCCCGCCGCGGACTCCCTGGCCGCGACCTTGGCGGCGGAGCCCTTCGCGCCCTTGGGGGCCGAACCCTTGCCCTTGCTCTTGCTCTTGCCCTTGCCCTTGGGCGTGGGCTCCTGCTTGCTCTTGCCCTTCCGCTCGGCGCGGGCGGGCCGCTCGGCCTCCGCCTCGGCCGCGCGGCGCGCGCGCCGCTTGGCGCGCCGCTCGTCGGCGCTGGCCCGCCGGCCCTCGTCGGCGCTGGCCCGCCGGCGCTCGTCGACGCTGGCGAGCCGGGCAGACACCGCGGCGAGCGCGTCCTCCTCGCGGCTGCCCGAGTGAAGCGGGGCGAGCTGGTGCATCGACTCGCCGACGTGGCGGTTGCCCAGCGCCTGACGCAGGGCGTGCCCCTCGCGCAAGATCTCACGGTCTGCCGAGCCGCCCAGGCGGCGGGTCGTGGCGTGGGCGCCGCGCTCGGCCTTGCGCCGCCGCCGGCGCGCCCGCTCGTCCGCGGCGCGGGCCGGGACCTCGATCCGCTCGCCGCACTCCCGGCACCGGCAGCGCTTACCGGCGTACTTGTCGGGGAGGCGGTACTTCATGGTGCACTCGCAAGTGACCACGATGCTCATGCGCGTCTCCTGGATGGGGGGCGGCGTGCCCTTCCCGCACGGGTCCGGCGGCGAGGAGGGTGTCACCGATCGTTGGGGGCTCTTGTAGCGATCGCCTGCGGACTCGCGCAAGAGAAATTCAGTGGGCACAACGGGTTTTACGCAACCGGAGCGAGTTTCCCGATTTCGGGCCATGGCGCAGCGCGGCAAATGAGACGAGCTCGCCAGCCGGGCTCAACCCGAGGCGGAGCCTGTCCCTTGCTAGCCGCCAGTCGTTGTGGAAAGATTCGGCCCGTTCGTGGAAACGGGTCCGTGCCTGGTGCGGCCCGCCCACGAGACGAACGAGCCAAAGGACCTCAACAGTAGCCATGGCCTCGGGGTTACGTCCTTGTCGGACCCCGTGGTACAACGAGTGCTAACGGCGGGGGCCCGGGTCGGGCGGCGAACGCTCGACTTGGGCCCTTCTCGATATCGCTCGCCCGCGACTCGCACGCGCCCCGGACTCGCCTTGCCAGGCAGCCGGGGCGATCCGGCCGCGGGATGTTCTTCTCCTCTCACTTCGGAGTTCGCTGTGGGAATGGTAAACCCTGCGGCAACCGGAGCACAACCTATGACCTCGACGCTCACGATCGCCCCCCCCCGCGCCCACGTCCGCAACATCGGGATCTCGGCCCACATCGACTCGGGCAAGACGACCCTCAGCGAGCGGATCCTGTACTACACCGGTCGGATCCACGCGATCCACGACGTGAAGGGCAAGGACGGCGTCGGCGCCAAGATGGACTCGATGGAGCTCGAGAAAGAGCGCGGGATCACCATCCAGTCCGCGGCGACCTACTGCACCTGGAAGGACCACGCGATCAACCTGATCGACACCCCCGGCCACGTCGACTTCACGATCGAGGTCGAGCGCTCGCTGCGCGTGCTCGACGGCGCGGTGGCGGTGTTCGACGGCGTCGCCGGCGTCGAGCCCCAGTCGGAGACTGTTTGGCGGCAGGCCGACAAGTACGGCGTCC
>CAZMSZ010000048.1:23701-28867 GCA_964569055.1 uncultured Planctomycetota bacterium | reverse complement strand
TGGGCCTGGCGAACAACCAGGTCGCTGGATTCGATTTCCAGTAGGCCCCGCCAACCAACTTGCAGCGACGCACCGCGCCCTGCCTTCGGTGGGTGCTACCCGCGCTCGATCTCCAGCAGCTCGACGACGTTCTTGGCTCGTCGGACACCCACGAGCCTCACGAGCTCCTCTGAGACGAAAAGGTCGAGGAGCTCGTCGAGGTGTGTGGGCTCGAAGGAGAACCGTTGCTCGGGCCCAGGGGCGGGCTCCTGGATCTCCCGCAGCATGAACGTCAGCTCGTCCTTGTCGAGCTCGCGCACGCGCCCGTGGAGATCGACGACTTCGAGCGGTGGATTTCTCGGGCTGGTCGCCTTGAGAACGTTGCGGATCGTCTTCGAGTGTGCGCGTGTAAGCCGGGTCCGGCGGCCTCGGCTGCTGCCGAGCCTCCCGCCGAGCTCGATCTCTTCGACCTCGCCATACTGCGGCGGGGAGAGCTCGTCGAGCGCCTTCAACAGCGCGAGCGCGCGTTCTCCGTGTCCCGGTGGCGCGGGACTCTCGACGGTTTGGTCCGTCGTCGAGAGCCAGTCGAGGGCTTCCCTGAAGAGACCTTCGATCTCGCGGAGCGTCTCGGCTTCGACAGGGAGGAGCTCCTGCTGCTTGCCACCATCGGGGAGCGAGAACCCGATCTCCAGACTGCTGAACGCGAGTCGCTGCGCGTGGAGGTTGTAGAGGCGCCGACGACTCTCACGAGGCCGCCCCTCCGCGGAGGTCAAGACGAAGTCCGTGAGCGCCTTGAGCGCGCCGGTGACGGCCTCGACGCCCCGCTTCACGACGCTCGCGAGCAAGTGCTCCTTGCTGATCTCAGGGCCGATCAGGCGGATCGACAGGAGCGGCTGCAGCTCGGGGGAGAGCATGACTCCGGGTGCGGGAAGGCGGTCACTGCGAACCTGCGCGAGTGGGGCGACCTCCCATCCCTGAGAGGGCCTGGTCTGCCCGTGCGGGACGTCGCACACCCAACCAATCGGTTGGTCGAGCGCTTCGCGTACGGTCTTGCGTCCGAGCTTGAGATCGCTGAGGGTCTCCCGGGTGGTCGGCACGAACAGGTACCGCGCCGCGTGGTGGTCCTCGTCGCACTGGTAGGCCAGGACCAGCTTCTCCCGCCGCATCGTCGTGAACAGCCGCGGGCCGTCGAAGTCGTACAGCACCTCCGCCGGCTCGACCGCGAGGTCGAGCTGCTCTGGCGAGCATGCGTACCCATCGACCGTCCACATCGGCTAGATCTCCTCGATCCGTGGCAGCGCAGCCCTTCGGTCGACGCCATCGTAAGGCCACCACGTCGTATGCGTCGAGGCAGCGCGGCTGGGGGTCAGCTTCGTCTTACCGTGATGCGGACCCAGCTCACCGCTCGCCAAGAAGCTGCCCAGGAATGGAAACAGACGGCTCATGTGCGTGGCGTCGTCGCGCGTTCGGAGCACGGAGAGACCCGCCCGGAGGCACGGAGGCGCGTTGGGTAGCTTCCCGAGCTCGGCGTGGCTAGCGAGGTCGGTCTCGGTCGGTGGGTTGTCTGTCGCGAGCCGGAACACGACGCCCGAGGCGTCCGTCGCGTCGGCTGGAGGGCAGCCCGGAGGAAAGCTCTGCGGAAACGTCGGGACGGTCACGCGCGTCAAGTCCTGTAGCAGCGCAAGTGGGTACCAAGCCGGGTCTGAAGGCCAGCCGGCTGCCTCGGACCCTCACCGGCGCGCCCCGGGCGCGTTCTCACCGCGTCGCCGCTCCCGGGGTGCGGAGCCAGGGGCTGGGCGTCCCGTGGCACGACAAGGAGAGCCTGGGTCTTGGCGCGAGTCAGCGCGACGTACAGTAGGGCGCGTTCGTGGAGCTCGTTGTCCTCGCGCCCGATCGTCTTCCCCAGGCCGACCTCGTCGGCGAGGAGGCAGCCGCCTTCGCGGATCCGCCGGAGCGCGAAGATGACCGCGTCGACCTGGTGGGGATTCGAGTCGATCCGACCCCGGCGCTGGCAAGCGGCGTAGCGCCGCTCCTCGTCCGCCCGCCGGCGGAGCGAGAGCTCTTCGGCGAGGAGACGCCGCTGAATCGGATGAATCGCGTCCAATTCCGGACTCCGCCGTTCCAGGACCCTATGCTGGACCGGTATGGCACGAACGCGCATGGCGTGCAATGGTCGCGTCGCCGCACGACCCGTGCGCGAGGACGCGCGCGGGGCCTCGGCCGCACTCGGGGTCAGCGGCGCGGCGTTCGCGAGGTGGTCGGCGATGAGCGTCGCCACCTCGGCGGGATCATGGTCCAGTGGCCGGCCTGCGGGAAGCGGTGCAGCCGCGTCGAGCCGGACCAGCGAACAACCAGGTCGCGGGTTCGCTCGACGCCGGCGCGAGTCCCTCCCGCACCCACAATTCGCGCGTCCGCGCACGCTCCGAACGCACCGCGCCGCGGGTGGCCTTTCATGCCCGGCCGACCACCTTGCGCGACGGGGTGCGAGTGATGTACTGCTCCATCGGAAGATCGAACACCTCCTGAGACGAAGAGGAGCCGATGGTCAGCGACGAGGTCTTCCTGCGGCTGACGCGCGGGCGCATGCCCGAGCACGAGATCACGCGCCTCCTGGCGCACCAGCGCGCGCTGGCGGACCAGGGGCAGCGGGCGCTGCTGGTCGACCTGCTGCGAGCCGGGGGCGGGCTCCCGCCGGCTGCGGAGGAGTGGCTGCGCAACGCCGCTGCGGCGTTGGCCCAGCAGGAGGCGGGGGCGAACGCTCCTGGAGCTGACGCGCCGCTCGACCTCGCGCCGGCTCCGGCCGCCGCGCCGCCCGCGCTCGACCTCGCGCCACTGGCTCCGGCGCAGCCCGCGGGGGCCGCGCCCGCGCTCGACCTCGCGCCGGTCACCTCGTCGCCTCAAGCGGCGCCGCTGGAGCTGGTGGAGCCGCCTCGCGAAGCGGAGCCGCCCACGCCGTCTGCCGAGCCGGCGCCGGTCGCGCCGAAGCGCGCCACCTCCTCGCGCCGTCTGCGGCAGGCGCCGCCAGGGCCCGGGGCGGCGCGCGCCACGTCGTCGCGTCGCCTGCGCCAGGCGCCGCCTGCGCCAGGGGCCGGGCGCGAGCCGGTGCCCAAGGCGCTGATCGGCGCAGGGGCCGCGGGGGTGGTGTTGCTGGTGGTCCTGGCGGTCGCGGTGCTCACGTCCGACGGACCCGACCCCGCACCGGCGCGCGCCTCGGCCCAGGCAGCGGCCGAGCCCGCTCAGCCCGAGGTCGAGGCGCCCGCTCCCAGCGACGCGCCCGCGCCTCGCGAGGCGCTCGTCGCCGAGCGCGCCGAGCGGGATCGGGTGCGGGCCCTGTTCGAGGCTGATCAGCTCGACGACGCGCGGCGAGCGTTGACCACGCTCCAGAACGACCTGTACGGGCGGACCGAGGCCGAGGCGCTCCTCGGCGAGCTGGCAGAGCTCGAGCGCGAGCTCACGCGGAGGATCGAGGCGCGCGATCGTGAGGCGCGTGCGGCCCGCGCCGCGCGCGCCGCGGAGGGGCCGAGCGCCGACGCCGCCCCCGTCGAGCCCAGCGGCGCCGAGGACGAGGAGACGGAGGCTGCGAGCGCGGGCGCCGACGCGGGCGAGGCCGAACAGCCGCCACCTCGCGCAGCCTCGGCGGCCGCGCCCGATCCCGCGCCCGACCCTGCCCCGGACCCCGCGCCCGATCTCGCGTCCGATCCCGAGCAGGATCGCGCCGAGGAGGTCGCGTCTACCGCGCCTGCGACCGAGGCGCCGGCCAGCGATCCTGCGCCGGAGCGCCCGAGCGAGGCCCAGCGGCAGGCGCTGGCGGAGCAGCGCCTGCGCGTGCTCGAGGTGGCCGCGATCGCGTTCGATCGTGGCGACGCCGCCAAGCTGCAGCAGTGCATCGCCGCGCTGGAGACCGTCGCCGAGAGCGCGGAGCTGTGGGCGGCGCGCGCCATGCAGCGCTTCGAGCAGGGCGCCTTCTCGGGGGCCCTCGAGGCGGTCGAGCGCAGCGGCGAGGTCCTCGGGGCGCGCGGGCGGCAACTGACCGCCCTGGCGGGCTTCTACACCGGGCGCTTCGCCGACGCACGCCGAGCGGCGGAGGGGGGTGGCTTCCCGGAGGCCGCCACCATGCTCCTGTTGCTCGACGGTCCCTTCGCGGCCCGCTTTCGCAACGCGGCGCCGGCGCTCGAGAGCTCGACCCCCGATGGCTACTACCGCGTGGTGACCGACCTCGGCCTCGACGAGCGCGGGCTCCTGGCCCTCGACCGCAAGCTCGGCAAGCTCGACGAGGCGGCCCGGGCCAAGGCCGTCGAGCGCGCGCGCCGGTCGCACAAGGGCCTGCAGGAGCTGTGCCTGACCATGGATCAGGCCTACGCCGCCTATCAGAAGCTGTTCGGGCTCGAGCCCGGGGAGCCGGTGATCCCCACGGTCTACGTCTTCGCCCGGCAAGCCGACTACGCCGCCTTCTCGGAGCGGCTGCAGGTGGGGAGCACCGAGAACGTGCTCGGGTACTACCTCCCGGGGCTCCGCCTGCTGGTGTTCTACGACCAGGAGGGCGGCGGCGAGGGAGACGAGGACGAGGGGCCGAAGCGCTCGGGCCTGCTCGACCAGGCCACGCTCGAGACGCTCATGCACGAGACCTTCCACCAGTGGCTGCACCGCTACGTGCGCGACGCTCCCACCTGGTTCAACGAGGGTATGGCGGAGTACTTCAGCATCTGCGAGCTCACCCGGCGCAAGCTCCGCTACGGGCTCATTCCGCAGCGCACCCCCAGCCGGCTCTCGAACATTCGCGACGCGCTGGCCGGGACGCTCACGCCCGCGCCGTTCGAGCTGCGGACGCTGATGCGCGCCTCGCGCGCCACCTGGGACAGCCGCCCCTTCGTCAACTACGCCCAGGCCTGGTCCCTGTGCCACTACTTCACCTCGAGCGCCGGCGGCGCCAAGCTGCTGCGCAAGTACTTCGAGGCCCTGCGCGAGGGCAAGGACCAGGGCGCCGCCTTCGACGAGGTGTTCGGCCGCGTCGACTTCTCGGCGCTCGAGCGCGACTGGCGCGGCTACGTGGCCAAGCTGGTGGCCGAGCTCGAGCGCCAGAAGCTCAAGGACTACTGAGCTCCGACCCGCCGCTCGCGCAGCGTGCGGCCTGCTACTACAGCCGGCGGTGACTGACCCAGGCCTCGGCGGTCAGCACCAGGAGCGCGA
>CAZMSZ010000048.1:0-23601 GCA_964569055.1 uncultured Planctomycetota bacterium | reverse complement strand
TACTACAGCCGGCGGTGACTGACCCAGGCCTCGGCGGTCAGCACCAGGAGCGCGAGCGCGGCGAGCCAGGGGGTCAGCTCGATCGAGCGCGTGCGCGTGGCCCCGGCGGCGCTCGCCTCCTGGGCGCCGCTCGGCACGTCGCGCGGGGCGATCCGCGCCTCGTCGGGGTCGGCTGGGTTGACCGCGATCGCGGCGAGCGGCGCGCCGTCGGCCTCGACCCGGTAGATCCCCGCCCAGTCGGTCGCGGCGAACGGGGCGTGGCCTCGGTCCACGGCCACCTCGTGCCGCACGCCGCGCGGGTCGACGATCGTGACCCGCTCCAGGCCGGGCGGGGTCGGGATCGCGAGCGGCTCGCCCGTCGCGGCGCCCGCTCCCTCGCCCTGCCCTCGCCCGGCCGCGAGGTCGACGCAGTTCTTGACGAAGATCGGGAACGAGGCGCGCAGCGGCCAGCTCGAGGCGTCGAGGTCGAACGCCAGCGCGGTCCGGCGCGCCTCGCCCTCCTCCCAGCTCGCCATCAGGACCAGCGGCGCCTCGCTGCGCGGGTCCTCCCCCTGCAGCAGCACCCGCGCGCCGGAGCCGACGCTCAGGGGGCGCGCCGCCAGGAGGGACACGTCCGAGGGGTCGACGTAGCGCAGCAGCGGGTGGTCGCGGTCCCAGCCGGCGACGCGCGGGGCCTCGACGGGCGCGCCCGGCACGATCGGGCCCACGGCCGTGGGCGGGTCGATCAGCAGGCAGTCGCGCGGGGGCAGCGCCGCGGGGACCAGGCCCTCGTACACGACCAGGCGCGCCTCGGGCGGCGGCGCCTCCAGCGCGCCCGGCTCGAGGCGGTGGACCCGCGCGCCCGAGGCGACCAGCGCCCGCTCGAGGGGCGAGCCCGGCTCCGACGCCGTGGAGGCGAGCGCCACGTCCACCCCGGGACGGTCGGGGATCACCAGCCAGGCCACGTCGTCGAGGGGCTGGGGGTCGAGCTGCGCGCCCGGCTGCGTCGGGAGCAGGCGCACCGCGAGGGGCCCCGCCCCGAGGCGCACCTCGAGCACGACCGCCGCGGCGGCGCCGGCCTCGACCGCCACCCGGCGCGCGGCCAGCGTGCGCCCGTCACGCTCCAGGGTCACGAACGCGCTCCGCCGGCGCTCGCCGGCGTTGTGCACGGTCGCGAACACCTCGTGCACCAGCCCCTCGTCGCCCGGCGCGAGCGCGGCGGCCCCTCCCCCCAGCCGGACCCGCGCCTGGGCCCCGAAGATCGCCAGGTTCTCCCCCGCCGCCCCGACCCGGTGGACCCGCAGCGGCCCCCCCAGCCCCACGGCCGGAGGCGGCGGCCCGCCGCAGTCGGAGAACAGGTGCACCTCCTGCGCGCCGCGCCCCGCGCCGGCCGCCAGCAGCAGCCCCTCAGCCAGCTGGGTGGGCAGGTGGCGCGGCTCGAGCGCCTCGAGCCCGCGGAGCAGCGTGGCGGCGTCGTTCGTCCAGGGCACGATCGTGCGCGCGCCCGCGTCGACGGCGATCAGACACGCCTCATCGCCCGGGCCGAGCGCGTCGACCTCCGCGCGCGCCTGGGCGCGCGCCTGCTCGAAGCGAGTCCGCTCGCCCTCGCGCGCGAGCATGCTGGCGCTGGTGTCGAGCAGCAGCACCACCGAGCGCCCGGTCTGGGCCTCGCCCCGCGCGACGGGCCGCGCGCGCCCGTAGGCCAGCGCGCCCAGGGCGAGCAGCAGCAGCAGGAGCGGCAGGTTGCGCCGCAGCCGCTGAAACGGCGTCCCCGCCTGCTGCCCTGCCGCGACGGCCCGCCAGAACAGGACGCTGGCCACGGACCGGCGCCGGTGCCGCGGCCGGAGCATGAACAGGAGCAGGAGGGGGAGCGCGAGCAGCGCCAAGAGCAGCCCCGTCGGGTTCACCAGGCGCACGCCCAGCAGCCCGAGCGCGGCGAACGGCGCGGCCACGGCGAGGACGAGCAGCGCGCCCCACCCCGCCGACCCCAGCGCGTCGCGGACGTTCACCGCAGCAGCGCCCCCTCGCGGAGCGCCCCGAGCACCACGTCCTCGAACCGCTCGTCGCTGCGCGCCACCGCGTAGCCGATCCCGCTGCGGGCGCAGGCCGCGCGCACCTGCGCGCAGTGGGCCGCGAACGCGGCCCGGTAATCGCGGACGGCGTCGCGGGTGAGGCTCACCGACACCAGCTCGCCCGTCTCGAGGTCGACGAGCTCGAGGTCCTCGCCCACCTCGGGCGCCGCCTCGTCCGGCGCGATCAGGTGGACGACGTGCACCTCGTGGCCCGCGTGGCGCAGCTCCTCGAGCGGGCGCACCACCCCGGCCGGGTCGAGCAAGTCGCTCAGCACCACCACCACGCCCGGCGTCGGCCGCCGGGCCACGAACGCGCGGAGCGCCGCGCCGAAGGCGCTCGTCCCGCGGGCCTCGGCGTCGCGCTCCAAGAAGCGCAGCAGGCGGACCAGCGCCGAGCGGCCGCGCGCCGGCCCGAACACGGCGCCGCGCTCGCCGCCGCGGAACGGGCGGAGCGAGACGCGGTCGCCCGCGGCGAGGCCCACGTAGGCGAGCGCGACGGCGAGCTGCCGCGCCAGCGGCAGCTTGGGCGGTGCGCCGCCGCCCATGGACGCGCTGTGGTCCACGAGCAGGTGGACGGTGAGGTCCTGCTCCTCCACGTACAGCCGCAGCAGGAGCTGCTCCAGCCGGGCGTAGGCGTACCAGTCGATCCGTCGCGTGTCGTCGCCGGGCGCGTAGGGGCGCGTGTCGGCGAACTCGACCGACCCGCCGTGACGCTTGGAGCGTCGCTCGCCGAGGCCCACCCCGCGCAGCGTGCGGCGCGCCGCCAGGGCCAGCCGCTCCAGCCGGCGCAGGAACGCGGGGTCCAGCGGGTCCAAGCGGTCAGCTCCCCTTGAGCCCGTGCTTCTTCAGCTTGTAGCGGATCGCGCGGAACGAGATCCCGAGCAGCTTGGCCGCGTTGGTCATGTGACCCTCGGTCCGCTCGAGCGCCAGCTCGAGGTAGCGGCGCTCGAGGTCGGCGAGCACCGCCTCGAGGTCGAAGCCCTCGTCGGGCAGCTCGAGCCGGCCCGTCGGGCCCTCCCCGCCGGCCGGGCGGCCGCTCGGGAGGATCGGGTCGCCCTCGATCCACACGCCCCGCGCCAGCATGACCGCGCGCTGAATGGTGTTCTCCAGCTCGCGCACGTTCCCGGGCCAGTGGTACTCCTCGAGCCGCCGCTGCACGTCCTCGCGGATCCCCTCCATGGGCTTGCCGAGGCGCTGCGCGTACTTGGCCAGGAAGTGCGCCGCCAGGAGCGGGATGTCACGCCGGCGCTCGCGCAGCGGCGGCAGCTCGATCGGCAGGACGTTGATTCGATAGAACAGGTCCGCGCGGAACCGCCCCTCCTCGACCTCCTGCGTCAGGTCCTTGTTGGTGGCGCAGATGAAGCGCACGTCCACCCGGCGCGGCTCGGTGCCGCCGACGGGGAGCACCCGCCGGTCCTCGAGCACGCGCAGCAGCTTGACCTGCGTGGTGACGTTCAGCTCGCCGATCTCGTCGAGGAACAGCGTGCCGCGGTTGCAGACCTCGATCAGCCCCTTCTTGTCCTGGTGCGCGCCCGAGAAGGAGCCCTTCATGTGCCCGAACAGCTCGCTCTCGAGCAGCGCCTCGGGGAAGGCCCCGCAGTTCACCGAGAGGAACGGCCCGCCGGCGCGCAGCGAGCAGTAGTGGAGCGCGCGGCTGAGCAGCTCCTTGCCGGTGCCGCTCTCGCCCGTGACCAGCACGGTCGAGTCCGTGGGCGCCACGCGCTGCACCACGTCGAGCACCGAGCGCATGGCCGGCGAGTTGCCCAGGATCTCGGCCGCGGCGTCGGGGAGCTCCCCCTTGCCGCGCATCACCCGCTGCGCCAGCGCGCGCGCCACCACCTCGCGGATCAGGTCGTTGTCGTCGAACGGCTTCTTGATGAAGTCGAAGGCGCCGCGGCGCATGGCCTGCACGGCGTTGTCCCAGGTCGAGTACGCGGTGATCACGATCACGGGCACGAACGGGTCGAGCGCGCGGACGCGCTCCAGCACCTCGAGCCCGTCCTGATCGCCGAGGTTGAGGTCGAGCAGCACGATCTCGGGCCGGGTCTCCTCGAAGGCGCGCAGCCCGGCGGCCCCGCTCGCGGCCGTCTCGACCTCGTAGCCCGAGCGGCCGAGGACGATCGAGAGGACCTCGAGCAGCCCCCGCTCGTCGTCGATGATCAAGACCTTGGCCATCGGCCGCGGCTCTCTCCCCCCGAGGAGCGCATTCTAAGCGGATGGCGGGGCCCCGGGCTCCGAGGGGAGCACGATCCGGAAGCGCGGTCCGCCGAGCTCGCTGGCGAGGCACTCCACGTCGCCGTCGTGCTCGCGCACGATCTTCTGGGTGATGGCCATGCCCAGCCCGAGGCCGCCCCGCTTGGTGGTGAAGAACGGGGTGAACAGCCCGCGCTGGGCCTCGGGCCCGAGCGGCGGCCCGTCGTTCTCGATGTCGAGGGCCACGCCGGCCACCTCCGCGAGGTCCGCCGTCTTCCCCTGCCGGCGCCGCTGCGGCAGGAGGGCCGGGGCGAGCTGGAACCGCAGCCGGCCGCGCCCGCCCATGGCCTCGAGCCCGTTGATCCCCACGTTCAGCAGCGCCTGGCGGAGCTGGTCGGGGTCGGCGCGCACGAACCGCCCCTCCGCGGGCCGAGGGCCGACCTCGACCGTGACCTCGGCCGCGTCGGGGCGCCGCCGCAGCAGCTCGGCCGTCTCGTCCACGAGCTGCCACAGGTCCAGCCGCTGGCGGATGGGCGGCCGCATGCGCGCGAAGTCGAGGAACTGCTGGATGATCCGGTCGATCCGGCCCGACTCCTCGCGCACGATCTGGGCCAGCCGCCGGTCGCTCGGATCGGTCAGCGCCCGCTCGGCCAGCTCCTGGATCGCCCCGCGCACCGAGCCCAGCGGGTTGCGGACCTCGTGCGCGATCCCCAGCGCCATGGCCTCCACGTCCGCCAGCCGCGCGAGGCGCGCCTCCATGGCCTCGAGCTGCCGCCGCAAGGTGAGGTCGCGGAAGATCCCGACCACCCCCCGCACGCGGCCGTTCGAGTCGCGCAGCACGGTCGTGCGCGCCTCGACGGCGGTGGCGTCGCGCCCGCGCAGGTCGAGCTCGAGCTCGACCAGGGCGTCGACCCCGCGCCCCAGGACCTCCAGGATCTGCAGGTCCTCGCGGCGGCGCAGCACCTCCTCGAACGGTCGCCCGAGCAGGTCGGCCGGGCGGTGCCCCCAGTTGAGCAGCCGGCGCGCCTCGGCGTTCGCCAGCAGGATCCGACCGCGCCGGTCGATCGCGACCACGCCCTCGACCATGCGCTCGAGGAGCTCCTCGTAGACCACCTGCGAGCGCCCCAGCCGCGAGGGCAGCCGCGCCACCAGGAAGGCCACGGTGAAGAAGCCCAGGGTCGCGCCGATCAGGTTCGCCACCGCGCGACCCCAGCGCAGGTCGCCCAGCTGGTAGATCTCGGGGTGGACCAGCGGCGGGCGGAAGCCGGGGAGCTTGCCCGTCAGCCCGAACACCAGCGCGATCCCGGCCAGCGCGACGCTGGCGATCGAGGCCACGGCGATCCCGGCCCCGTCGGACAGGAGCAGGACCGCCGCCAGGATCGAGGCGAAGAACAGGAACGCGAAGCCGAGGTTGTAGATCCCGCCCGTGAAGTAGGCGAGCAGGGCCTCGAGCACCAAGTCGGCCGCGATCGCCGTGGTGACCAGGAACTCGAGGTTGGTCGCGCGCCGCGACCAGGCGAGCTGGACCGAGGCGACCGCGAGCCCCAGCACGAGCGTGGTGTACCCGTTGGCGAAGATCTCGGGCCGCCCCTCCTCGTAGATGAGGAGGGTGAACAAGCACACGACGAACACCGCCACCCGGGCGAGCAGGAAGCTCTGCACCTGCCGGGCGTACTGGCGCCGGTAGACGGCGAGGAACGACTCCCCCCCCGTCTGCCCGGCGCTCGTCGTCTCGTCGCGCGCGGGCGCGTCGGCCACGGGGGACGCCCGCGGCTACTGCTGGAGGCTCTTCTGCAGCTCGAAGATCGGCAGGAAGATCGCGAGCACCATCCCACCCACGACCACGCCCATGATGCAGATCATGATCGGCTCGATGAGCGACGTGAGCTGCTCGACGGCGGCCTCGACCTGCTGGTCGTAGAACTCCGAGATCTTGAGGAGCAGCGCCTCGAGCGCACCCGACTTCTCGCCGATCGCGATCATGCGCGTGACCATGGGCGGGAACAGCTTGGGCTTGGTCGCCAGCGGCGTGGCCAGCGTGTCGCCCTGCCGGACGCTCTCGGACGCGGCGAGGACCAGCTCCTCGATGTGGACGTTGCCCGAGGTCGACGCCACGATCTCGAGCGCGCCGAGGATCGGTACGCCCGACTGGATCAGGGTGGCGAAGGTGCGGGCGAAGCGCGAGATGGCCACCTTCTTGAACAGCGGCCCGAAGACCGGGATGTTCAGGAACAGCCAGTGGAACTGCCGCCGGCCGATCGTGGTCTTGCTGTAGAACTTCAGCCCGACCACCGCTACGACGGCGCCCGGCATCCAGATGTACCAGTTCGACAGCAGGAAGTCGGACGTGTCGAGGAGCATCTGCGTGAGCATGGGCAGCTTGACGCCCATGCTCTGGAAGATCTCCTTGAACTTCGGGATGATGACCAGGAGCAGGAACATCACGATGCAGAAGATCAGGAGCAGCGAGATCACCGGGTAGGTCATCGCGCTGACGATCTGGCTGCGCAGCTTGGCGGTCGCCTCCTGGTACTCGGCGAGGCGCACGAGGATCTCGTCGATCTGACCCGAGACCTCGCCGGCCCGGACCATGTTGACGTAGATGTCCTCGTAGACGTGGCCGTGCTTGGAGAGCGCCGTCGAGAGGTCGGTGCCGCCGCGCACGTCGGCCACGACGGTCTCGAGCACGGCCTTGAAGCCGGGGTTCTCGTTCTGCTCGGCCAGGATCTCCAAGCACTCGAGCAGCGGGATGCCGGCCGAGATCATGGTCGCGAGCTGACGGGTGAAGATCACCATCTCGTTCAGCTTGACCTTGGCCTGCTTGGCGGAGACCTTGCCGGTGATGAAGGCCTCCCAGTTGGAGAGCTCCTTCGGTCGCCCGCCTGCCGTGACCGCAGCGTCCTTCTCAGCCATCGTCTCGCCTTCCGTTCGCTACGCGCCGCCCGCCCCGGTCGGCGCTCCCGTTCGCCCGCCGTCGTCCGCCCGCGCCGAGCGCTACGGCTTGTTGCCCGGCCCCTTCGGGCGCGCCTTGGGGACCTGCGCGCCCGAGTTCTGGATCGTCCGCAGGAAGTCCTCGGGGTCGGTCGTGCGCTCGAACGCGTCGTCGTAGGAGACGAGCCGCTTCACCACGAGGTCGACGAGCGACTGGTTCATGGTCCGCATCCCGTACTTCCCGCCCGTCTGGATGATGCTGTAGATCTGGTGCGCCTTGTCGTCACGGATCAGCGCCTTGACCGCGCTGTTCGCGATCATGATCTCGGCGCACATGGCGCGCCCGCGCCCGTCGGCGCGCGGCAGCAGCTGCTGACAGAACACCGCCTGCAGCACGAACGAGAGCACGGTCCGGATCTGCTGCTGCTGGTAGGCCGGGAACACGTCGACCACGCGGTTGATCGTCTGCACGCAGTCGGAGGTGTGCAGCGTGCCGAACGTGAGGTGACCGGTCTCGGCGAGCGTCAAGGCCGCCTCGATCGTCTCCATGTCGCGCATCTCACCGACGAGCACCACGTCGGGGTCCTGACGGAGGACGGCGCGCAGCGACTGCTTGAACCCGTGGGTGTCGCTCCCGATCTCGCGCTGGTTGACCAGGCAGCACTTGTTCTTGTGCACGAACTCGATCGGGTCCTCGATCGTGATGATGTGCTCGTTCCGCGTGCGGTTGACGTAGTCGATCATGGCCGCGAGCGTGGTCGACTTCCCCGAGCCGGTGGCGCCGGTCACCAGGACCAGACCCTTGGGGGTGCCCGCGATCTGAGCGCACAGGTCCTCGGGCAGGCCGAGGTCACGGAAGCTCTTGATCTCGTAGGGGATGACGCGGAGCACCGCCCCGACCGCGCCGCGCTGCATGAACACGTTCGTGCGGAACCGGCCGAGGCCGCCGATGCCGAACGACATGTCGAGCTCGAGGTCCTTCTCGAACCTGGCGATCTGGGTGTTGTCGAGGATCGAGTAGACGAGCTTCTGCGTGGTCTCCGGGTCGAGCACGGCGTGCTCGGTGGAGATCAACTTGCCGTCCACCCGGATCTTGGGCGGGGCGCCAGCCGTGATGTGGAGGTCGGAGCCGCCGCGCTCCACGAGCTGCTGGAGGAGTTCTTCGACGCTGATCATGCTGGCTCCGTCCCCCCGTAGGGTGGCGTCGGCACAAATCCCGACGCCGTGTAGGTTTTTTACCTCGCGCCGCCGGCGCGCGCCACCAGCCCGAGGCCCCGCTACCTCAACCCCTGATCGCCCCGAGCGGGGTCGCGAAGGCGGCGACCCACGCGCCCAGGGACAGGAAGGGCCCGAACGGGACGGACGCCCGCCCCGTCAGCGCCCGCGCGAGCAGCCCGGAGCGGAGCCGGACCTCGGCCTCGGGAGCGGCGGCGGGCGGCGCCCCGGCCAGGCGGAGCACCCGCCGGCCCACCCACGAGCGCTCCGCGGCGAGCTCGCGGCCGGTCAGGTGCTCCCGACCCGTGGCCAGCAGGTAGATCAGGCCGACGACCGAGCCCACGACGCAGGCGACCGCCAGCGTCACCGCCGCGCCCCGCCAGCCGAGCAGCCCCCCGATCAGCGCCATGTACTTGACGTCGCCGAAGCCCATGGCCCCCCGACCGAAGGCCGCTCCGCCCAGGACCCCGATCGCCCACGCGGCGCCGGCGGCGCCCGCCGCCCCGAGGACCCCGCCCGCCAGGCCGCCGAGGTGCCGCGTCGCGCCCGGATGCTCCGCCAGCCACCCGGCCGCTCGCTCGAGCGGCGCGAGCGCCGTCGGCTCGAGCCCCCACCAGGCGAGCGGGGAGGAGAGGCCGAGCGCGCCGCGGCGGGCGACGTCGAGCAGGTCGGGCGCGCCGCCCACGAGGAGCTGCGGGAGCAGGCAGGCGGCGAGGGGCGCGAGCAGGAGCCCGGGCACGGTGATCTCGTCGGGGAGGATCTCGAGGTCGAGGTCGATCAGGCTGCACACCAGGAGCGCGCACACGAACGTCGCGTGCACGACGAACAGCCCCCACGCCGCCGGGTCGTCGAGCCGACCCCACAGGTCGCGGTGGGCCAGCCAACCGAACGCCACCGCCGTGACCGCCTCGACGAGCGGGTAGCGGACGGAGATCGGCTGGGCGCAGCTCGCGCAGCGGCCCCGCAGGAGCAGCCAGGAGACGACGGGCAGGTTCTGGTGCCACGGGATCGCGTAGCGGCAGCGCGGGCAGAACGAGCGGGCGGGGCGCGCGACCGACAGGCAGCGGCGCGGGATCCGGAACACGCACACGTTGAGGTAGCTGCCGACGCAGGCCCCGAGCAGCAGGAGCCACGTCCAGACGATCGGGTCGAGCAGCGAGAGCGGCGCGCCGTCCATGAGGCGGTCAGCCTCGGCCCTGTGTCGAAGCTCGGACCACGCACGCCCTCGCACGCCCTCGTCGCCGCTGGCTTCGTTGCTCGTCGGGCACAATGCGCTGCATTGCTGTCCCTCCTCGCGCCTCGCCAGCGGCGACGATTGCTTCGCGATGGCGCGATCCGAGCTTCGAGACAGAGCCTAATCGCAACGCGCCCCCTTTCGGGGGCTCGGGACGCTGGCGCTCGCCGCGGCGGAGGCTCCATACCGGCTCTACGGTGCCGGGGGCCCGCGCGGAAACGGGCTCTGCTATAAGACCGCTCATGGCGATGGCGTTCGAGCTGCGCGACGTCTCGAAGCGCTACGGACGGCGCGTGGAGGCGCTGCGCGGGGTTAGCCTCGCGGGCGCGCCGGGCGAGGTCGTGGGCCTGCTCGGGCCGAACGGCGCCGGGAAGTCGACCGCCGTCAAGTGCCTGGCCGGCCTGGTGCGCCCCGACGCCGGCGAGGCCCGGATCGGCGGCGAGGACGCGCGGCGGCCCGCCGCGCGGCGCGCGCTCGGCTACATGCCCGAGCGCCCCGCCTACCCCGAGTACTGCACGGCGGCCGAGGTGCTCGACCTCGAGGGGCGGCTGCTCGGCCTGTCGCGCGCCGAGCGGCGGGCACGGACCGCCCGGCTGCTCGATCGGGTCGGGCTCACGGACGCGGTCTACCGCCGCCGGGTGCGGACCTACTCCAAGGGCGAGCGCGCGCGCCTCGGCGTGGCGGTCGCGCTGATGGGCGAGCCCGCCGTCGCGCTGTTCGACGAGCCGACCGACGGCCTCGACCCGGTGGGCCGCAAGGCGGTCCGCGAGCTGTTGCTCGAGCTGCGCCGGGAGGGGCGCGCGGTGCTGCTCAACAGCCACCTGCTCACCGAGGTCGAGGCGACCTGCGACCGGGTCGTGATCCTCAAGGCGGGGCAGGTCGTGGCGGCGGGCCCCCGCGAGGCGCTGCAGGCGAACCGCCGCGCGGTCTATCGCGTGCGGCTCGCCGCGCCGCCCGACGAGGCGCTGGTCGACACGATCGGGGGCCTCGCGGTCGCCGCGCGCTGCGAGGGGGCGGAGCTCATGGTCACGCTCGAGCGCCCCGAGGAGATCGACTGGGTCGTCGACTTCCTGCGCGAGCAGGACGCCTCGATCCGCGAGCTGCGGGCCGAGACGACCCTCGAGGAGGTGTTCCTCGACCTCGTGGGCGCGGCACCGGCCGGGGACGCGAGCCGCCCCGCTCCGGGCGTCGCACCGGCCGGCTCCGCCGCGGGCGGCGACGCGCCGGCGGGCGAACCGGGCGCCCGCGACGAACCGCCCGCGGACCCCGAGGAGGCGCCGTGAGCCGCCTCCGCGCCGCCGCCGCGCTCGCGTCCGACGTCCTGCTCCGCACCCGGCGCCGCGGGTGGTTCTACGTGCTCGCCGCGCTCGCGGCGGCGGTGGCCGCGGCGGCGGTCGGCGGCACCGAGCTGACGCCCACCCCGCAGGGGGGGCTCCGGCTGTCGTTCTGGTTCGACGCCGACCTCCTCGAGCGGCCCGAGCCGTTCGACCTCGCCCGCCCGCTGGCGCTGCAGGCGCTGTTCTTCAACCTGATCGTGGGGAAGCTCAGCCTGGGGAGCTTGATCGGCGTCGCCTGCGGCGTCCTGGCCACGAGCGGCGCGGTGCTGTCGGCCTTCCAGCCGGGGCGCGCCGAGCTGATCCTGCCGCGGCCGATCTCGCGCGGCGAGGTGGTCGCGGCCCGCTTCGCGGGGGCGCTGGCGTTCGCCGCGCTCCAGGCCGCCTGGCTGGCCGGGCTGTTCGTGCTGCTCACCGGCCTGCGCCACGGCGTGTGGCTGCCGAGCCTGCTGCTCGCGCTGGCCCCGCTCCTGCTCAAGTTCTCGGTCCTGGCCGCGGTCGCGACCCTGGTCGGCGTCGCGGCCCGCAGCGCCACGCTGGGGCTCGGCGCGGCGGGCGGGGCCTGGCTCGCGTCGTGGCTGCTCAACGGCGCGCGCGCGACCCTGGAGGCGATCCGCGCCGAGCTGGCGCGCGTGGGCAAGCCGCCCGAGGAGGCGCTCGGCGGGGCCGGCCCCTGGATCGAGTGGGCCCAGCGCCTCGCCCCGCAGGTCAGCCACCACGACCGGCTGGCCGAGCTGGTGTGCTACCCCGGCCAGCCGATCGCCGAGGCCGGCTTCGACCCGCTGGTCGTGGTCGTGCAGGGCGTGTGCTGGACGCTCGGGCCGCTGCTCCTCACGAGCTGGATCGTCAGCCGGCGCGACCATTAGCATGGTCGCTCGATGAACCCGCCGATCCGCACCTGCCGCGCCTGTGGGGTCGACGTCAGCGTGGCGCCGGGCGCGACGGCGACCTGCCCGCGCTGCGGCGGCGCCCTGGCGACGCCGCACGACCCGAGCGGCGACGCGCCCGACCGCACGTTGCTCGAGGCGCGCGCCGCCGCCGAGACGCGGCGCGACGCGGGGAGCGACGAGGAGCACCCGGCCGCGCGGCGCGCCACGCGCGACGACGGCTCGCGCGCGGACGACTCGGCCGACGGGTTCGTCGACACCGCGACCATGCCCGAGGGGCTCGCGCTCGCGGCGGCGGCCGCCAGCGCCGGGCGCCGCCTCGGGCCCTACGAGCTGCGCCAGATCCTGGGCAAGGGCGGGATGGGCGTGGTCTACGAGGCCTACCACCCGCAGCTCGAGCGGACCGTGGCCCTCAAGGTCATGTCGGACGCCGAGGGCGACGGCGAGGAGCTCGAGCGCTTCAAGCGCGAGGCGCGGGCCGCCGCCAAGCTGCGCCACCCGAACATCATCTCGATCCACGAGGTCGGCGAGGCGGGCGGGACCCACTACTTCACCATGGACCTGGTGCGCGGCCGCACCCTGCAGGCCATGGCGCGCGCCGGCGCCGTGTCGCCCGACGAGGCGGCGCGCCTCCTGGCGAAGGTCGCGCGCGCGATCCACTTCGCCCACGAGCACGCGATCATTCACCGCGACCTCAAGCCCTCCAACGTGATCGTCGACGAGCGCGGCGAGCCGCACGTGATGGACTTCGGGCTGGCCAAGGACCTCTCCGACGTCTCGGGCCTGACGCTGACGGGCGTGGCCATGGGCAGCCCGCCGTACATGCCGCCCGAGCAGGCGCGCGGCGACTTCAAGCAGGTCGACGCGGTCTCCGACGTGTACGCGCTCGGCGCCACGCTGTACGAGTGCCTGACCGGCCGGCCGCCCTTCCGCGGCAAGAGCCTGTACGACGTCGTGGCCAAGGTCCTGGTCGAGGAGCCGGAGTCGCCGCGCAAGCTGCGCGAGGACGTGCCCTACGACCTCGAGACGGTGTGCCTCAAGGCGCTCGAGAAGGAGAAGTGGCGGCGCTACCCGAGCGCGCTCGACCTCGCGCTCGACCTCGAGCGCCACCTCGAAGGGCGCTCGATCCGCGCGGTCCGCCAGGGCCTGACCACACGCATGGGGCGCGTGATCGCGCGCCACCGGCTGCAGATCTTCTCGGCGCTGGTGCCGCTCGCGGTGACGGCGGCGCTCGCGGCCTACGTGTTCGGCGCGCGCCCCGGGCCGCCGCCGGTCGAGGCCCCCGCGCCGGCGGCCGCCCAGCGCCTGGCGGGCCCGATCGCGCGCGCGGGCGAGCACCTCGAGGGGGCGGAGGAGGTCACGCTCGAGCTGCTGCTCGGCCTCCCGTTCCAGCCGCCGACCTGGACCGCGGTCGAGGCCTCGCTGGCCGGCCTCCCGCCCGACGGCGCGGCGCGCCTCACGTTCGAGGCGGCGCGGGGCATGGGCGAGGCGCTGGCCGGGTCCGAGGGCGGAGGGGGGCCCGCGGCGCGTGAAGTCCCGCCCGCCGTGCTGGCGCGGCTGGCCCTCGCGCTGGTGCGCGATCCGGCCGTGCCGCTCGACACGCTCGGTGGGCTGGTGGGCGGCTGGGTCGGTGACCGGCCGGCGCTGGCGGAGCTGGCGCGGCGCGCGGCGCTCGCGCTGCGCGGGCGACGCAGTGACGACCCCGAGGCGTTCCGCCTCGCCCTGCGCGGACCGCTCACGGTGCTAGACCGCGCCATCATTACCTGCGCGGCGCGCGGGCTGCCCGCGTTCCGCGGCTCGTTCGCCGCCGCGCGCGACGCGCTGACGCCTCCTGGGAGCCCGCAGCGCCTGCTGCCCGAGCTGCCGACCGCTCCCCGCTACTCGGTGCGGACCGGCGCGATCCTGGCGCCTGGCCCCGAGGAGCCCACCCCGCACGCGCCCATGCGAGCGCGCGCCTGGCGGTTCCCGCCGGTGCGCCTGCCCGGCGAGGAGGCCGGCCCGGGCGCGGCGCCGCCGCTGCGCGCCCTGAGCACCCCGCGCGGGGCGCTCGACTTGCTCGCGACCCCGCCGCTGCGCACCGCGTCGGGCGAGCGGGTGCTCGTGGCCTGGCTGCGCTTCCTGTACGTGCTCGACGACGCCGACGGCCGCGTGCTCCGCCGCGTGCGCCTGCCCGGCCTGGCGAAGCGCCTCGAGCACGTCCCCGAGGGCGGGTTCGTGGTCTCGGTGGCCCGCGGCGCCGAGACGCTGCGCGTGCACGCCCAGCTCGAGCCCGGGCCGCGCGAGCTCGAGGTGCGCCTGCGGGTGCTCGTGGGCGAGGAGTCCGCCGCGCGCCCCGACGAGCGGCCGCTCGAGCCCTCCGAGCTGCTCCCGACGGCCGCGCGCGCGGCGGCGGCGCAGCTCGAGCGTGAGGCGTGCGCGCTGCTGCCCGAGCTCGACCGCGCGTTCGAGGTGCGGCGCGCCCGCGCCGAAGGGGGGGCCGAGCGGCTGCGCCTGCACGAGGCGCCCGTGCCGGTGGGCTTCCGGTTCGAGCTGGGGTTCCGCCAGGAGGGGGAGCACACGCCCTGCCTGGTCGACGAGGCGACCGGCGCCGGGCCCGCGGTGCTCCAGGTGGCCGGGCTGCTCCCCGCCCGCGACGGGGCCCCGCGCCCGCCGCTCGAGGCGGGGGACGTGCTGCTCGACGCGCGGCTGCTGGCGGCGACCACGCGCCGCCCGCGGCTCGAGCTGCGGGTGCGGCGCGCCGGGCGCACGCTGCTCGTGCGCTACGGCGCGTGGGACCGCGTGTCGCCCGCGACCTGGAAGGAGGTGGCCGGCCGCGCCGTCGCCCTCGCCGGGGCCGATCCCGATCCGAACCCGTGGGTCGAGGCGTTCGCCGCGATCGCGGCGGTCCTCGGCGGGACCGCCCCCGGCGACCCGGCGGTCTCGCGCCTGGCGGAGGACGCGGCGCTGTCCGAGCACCTGACCCCGTTCGCGCGCGTGCGCCTCGGCTGCCGGCTGGACGAGGTCGGCCTGGAGCGCGTCGCCGACCTCGCCTTCGAGCGCGCCCTGCGCGACCTGCTGCGAGACCACGCCTACGTGCCCGCCTGGGCCGGCTACGGCCCGCTCGATCCGGGCCGCGCGCTGGCGCGCCGCGTGGAGCGCTGCCGGCTGGCCGAGCGGCGCCCGGCGCGCGCCGCCGCCCTCGCGCGCTGGCGCGACGCGTTCGCCCCCGTGCTGCACGAGAGCCGCTTCGCCGAGCGCGCCTACGCCCGCGCCGGCGTGCCGCTCGAGGCGCCCGCCCCCGCCGCCGACGACGCGCTCGAGCCGGCGCTCGCAGGCGGAGCCGCGGGGGCCGCGCCCGCCGCCGGGATCGCCGGGCTCTCCGCGCTCACGTTGCAGCGGATCGACCACGTGATCCGGCTGCAGGGGTGGTTCCTGTTCTCGCTGGGCGGGCTGCTGGTGATCACGTTCGTGCGCTACCGGCGCCACGCCGCGCGCGACCTCGCGCGCCTGGGCGCCGAGGACTTCGCCGCGCGCCAGCTGATGTGGGTGCGCCGCCCGCTGGTCCGGCTCCGTTACGCCTGGCCGACCTACCTGACGCTGGGCGACAAGCTCGGGTTCGTGCTGCTGTACCTGGTGTTCTTCGGGGTGTTCGCGTTCCAAGACGCCGGGCTCGAGGCGCTCGTCGTGCAGCGGCGTGTGCCGCAGCCGCTGTTGGCCGGCACCCCGGCCGAGCCGGCCACGCTGCGGTGGCTCGAGGAGCAGCTCCCCGCCGAGGGGCCGCCCCGCCCCGAGCAGGCCTACGCGATCGCCTGGCTGCGCGCCGCGCGCGGGCTCGCGGCCGACGAGCGCTGCCTCGCGGTCCTCGAGCAGAGCGCCCGTCCGCGCGACCGGCTGCTCGCGGCCGAGGTCCTGCTGGCCCGCGGCGCGGCGGCGGCCGCCCGGCCGCACCTGATCGCGGCGCGCGCCGACCCCGCCCTCGGCCCGTGGGCCGACCACCTCGCCGCCGAAGGCGCGCCGACCTGGCTGCCGGGCGCCGCGCCCCCGCCGGCCGCGCTGCCCGACGCGCGGGGGCGCCTGGCGGCGGCGCTCGACGCGGCGCCGCGCGTGCTCGCCCCCGCGCCCGACGCCCCCCTGCGCGACCGGCTGCTGCTGGGGACCGACCGCTGGTGGGCCCCGCTCCCGGCGCTGTTCGTGCGCAACCTCGTCCAGCCGTTCCCCGAGCGGGTCGACGCCAGCATCGAGGCGTTTCGCAGCGCCTACAACTGGAACCTCGAGCTGGCGCGGCTCCGCAACCGCTGGTTCTTCCTGGTGCCCGCCACGCTCGTGCTGCTGTTGGCCTCGCTGTTCATGCCGATCGTGCACCCGTTCGAGCCGCTCCCGAGCGACCTCGCCGCGCCGCGCTCGCTGCGCGCGCTGCGCCTGCTGTTCCCCGGGCTGCCGCAGTTCCAGCGCGGCCGGCCGCTGCGCGGGCTGCTGCTGCTGCTCCCGTTCTTCTACTTGGCGCAGACGCTCTACCAGGCGCTCACCGGGCAGGTCTTCCTGGGCAAGCTCGAGGACTTCACCACCCGGCTCAGCCCGCTCGAGATCGCCGACCTGACCGCGGAGGCGGTGTGCGCGCTGCCGACGGTCCGGATCCACCACTACCTCGAGCTGGCGGCGTTCCTGGCCGTGGTCTACGCGCTCCACTGGATCGATCTGGCCCTCACGCAGCGCAAGCTGTTCCGCTCGGGCTCGGAGACCGGCGGCGCGGCCGCCCCCTCCCGCTACGTGATCCCGCTCGACAGCGAGCCTGGCGCCGCGCCGGCGCCGCGCTCCTCGTCGCGGCCGCCCTCCGAGTCGGACGTGGCCGGCCCGTTCGACGTGACCGAGAAGCAGTCGTTCCAGCCCGGCCCGCTCCGCCCGCCGTCCTCGCGGCTGGAGCCCCCTGACCGGAGCGGGTAAAAGGAACGGGTTCGCCGCCCGTTCTCGCCCCTAGCCCCGCGGGCCACGGAGGGAGCGGGGCGAGACCCAACCGGGAGGGGGACGGACGTGACCACGGCCCTGCGCGACGACGTCGAGCTCGAGATCGAGCGCCTGCGGCGTGAGCGGAACGCCGTGATCCTGGCGCACTACTACCAGCAGGCCGAGATCCAGGACATCGCCGACTTCGTGGGCGACAGCCTCGACCTCAGCCGCAAGGCCGCGCAGTGCCAGCAGGACGTGATCGTGTTCTGCGGCGTGCGCTTCATGGCCGAGACCGCCAAGCTGCTCAACCCGACCCGGACCGTGGTGCTCCCCGACCTCGCGGCGAGCTGCTCGCTGGTCGAGGGCTGCCCGCCGGCCGTGTTCCAGCGCTGGCGCGCGCGCTACCCCGACCACGTCGTGGTCACGTACATCAACTCGAGCGTCGAGCTCAAGGCGATGAGCGACTACACCTGCACCTCGAGCAACGCGGTGCAGGTGATCCAGGCGATCCCGCCCGAGAAGAAGATCATCTTCGCGCCCGACAAGAACCTCGGCGCCTACCTCGCCAAGGTCACCGGCCGCGAGATGGTCCTGTGGCCGGGCTCGTGCATGGTCCACGAGATCTTCAGCGAGAAGCACCTGATCCAGCTCAAGGAGCGCCACCCCGGCGCGCTGGTGCTCGCCCACCCCGAGTGCGAGGAGGCGGTGCTGGCCCACGCCGACCACGTCGGCTCGACCAAGAGCATCCTCGAGTTCGCGCGCAGCAGCCCCGCCAAGCAGTTCTTGATCGGCACCGAGGCGCGCATGATCCACGCCATGCAGAAGGCCGCGCCCGAGAAGGAGTTCATCCCGCTCCCCACGAGCACCGGCTGCGCCTGCAACGAGTGCCCGCACATGCGCAAGAACACCATGGAGAAGATCCGCGACGCGCTGCGCGACCTGCGCCCCGAGATCACGGTCGCCGACGACCTGCGCGCCGCCGCCCTGCGCCCGATCGAGGCCATGTTCCGGGTCACCGACGGGAGCGTGCCGACCCACGGGGACTGAGGGGGCGGAACGGCGTCTCGCAGCGGCAGCCATTTCTAATTTCTAATTTCTCACTCTCTGTTGATATTTCTTATTTCCGCGCCCGTCCGGAAATAGGAAATATCAACAGGGAATTCGAAACTGGAAATTCGAAATGGCTGCCGCTGCCGGCGGCCGCCTTCCCGAGTCGAGCTCGGCCGGCCTCCGGCTCAGCGCCCCTCCACCGCCCGCGGGCGCACCGGCGCCGGCGTCACGCGCCGCTCCCGCGCCAGCGGGATCAGCTCCAGGGCCAGCCCCGGGTCGGGGGCGATCGCGACGGCCAGGGCGCGGTCGCCCAGGCGCTCCAGGCGGTGCGCCCTGCCGGGCAGGGCGGCCAGGGCGCGTCCGAGCGGCCGCTCGAGCTCGTCGGCGTCGCGCGTGCGATCGAGCTCGAGGGCCCACACCACGGCCAGCGCGCCGTCGGCGCGCCGCTCGAGGACCCAGTAGCGATCGCCGCCCCAACCCTCGGCCGCGCGGGCGCGGGGCTCCGGCTCGAGCTCGGTGTGCGCCAGGATCGTGAACAGCCCCAGCTCGCCGAGGGTCTCCTCGCGGACCACGTCCCACCCCTCGGGGGGTGCGCTCAGGAGGCTGACCGTCAGGGGCAGGTCGCCGCGGATGTAGCGGTCGGGATGCAGCACCTGCTCGGTCGAGGCCGGCGGCTGCTCCCACAGCCGCTCGCCCAGGACCGCCACCCGCTGCATGAACTTGAGCCCGTCCACGTACGGGAACAGGAGCGCCTCCTGGATCGCCCGCGGCGAGCGCGTGAACGCCTCGCCCTCGGTCCCCGCCAGCAGCTCCTCGCGCGGCAGCTCGAGGTCGTCGGGCGTCGCGGACAGCCCGCGCAGCACGAACCGGAACGACCAGTAGGTCGCGTCCCCCTCCACCAGCGCGCGCCGCGCGAGGCGCGCGTCGGCGCCCAGCGGGGCGGGCTCCCCCGAGCCCTCCAGGAAGGCGTCGAGGTCGTAGCGCCGGTCCTGCAGGGCGTGGACCAGCTCGTGCGAGGCCGTGAGCTCGCCCACCACGTCGCGCTCGAGCAGCCAGGAGAGGAACCACGCGGACGAGGCGCCCGGGAGCTCGCGGTCGACCAGGAACAACGTCTCCTCGGCCGTGTCGTAGAAGCCGGCGGCCTGCTCGGTCTGCAGGTCCACCAGCAGCGCGGGCAGGTCGAACCCGGGCGGCGCCAGCCCGAAGGCGACCAGCGCCTTCGCCTCGGCGGCGAGCGCGGCCCGATCCTGCGCGGCCACGCTCGCCTGCAGCTGCGCGCGCGCCTGCTCCAGCGTGATCAGCCGGTGCGGGATCGGTCGCTCCAGCGGGAGCTCGCGCAGGGCGGCCGTCTCCGCGGCGATCCGCTCCAGGTACTCGGCGTCGACCGCGCCATCGCGCACCAGCTCGGGGTAGCTGCACCCGCAGAGCGCGAGCGCGAACAGGGCGGCGGCCGCGCGCGCCACGGCTACGGCTCGAGCGCGCCCGGGCGGAGCACGACGCGGAACCCCAGCGTGGGCGCGCGCGTCGCGAGCGGGAGCTCGTCGCCCGCGGCGGCGCGGAGCTCGGCCAGGGGTGTGTCGTAGTGGCCGCCGAACGTCTTCGCCGCGGCGCCGTCGCTCGCGGTCCACTCAGCCACGTTGCCGAGCAGATCGCGCGCGGGGGCGCCGACCCCGACCCCGCCCGGGAAGCTGCCGACCGCGACGGGCCCGCCCAGGACCCCGCCCGCGTTGGCGTACGCGAGCGAGGGCGGGTCCTCGCCCCAAGGAGTCGCGCCGCCAGTCGGCCCGCCCGCGGCCGCGAGCAGGGTCGCCTCGTCGGCGAGCTCGAGCCCGCGCCAGCCGCAGTAGGCGACCGCGTCGAAGTAGCTCACCCCCGTGACCGGGAGCCGCCCGTCCTCGACCCCGCGCCACTCGGCCGGGGTGTGGTCGTACCCCTCGGGCTCACGAGAGCTGCAGGCGGGATGCCCGCCCTTGGTCGTGGCGAGCGCCTGCAGGAACTCGGCGTACTGCGCGCGGGTCACCTCGGTCCGGCCCACGTACACCGCCTCGCGCGTGGCCCAGCCCTGCGCTCCGCGGTAGGGCCCGGCCGGGAGGTGGACCAGGCGCTCGGCGGCGTAGCGGGCGAGCGCCGCCCGCGCGTGCTCGTTGACGCGGCCGAAGGCGTCGGCCGCCGCCTCGGGGTATCCGGCCCGCAGGAGGGCGCGTCCGTGGCGGAGCCAGTCGTTGCGGTCGACGGTGTCGCTGGCGCGGTCGCGGTCGTAGCGCAACAGCGCCTCGACCGGGACGCCCGCGCAGCGGTCGATCAGCTCGCCGACCCGCACCAGCTCGCGGCGCACGACGTCGACCGGGGTGCGCGTCCCCTCGGGCAGGATCGCGAGGCGCTCGCGCTCGGCCGCGGCGCACACCGCCGCGCGCAGCGCGATCGCCTCCCGAGCGCGCGCCGCGTCGTCCTCGCTCTCGCGCAGCGCGGCCCTGACCTCGCGGAGGGCCTCGCCGTAGCGCGGCCGCTCCGCGGCGAGCGCGCCCGCGGCCCGCGCCAGCCGCGCCCGGACGAGCGCGGGCCCGACCGGCTGGGTCGCGAGGTGCGCGACGGCGAGCCCGGCCGCCACCGCCACCAGCGTGGAGGCGCACAGCACCCAGCCGCCGCCGCGCCTCGCGACCCGCCCCCCGTCCGCGAAGCGCTCGCGCGGCCGCTGGCGCGCCGCCGGGGCCTCGATCGCCCGGCGCGGCGCGGCGACCTCCTCCGCCTCGCCGTCGTCGCTGGCGGCCGGGAGCGCCGCAGGCGTCGGCGCCAGCGTGGGTCGCACCTCGACCACGGTCGGCGCCGGCGCGGGCGGCGGCGCTTGCACCGCGCGGAACACCTCGGGGCGCAGCACGGCCTGGGGCGCGGCGGTCGGATGGCGACGTCCGACCACGTGGCCGCCGGGCTCGGGCAAGGGGCCGGGCAGCCCGCCGGCGGCCACCCGCGCCAGGTCGGCGAGGAGCGCGCCGGCCGTGGAGTAGCGCGCCTCGCGCCGCGGCGCGAGCAGGCGCGACAGCACGGTCCGCAGCCCGTCCGACACGGCAGGCGCGACGACCCACGGCGCGTCGACCGGCGCGCGCGCGTCGGCCGGACCGACGCCGGCCACGAGGTGGTAGAGGACCGCGCCGAGCGCGAACAGGTCGTCGCGCGAATCGAGCCCGCCGGCCGCGTCGCCCGCCACCAGGCCCGGCGCGGCGTAGAGCAGGAGCGGTAGCCGGCCGCCGGGGCTGCAGCCGTGGGTGGGGCCGTCGAGCAGGGCCGAGCCCACGCCGAAGTCGCACAGGTAGGTGCGCTGGTCGCGGACCAGCAAGGCGAGCGGGCTCAGACCGCCGTGGACCACGCCCAGGCCGTGCACGACCTGGAGCGAGGCCGCGGCGCCCTGCGCCAGCGCGATCGCGGTGGGCTCCGCCAGGGGGCCGGAGGCGCGCAAGGCCGCGATCGGGGCGCAGTCGAGGCCCATCGTGGCGGTGTACAGCCAGCCGAAGTCCTCGTCGGCCTCGTCGATCTTGAGGATCGAGGGGTGAGGCGCGTCGAGGCCGGCGTTCGAGCGCTCCACGAACCGCGCGGTCCGCTCCGGATCGTGCCCGCTCCCCGGCGGCACGACGCGCACGGTCCCCTCCGCCCCGTCGGCACGCCGCCCGTGCCACACCTCGCCGCCGAGGTCGCGCCCGCGCTGCGCGAGCAGCTCCCACGGGCCGACCATGGCCCCCTCCGAGAACGTGAACGCCTGCGGCCCCATGGCGTCCACCGTCGCCTGCGCGATCGCGTGCACCTGCTGGATCACCTGCGGCGGCGCCAGCTGGAGCGCGGCGGTCACGTCCCACAGCGGGCGCGGATCGGTCTCCCGGACCATGAGCGGATAGATCAGGCGCGGGCCGCTGATCCCGCCGACCAGGACCAGGGTCTCGGCGAAGGCCTTCTCGGTGTGGCTGAGCTCCATGGGCCGGCTCAGTCTACCCGACGTGCCTCCGACCGCCGGGGCGCCGCAGCCCCCGGCCCAACGTGCGGACAGCCTCGTGCCCGTGCCCGTACCCAAGCAGCCTCGGACGCGGTCACGCCGGTAGCTCCCGCGCGCGCAGCGCTCGGCGCACCGCGGCGGCCTGACCTCGCGTCAGCTCGCCCAGCACCAGCACCGAGGCGCGCGCGGGTCGCACCAGCTCCCGCGCGAGCGCGAGGACCGCGGCCTCGTCCGCCGCCTCCTCGGCCGCCCGCGCCGCCTCGCGCGAGGGCAGCCCCCAGGCCAGCCGCCGCGCGGCGTCGTCGGCGAGCCCCCGCGCGTCGTCGCGCTCGGCCCGGGCGCGCCGGGCGCGGCGCGCCCGCGCGCGGGCGAGCTCGTCGGCCAGGGGCGCCTCGGCCACGCCACGGGCCAGGTCGAACAGCGCCTCGAGCGCCCCCGCCGTCTTGGCCGGCGCCACGGTCACCCCGAGCTGGAGCAGCGACACGTCGGGGAAGGCGGCCACCTCGGCGTGCGCCTGATAGGCGAGCCCGGCGTCGACGAGCTGCGGGACGCGCGCGGTCGCGCCGCCGTCGAGCACGTCGGCGAGCAGGCGCAGCGCGGCGTGCTCGGGCGCGGCCTCGCCGGGCCCGCGGAAGGCGATCCGCACGTCGACCTGGCTCCCGGTCAGGCGGTGCAGCGACACGCGCGGGCCGTCCTGCGGCGGCGGCGGAGCGCCGAGCTCCAGCGCGGGTCCTGCTGGAATGGCCTCGAACGGCGCCAGCAGCCCCTCGACCTCGCGCACCTCGATCGGCCCCGCCAGCGCGACCGCCAGGTTGGGACGCCGCACGAGCCGCTCGCGCCAGCGCGCCAGGTCCTCGCGGCGGTGCGCGCGGACCTCGCGCTCCAGCCCCAGCACCGGCCGCCCCAGCGGGTGCGCGCCGAAGGCGAGCGCCATCAGCAGGTCGTCGGGGTCGCAGTCGCGGCCGTCCTCGTCGACCCGCTCCAGCCGCTCCTCGAGCACCACCGCCCGCTCGGCCTCGAGGTCGCACAGGTGCGGCTCGAGCAGCACCGTCGCGAGCAGCCGGCTCGCGTCCCCCACCCGCCCGGGGTCCACCGAGGCCGCGAGCACCAGCGCGTCCTCCTCGGTGTACGCCTCGGGCTCCTCCCCGAGCTCCTCGAACGCCCCGAGCAGCGCGCGCACGTCGGGGTAGGCCCCGGCGCCGCGGAACAGCACGTGCTCGAGCAGGTGCGTCAGCCCCCCGTCCCCCGCCGCCTCGAATCGCGGTCCTCCGCGAACCGCGACGGCGATCGAGGCGGTGTGGAGGTGCGGCAACGGGACGAGCGTGTGGGCGATCGGGCTCATGCGCGCGGACTATAGCGAGCGCCGGGGATCCGCGGGGATGAGGGGCCGTGGCGGGGTCGGCGTCGGAGTCGGAATCGGATTCGGATTCGGATTCGGATTCGGATTCGGATTCGGAGTCGGATTCGGAGTCGGAATCGGAGTCGGAGTCGGAGTCGGAGTCGGAATCGGATTTGGATTCGGATTCGGAATCGGATTTGGATTCGGATTCGGATTCGGATTCGGAGTCGGACTATCGGAATCGGATTCGGAATCGGATTCGGAATCGGAGTCGGATTCGGATTCGGAGTCGGATCGAGTCGGTAGGTGGACGGCCGGCGAGGGTTGGTTGGTTCCGGACTACTGCCCGCTGCCCGCGAGCCGCGCGCCCGCCGCTCGTGTGAAGGCGCCAGCGGTCGGACGAGGAGACGGGCGGCGGTCACGCGGCTCGCAGGCTTCGACGTGAGCGGAGTGACCTGAGGGGGG
>CAZMSZ010000047.1:24629-29775 GCA_964569055.1 uncultured Planctomycetota bacterium | reverse complement strand
TCATGGCGTAGCTCTTCGAGACGCCGTCCACCACCACCACCCCGTCGCGCACGCCCGGGTGATCGACCGCCAGCGCGCAGCGGTGCTCGGCCCCGCCGTAGGTCAGGCTCCCGTAGATCTCGTCGGAGATCACCAGCACCCCGCGGTCGAGCGCGCGCGCCACCACGGCCTCCACCTCGGCGGGCGGCGTGAGCGCGCCGGTCGGGTTGGAGGGGCTGTTGAGGATCAGCGCCTTGCAGCGCGGCCCGATCGCGGCGTCGACCGCCTCGGGGTCGAGCCGGAACCCGTCCTCGGCGCGGGTCGGGATCGGCACCGGCCGCCCGCCGGCGAGCTGGACCATGGCCGGGTAGCTGACCCAGTAGGGGCTTGCGAACACCACCTCGTCGCCCGGGTCGACGACCGCGTGGATCAGGTTGTAGAGGACCTGCTTGGCGCCGGTCGAGACCAGCACCTGCTCGGGCGAGGCGTCCACCCCGTAGTCGCGCCGCATGCGCTCGACCACCGCCTTGCGCAGCGCCGGCGTGCCGGGGACCGGCGGGTAGTGGGTGTCCCCCGCGTCGATCGCGGCCCGCGCGGCGGCCAGCACCGGCTCGGGGCTGGTGAAGTCCGGCTCGCCGGCCGAGAAGTCGATCACGTCCTTGCCCTCGGCCTTGAGCGCCTTGGCGCGGGCCGCCAGGGCCAGGGTCTCGCTGGGCTTCAGCTCCCGCACGCGCTGCGAGAGGCGGTCGGCAACCGTGGTCACGCTCGTTACCTCCGAGGGCCGCGGATCCTAGCACGCCGGCTTGACTCGCCACCGGCCCCGCCTATACTCGCTCGCTGCTACCGGCCGAGGTGGCGGAATTGGCAGACGCGCTAGGTTGAGGGCCTAGTGCCCGCAAGGGCTTGCAGGTTCAAATCCTGTCCTCGGCAACCAGCTCAGTGAGATGAGGCCCGGCGACCTGCCGGGCCTCGCTGCGTACGTCCCGCGCGTCCTGAGCCGAGGGAGGTGGGTCCATGGCGAGGGTCGCCTGGCGAAGCGCGCCGAAGCTCGCGCTCGTGGCCGCGCTGGTCGGCTGTCAGACCACGTTCGACCTCACGGGTCGAGTGAAGGACTCGCAGACCTCGGCGCCCGTCCGCGGCGCCGCCGTGACCGTGACGTGGGAGGCCGGCGATCGCTCGGGGAGCCGCGCCGGTGAGCCCCACCCGTTCGCCGCGATCGAGACGGACGAGCAGGGGACGTTCGAGGTCAGCCTGCCGAGCGCCGAGAGCCGCGCCTACGTCTTGGAGATCCAAGCGGCCGGCTACGAGGACCGCCGCGAGACGCTGACGCTCGGCGGAGTCAGCGGGAGCGCGACGCAGGTCTACGCGCTCGACCCCAAGGACTGAGCGCACGACGCTCGAGTTCAGCGAGCGCGTCGCCGCCTGCAGGTCGAAGCGTGAGCTGCTGGAGATTCTCGCCGAGCTCGATCGCGAATTGCCCTGAGGCGCCACGAGACCGGTCCCTCGAGCGAGATATCGGCTCGCTCGTGACTCGGGCCGCCGCTCCAGCTCAGGAGTCGAAGGGCTGCCGAGGCGCCACCCAGTACGTCTGCTTGTGCCCTCGCGCCTCGTACTCCCGCAGCGCCGCCTCCGCGGCCTCGCGCGTGGGGAACGTCGCGACCTCGAAGCGGTTCCCGTTGTCGTCCAGGCGGTGAAGCACCCAGCGCGTTTCGTCCGGGAGCGGCTCTCGCGCCGCGAGCCACGTCGCTGGGAACCCGGCAGATCCATGAGCGAGCGCCAGAATGCTCCCGACGATCGCGCAGGTGGTGTCGCGATCGCCGAGCGCGCTGACCGTGTGCCAGAGCGCCTCCTCCCACGAGGCACCGCCGAAGCGGGCGGCGGCCCACACCGCGAAGGGAACGGTGTCGGGGGCGGTCACCCGCGAGCCGTTTCCCAGGAGCGCGGCCGCCGAGGCCACCGAGGACGAGGCCGGGACGCTCGCCGCGCGCAGGAGGCCGTCCCGCGTGTCGCCGAGCGGGACGTGTGCGGCGATCTCCTCCAACAGCTCGCCGGGCTCCGCGGGCCAGGCCGCGCGGCGCTGCCACGTCAGCGCCGCAGCCACCGCTACTCCCACCGCTCCCGCGATCCCCTCGGGGTGCGCGTGCGTCACCTCGGCCGAGAGCGCTGCCTCGCGCGCGGCCCGCGCGAGGTCGTCGGCGAAGTAGGCCCCGACCGGTCCAGCTCGCATGGCGCCCCCGTTCCCGAGCGACCCCATGCCCGAGAACGCGGCGCGGGCTGCGTCCCGCCAGTCCTCGCCTGCGCCGATCGCGCCGAGGATCCGGTGAGCGGCGGGGCCGTAGCCGCGGCTCGGGTCCGCCCGGTAGCGCCGCCCGAACGCGAGCGCCAGCTCGCCCTGGTCGATCGCGCCACGGCGCTCGAGCACCTCGACGATCGAGAGCCCCATCGCGGTGTCGTCGGTCCAGCGCCACGGACCGCGCGCCAGCGCGCGCTCCGCGATCAGCGACTCGACGGTCGCAGGGTTGACGAAGAACGTCTCGCCGAACGCGTCCCCGAGCGCGAGGCCCTCGAGCGAGAGCCGAGCCCGCGCCAGGCGATCCTCGTGGTCGGTGGGGGGAGGGGTGCTCACTCGGCCCAGACCTGCCCGGTCGCGCTGAGCAGGTTGTTGAGGGCGTGGATCGCGATCGGGACCGAGAGCCTCCCCGTCCGTTCATACACCAGCGCGAGCCCGGCACCGATCGCGCCGTACACCAAGAAGCCGGACGGGTTGAGGTGGAATGCGGAGAACAGCACGGCCGAGCACGCCATCGCTGCGCCAGGCCCCAGCGCCGCGCGGAGGTTCCCGTAAATGGCCCGCCTGAAGAGCAACTCCTCGGCGCCCGGGACCACGAAGACCACCACCAGGCACAGCGCGAGCGTAGGGCCTCGAAACGCGGCGACCAGCAGCTCCTGTTCGCGCACTGGAGATCCGCCCATCTCCTGGAGCATGGAGATCACGGCCTGCCCCCCGATCGTCAGAACGGCGCCTGCGCAGAGCCAGAGCAAGCTCGTCGCCACACCCGCCCGCGGCGGGCCGGCCGGAACCCAGCGGGCTCGATAGAGCACCAGCGCTCCCGTCAGGCACGCGACGGCGGAGAGGGCCAACAGCGCCGGGGCATGGTCGGCGAGCGTCTCCCGCTTGGCCGACGCGAGGAAGAGCACGCCGTAGAGGAAGCCGAGGACGACCATCACAGCAAGCGCCAGACAGAGGGCCACGAAGACGCGCAGGGCCGCCGAGCGCAACGTGATCGTGGGCGCCTGGTACGGGCCCTCTGGTTCACGCTCGACGGCGGCAAGGACCACGCCCGTGACGAGCGCCACGAGGAACAGAGCCCAACTGACCTTCACAGGGCGGCGCCGGCTCGCCACCTCCTCGAGGCGAGCCGCGCGCTGGGCTTCTCGCGCGAGCGCCTCGAGGTGTCGCAGCCGAGCGACCACCTCGGCCTGGCCGCGGACGCCCGCCAACCGCGCCAGCGAGCGCTTGATCGCCGCCCCGTCGCTGCTCCAGTAGTTGCCCGGTGACTTCGTCCACCTCTCGAAGCGCTCCTCGAGCGCCGCGAACCAGCGCTCCGCTGCACGATCGCGAAGCTGGCGCACCTCCCTCACCGTGTCCTGGAAGTCCGGCCTCGCCGCGCCGACCTCGAGCGCCTGCCGGGTCTGCGGGTGGTCGAGCCAAGTGACAGCCTCCATGGCGGCACCCAGAGGGTCTACCTCGACGCGCTGCTCGAGCCGCTGCGCGCCTCCAGGCTGTCTCTTGTGCCCCTCCCACGCCGCCATGGCGGCTTCGATCAGCTCAGCGTTCCGGGCCTCCTGAAACTTGCGCGTGGCTTGGTCGATGCGCATGCGCAGGGCCGAGGCGGCCGGGGCATCGACCGCGGCGAGCCGGGCCAGCCAGTTGGCGGCGACCTCCTGCTCCTCACGCGTGAACCACTGGGGATCCTGTGCGGCGTGCTCCAGAAAGCCCTCGAGCACGAGCATGAGATTCCGAGCCAAGATCTCACGGCGCTCTGCGCTCGGCTCCGACTCGGCGCGACGGTCCAGCCGCATCCGGCGCTCGAGCGCCACCCAAGCCGCGGTGAGGTCGCGTTCGCAGTCGTCCCAGCGGCCTTCCTCATACGCAGCTCGTGAGCCCGCGAGGTGTTCCTCGAGCTCGGCAGCGCACCCCTGGCGCACCGCGGCCGTGGCTGCGGCGACGCGATCTTGAAGCGAGCGCACCGTTTCGGCGAGCTCGGGGCTGAGGGGCAGGGCGCCCAGGCAGTCTTGCGCCTGCAGCAGCGAGGGGACGGCCGCGGCGAGGTAGCCGCGCTCCTGCGCTGCTAGCGCGCGCGACAGTCTCTCCTCGGCCTTCGACACGAGCTGCAGGACTCGCAGCTCGTCTCCAAGCCTCGCCTCCAGGCCGGTCCGCGCCAATCGAATCCGTGCGAGCAACTCGTCGCCGCGACGAAGCCCCTCGCGGCACTCTCGCCAGCGCCCCTCGACGAGGGCGGCGCGCGCCTCCGCGACGTCACGCTCGAGGACCGCAGCGCTCGCCGCGGCGATCTCGCCCGCGAGGCGCTCGATCACGCCGCGAAGCTCCCCGGCCGTCGCGGGGTCCGTCCCAGGGAGGCGATCAGCAGCGGCTCGTGCCTGCTTCACGGCGGCCACCAGCAAGCCGCCGTCCGCGTCCCCGCGCTGCGCGCGCGCCCAGCGCCCCTGTGCGCGGCAAATGTGGATCTCCGCGTGGGCGACTGGCGAGAGCCGGTCTGCTCGTTCGGGCGACGCACCCAGCGCTTGGTCGTAGAGCGCTAGGCAGTCTGACCAGCGTCCCTCGGTGAATGCGACGTGCGCGCGCGCGAGCGCGGCTTCGAGCGCCGCCTCCGCCTCCGCCTCGGCATCGGCGAAGCACACGGGGGCGGAAAGGAACGCGACGACCAGGAGTATCCTGGATAGGGAGTGCTTCATCATGCGGACCTTAGCGCCACGGCTGGGCGCACGCCACCTCGTCCCTCCAGTGGGGACGTCTTCCCGCACGTGAAGTGGTTTGACAGAGTCCCCCAAGAGGTCCGCATGCGCTCCACGTTCTACGACCAGATCGTGCGCGAAGGCCGGCGCGAGGGTCGGCGGGAGGGTCGCCGCGAGGGCAGGCGCGAGG
>CAZMSZ010000047.1:0-24529 GCA_964569055.1 uncultured Planctomycetota bacterium | reverse complement strand
CGCGAAGGCCGGCGCGAGGGTCGGCGGGAGGGTCGCCGCGAGGGCAGGCGCGAGGCGACTTTGCACCTGCTCGAGGTGACGTTGCGATCGCGTCTGGGCACGGCGGCGGAGCCCTACCTCGAGGCGCTCCCGGGCGCGAGCGACGAGCGCCTGTTCGCCCTCAGCGAGCGCGTCGCCGCGTGTGGGACCAAGCGCAAGCTCCTGCAGGTCCTCGCCGAGCTCGACCCCGAACAGGGCTGAGACGCCGCAGGGGCGAGCGTGGCCAAGTCGACGGGTCGTCGAAGGCGCCGAGAGCACGGCCGAGTGACCGTCGCGGTGAGCACCTACGAGGACTCCCAGCGCTCCACGTTCTACGAACGGCTCGTGCGCGAAGGTCGACGCGAGGGTCGACGCGAAGGTCGACGCGAAGGCCGACGCCAGATGGCCTCGCACCTCCTCGCGGTGGCGCTGCGGGCACGGCTCGGGACCGCCGCCGCGGAGCCCCACCTCGCGGCCCTCTGTGCGCTGAAGGGCGAGCGCCTGGTCGCGATCGCTTGCGAGGTCTTGGCGTCTGGGACCGAACGCGAGCTGTTGCGTGTCTTGGCGCGAGCCCAGGCGTGAGCCCGCCCGAGACGGACGCGAGCGCCGGCGAGCCCGACGAGCCCGAGGCGCTCCTGCGCGAGGGAGAGCTTCACGTCGAGGCCGGGCGGATCGACGCGGCGATCCCGCTCCTCCAGCGGGCCAAGGCTGGCGCGTCGCGGGTCGCGGGACGCGCCGGGTATCTCCTCGGGCAGTGCTTCATTCGCAAGCGGATCTACAAGATGGCGCTGCGCGAGCTCGAGGCGCCGCGCCAGGCGCTCGGGGCGGCCGACCCGGAGCTGCGGCGCGAGACCACTTACCTGCTGGGTCGGATCTACGAGGCCGCAGGCCGCGAGGAGCTCGCCCTCGCCGAGTACGAGCGGATCGCGGATGAGGGCAGGGACGACGAAGAGGGCGGGCTCGGCGGCGTCGGCGCGCCCCTCCGGCCGGGCGACCCGCCGCGGCGTCCGCCGCCGACCGGCGGGGCGCAGGCGACGGCCTCGGGCGGGCCCGAGCTGGGCTGACCGCCGCGCACCCGCGGGCACGCGCGTTGCGCCCTCTCACGCGAGGGGAGGTGCCATGGCCCAGCAGCAAGCGACGCCCCAGCCGCGTCGGCGCGAAGGAGACCGCGTCCCCGCGGCCACGTTCGAGGTGCTGCGCGACAACAAGCTCGCCCGGATCGCCAGCAAGGACGTGTTCGCGGGGCGGACCGTGGTCGTGTTCTCGCTGCCCGGGGCGTTCACGCCCACCTGCTCGAGCTCGCACGTCCCGCGCTACGAGGAGCTGGCCGACGCGCTGCGGCGGCGCGGGGTCGACGAGGTGGTGTGCGTCTCGGTCAACGACGCCTACGTCATGGCCGCCTGGCAGCGCGAGGTGGGCGCGCGCCGCGTGCGGCTCCTGGCCGACGGCAACGGCGAGTTCACCGCGGCCATGGGCCTGCTCGTGGACCGCTCCGACATCGGGCTCGGGCCGCGCTCCTGGCGCTACTCCATGCTCGTGCGCGACGGGGTGATCGAGAAGCTGTTCGTGGAGCGCGAGGACCCGGGCGACCCTACGACGTCTCCGACGCGGACACCATGCTCCGCTATCTCAGCCCCGAGGGCGCGAACCACCCGCGCGACGTCGTGCTGTTCACCAAGCCCGGCTGCGGCCACTGCGCGCGGGCGCGCCGCCTGCTCGAGGAGCGCGGGCTGGAGTGGGAGGAGGTCCGCGCCACCCCGCGCAACCTGCGCGCCGTCTCGGGGAACACCACCACCCCCCAGGTGTTCATTGACGGCGCCCTGATCGGCGGCGCCGACGAGCTGACCCGCTGGCTCGAGGCCGAGGACCAGGAGCGGGCCGCGGCGGCGGCGTAGCGGCCCTCAGCGCTCGGGCCCCGAGCCCGGCGAGTCGTCCCGGATCAGGGCCTCGAGCGTCGCGCGGTCCACGCCCGCGAACACCCCGTGTTCGTAGAGGGGGTCGTCGTCGTTGGTGTGCTGAGCGAGCTTGAACCACAGCGCCCAGGCGCGGGCGAGCTCACGATCGTCCAGCTCGCGGAGGTCGAGGTCGTCCTCGCTCAGGAACTCCATGGGTTCGGTCCGCTCAGGCTCGTTGCAGCTCGGTCGCTGGGATCGAGAGCCCTTGAAGGCTCCTGGCGACGTCGAAGTAGGTCGCCTTCCTCCGAGCGGCCTCGGCCTCGGAAGGTGTCGTCTGGAACGTGAGGAGCACGAGCTCGACGAGCTGGACGTCCTCTCGACGTCCCAGGTCGAGTCGAAGCACGTCATGGGTCGGCAGCTTGCTCGCTCCCTTGATCTGGGCTCCGACCAGACGCCCGTCGTCCTCAGCCAGATAGACGGTCAGCACCTCATCGACCGGCTCAGCGCGGTAAGGGACGTCCTCCAAGTGGCAGAACACTGAGTCCGCGACCCTGCTGTAGTAGCAGCCCGGTCGGACAGGCTCGTTGACCTGGTCCCTGATGCGATTCATGAGCTCGTCGAGGCTCAGCGGCTCCACAGCAGCTCCTGAAAGCGGTCTCCCGCCCTGAGTCCGCCGCTTGGCGGTACCTCCGTTCTCCACTCCAGCAGCGTGCTCCGCAAGTCAAGGAACACGAGGAACGAACGATCGGCGGGGCACACGTAGGCCCGACCAGCCGCGGAGCGCTCGGGCGGGCGCGTGAGTCGCAGAGCGAGCCCGCGGGTGAGACGCTCCGCCGCTCTCGGGGCAACGAGGCGATCGATCCCGGTGCCAAGCGGCGGCGCCTAAGAGGTCGGCTTCACCGGCTCTCCAGGAAGGCCAGCGTCGCCTCCACCACGCGCTGGCCCGCCTTGCCGTCCCACAGCGGGATCTTGCCGTGCTTGTCCCAGCGGCCGTCGAGGACGCGTTCGACCTCTTCCACCAGGCGACCTGGGTCCTCGCCGATCAGGACCGAGCTGCCGGCGCTGAGCGTGATCGGCCGCTCGGTGGTGGTGCGCAGGGTGAGGCAGGGGCGGTCGAGGACGCTCGCCTCCTCGGTGATCCCGGCCGAGTCGGTCAGGATCACCGTGGCCCGCTCCTCGAGGGCGATCGTCTCGAGGTAGCCGAGCGGCTCGGTCCGCACCAGGCCCGGGATCGCCGCGAACAGCGGCTCGAGCCGGTGGCGGTCGATCGACTTGGCCGTGCGCGGGTGGACCGGCCACACGATCGGCAGCCGCGCGCCCACCCGCGCGAGGCCGCCCGCCCACAGCCGCAGCATGCGCTCGGTGTCGACGTTGGAGGGGCGGTGCAGGGTGAGGAGCGCGAACGGCTCGCCGCCCTCCACCACCGCCGCCGCCGCGGCCGGGAGGGGCTGACGCCGCGCGGCCGGCAGCCGATCGAGCAGGGTGTCGATCATGACGTTGCCGACGAGCGCGATCTCCTCGTCGCTGCGCCCCTCGCGCCGCAGGTTCTCGACCCCCACGGGGTCCGACACGAGCAGCAGCCCCGACACGGCGTCGGTCACGAGCCGGTTGATCTCCTCGGGCATGGCCCGATCGCCGCTCCGCAGCCCGGCCTCGACGTGGACCACCGGCAACCCCTGGTAGTAGGCCGCGAGCGCGCTCGAGGCGGTCGAGTCCACGTCGCCCACCACGACCACCGCGTGGGGCCGCGCCTCCCCGCACCAGCGGAAGAAGCTCTGCAGCATGTCGGGCACGTTCAGCCGGCGGTCGCGCTCCTCCGCCCCGAGGTAGACGTCGGGCGGGCGCATGTCGATCTGCGCGAACAGCTCCTCGTACAGGGCCGGGTCGTAGTGCTGCCCCGTATGGACGAGCACGCCCTCGACCCCCGCCCGCGCGTCGAGCTCGGCCAGGATCGGCTTCGCCTTGAAGTAGTTGGGGCGGGCCCCCACGACCAGCGCGATCTTCGTCACTCAGCGCTTCTTTCGACGGGCTTCGAGCACGCCCGCGACCACCCGCTCGCGGTCGGCGGCGGAGAGGTTCGAGCCGCTCGGGAGGCACAGCCCGCGCTCGAACAGGCCGGCGGCGACGGCGCCCCCGCGCACGCGGCAGTCGGCGAACACGGGCTGGAGGTGCATGGGCTTCCACACGGGCCGAGCCTCGACGTCGAGCGACTCGAGGTGCCGGCGGATCTCCTCGCGCGAGGCGCCGAACGCCGCGGGGTCGACGGTGACGCAGGTCAGCCAGCAGTTGCTCCGCCCGTAGTCGGCCTCGGGCATGAAGGCGATCCCCTCGAGCCCGCCGAGCGCCTCGCGGTAGAAGGCCCGCGTCGCGCGGCGCACCTCGATCTTGGCGTCGAGCCCTTCGAGCTGCCCCCGGCCGAGCGCGGCGAGCAGGTTGCTCATGCGGTAGTTGAAGCCGACCGTGGAGTGCTCGTAGTGCGGCGCGGGGTCGCGGGCCTGCGTGGCGAGGAACCGCGCCCGCGCGATCCGCTCGCTGTCGTCGGAGAGCAGCGCCCCGCCGCCGCTGGTGGTGATGATCTTGTTCCCGTTGAACGAGAGCACGCCGAGCGCCCCCAGCGACCCGGCGGGCCGCCCGCGGTAGGAGGCCCCGAGCGCCTCCGCCGCGTCCTCGACGATCGGCACCCCGTACTCGGCGCAGGCCGCCTGGATCGGGTCGTAGTCGGCGCACTGCCCGTACAGGTCGACCACGACCACGGCCTTGGGCAGCTTCCCCCGCGCCGCGGCCGCGGCCAGCTCCTCGCGCAGCAGGGCGGGGTCCATGTTCCAGGAGCGCTCGTCGCTGTCGACGAACACCGGCGTCGCCCCCACGTAGCGGATCGCGTTGGCGGTCGCCGCGAACGTCAGGGTCGAGGTCACCACCTCGTCCCCCGGCCCGACCCCGAGCAGCACCATGGCGAGGTGCAGCGCCCCGGTCCCGCTCGACAGCGCCGCCGCGTGCGCCACCCCCGCCCGCGCCGCCAGCTCCCGCTCGAACGCGTCCACATGCGGCCCGAGCGGCGCGATCCACCCCGAGTCGAACGCGTCGAGGAGCAGCTCCCGCTCCCGCGGGCCGACGTCAGGGGGGGAGAGGTAGATCCGGGTCATGTCGTCTCCCTACGAGTCGAGCCCTCCGCCCCGCGGGGTGAGCAACGAGGACCGCGCCCCAGGAACCGGAGGAACGTACCCGATCCGGCGACCACCAAGCCAGCGCGGGTATGCGGTCGGTCAAGGGAAGTCCGAGCCGCACTGCTCGAGGCGGTGGCGCGTGGACACTCTCGAGCTGGGTACCCGTGCACGGACCTTGATAGTGGTGTGCCCCTGCGCGATCGTGCCTCAGTGCTCATGCTGCGGAGCACTGCTCGGCCCACAGAGGGACCAAGATGCTCGAGGTGTTACTCGCACGCATTCGCCGAGCAGGCGGGATCGTATTCCTCGGTTCAGCGAGCGGGCAGGCGCTCGACCTCGTTTCCACGATCATCCTGACCTACACGCTCGGCCTGAAGGGGTTCGGGATCCTAGTGGCGAGCCGCGCCATCGGCGGCTTGATCGGCAGCCTCCTCATGGCGCGTAGCGCCGAGCTCTTGCTCCGCTATTGGACAGAGTTCATGGAGCAGGGGCGAACCGAGGCCGCTCACGCGTCATTCGGCCTCGCCACCTGGCTGGAGCTCACGTTGGCGCTCGCCGGCAGCGTCATCGCCCTCGCCCTGGGACCGGTCCTACATCCGACTCTACAGACGACACCGACGACCGCGGCGCTCCTGCTGTTCTGCGGCCTCCTGCGCCAGGCTGGCCTGAGCCTCGTCTCGGTCAACGTGGCGCTCTTTCGACTGAAAGACCAGTATTGGACATGCGCGGGCCAGACGAGCATCGCGGCCGCATATCGCCTCGGGCTGCTGCTCGTCCTGATCATCGGGCTGCGCCACGGGCTGGTCGCGGCGGCCGTCGCGGACGGGCTCGGGCCGATCCTGGCCTGGCTCTCGGGCCTCGCGGTCGTTCGCTTTCGCGACAAGATCTCAGCCTCCATCCGCTCCTTCGCCGTCCTACGCGGGGAGTTGCACAACGTGTGGAGCTTCTCCAGCATGAACTGGGTGACGGGCACGGTGCAGGCCGTCACGGCACACGGCGCTCAGCTCACCTTGACCGGGCTGGCGAGCGTGGAAGCCGTGGGCGCGTTCGGCCTCGCGCGTCGGCTGGCGTCCTTCGCGTCTTTCGCGTTGAGCCCGTTGCTTCGCGTCGTGGAGCCCGAGTTGTTTCGCCTGGCTGCCGCAGGGGAGTTGCAGACGTTGCGGCGCTTTCTCAGCAGAACGATCCTGTATGCGGTCCTGCTCCTCTGCATGTCGAACGTCGGCATCATCGTGTTTCGTCGGGAGATCGTCAGGCTTATTGGCGGCGAGGAGTTCCTGGCAGCGGCGACCGGGCCGCTGGTGCTGATCATTCTCGGCTTCTCGGTCCAGTTCGCGCTGTCCAGCCTCAGGCCGGTCCTGCTCGCTTTCGATGCCATGCGTGCGCTGTTGCTCGCGCAGGTCTCGATGGCCGTCGTCCTGATCGGCTGCTGCCTTGCCCTCGTCCCCGCGCATCAAGCCTTCGGCGCCGCCGTCGCCCTCGCCTTGAGCTACGTGGCACATGCCGCGGTGAGCCTGCTCGCGGTCCACCGACTAATACGAACCCGAGCGCAGCCCAAGCCACCCGAGGTCCCGCCCGACCCCGGCACCGCTCGAGGGTGAGGTGATGGGCGGCGTCGTGAACCGGGTGCGCCTCTAGTCCGCTCTCCGACGCCGATACAAGTAGAAGTCGGATCTCGAGCCGCTCTGGGCGTCCTGCTGATACGGATGTTCGTTCTCGATCCGCTCGATGAGCGACCAGTCGGGTGCGCGCGCCGCGATCCAATTCGAGAAACAACGCTGCCGGACTTGCGGGGCGGCCGGGTCCGGTCGTTCCTCGCGATCGCTCGAGTAGATCAGGACGAACTCGCGCCCAAGCGCGAACAGGTCGCCCATGTATCGGTCGAACACGTCGTCCTCGACGAGGTGGAAAATGACGTCTATGGAGAGCGCCAGAGTCGCGCCAAGCCGCGCCCCGTCGAAGGTGGTCGGGTCGTAGACCTCGAACGCCTTGGTGTCGTCGCCGGCGAATGCCTCGCAACAGCGCCTCACCGCTGAGGGTGAAATGTCGAGACCGAGATAGCGGGGGCAGTCGACCAGCGCGATCTGCCGTCCATCGCCGCAGCCGAGCTCTACTACGGAGTCGATCGAGTAGCGCCGCAGCACGTCGTTGATCGTCGACGCCTTGAAGGCGGCCAGCTCACCCTCCGAGCCGGCCCCGGAGTTGCCTCCGCTGGAGTACCGGCGCTCCCAGAAGTCCCGCGAGCTCATGAACTCCTTGCGCGGCCGAACCGACCTCACGATCCTGACCGCGAGCCCTCCAATCAGGGGCAGTCGCTTGATGGCAGCCTTGAGCCGGGGCAAGGAACGCGACCTCACGCTTCACTCCGATCTTCGAGAGGACGAGGAACAGGCCGAATCTCCGCGCCCAGCCCGCTCGTCCTCGGGGGCGCCCGATCGAGGGCCCACGCAGCTCCGCTAGGTGGCCGCGCCATGATCGGTCGTCGCCGCCGGCCCGGAGCCTGATACGAGCGGACCAGGGCCGATCGCCACCGCCAGAGTATGAGGCCAAACCAAAGGAAGCCGATCAGGGCCCAGGGCGGGAAGTGAACCGTCTGCACATAGAGCGTGACGAGCACCGTCAACAGCAGGATCGTCTCGTCACGGCAAGCGTCTCCGAGCCGGCAGACGAACCCGATCAGCAGCGGACCAAGCACCAGCCCGGCCCAGCTGAAGTTGGAGAGGGCCTCACCGAGCCAGCTCGTGGTCACTCCGCCCCGCTCCTCCGAGCGTCCCATCGCGGAGTTCGTGAGCTGCGTTGCGTACGAGATCGGCTTGTCACTCCAAATGAACCTCGGCAACCACGCCAACAGCACGAACTCGAGGGACTGCCCCCGGTACTCGAGAAGCGGCGGCCTGTGCGGGTCTAGCTCGTGCAGGATGCTCAGGCGGATCGTGCTGTCTCGACCGAAGTCGATGCGGTACCCCTCGAGCCAGTAGTCGAAGCTCTTTCGACGCGCGAACTCGTCAGGGAATCGGAGCTCTACCTGGTAATAGATCGAATAGGACAGGAAGGCCGTGCCGAGTACTACCGCGGCCGGGAGGAGATGTCTTCCGAAGACCCGTCGACGCCACGCCACGTACGTGACGAGCAGCAGCGCGAGCGCGACGGCGTTCCGCTTCCCGTTGATCCAGGCACCTAGTGCCATGAAGGGAATCGTGTAGATCAGGCCGCGCCGGAAGCTTCGCGCTCCGAAGATGAGCGCCGCCCCGGCCAACATGCTGAGCAACACGAACTTGCTCAGCCAGGCGTGGAACTGCTTCGCCGACTCGGCGCTATGCAGGTCGCGGCTGTGCGGCGTGTACTCGAAGTAGAGCCCAGGCTCAGGTGCGAGCAGGAGCAGGAGCGCGGGCAGGACGAGCACCAGGGCCAACAGCTGCCGCCGGCGTCGTGACGGCGTCGCCAACCAACCAAGGAACCAGCGCGCGAGCTCGGCGGATTGCTGGCGTGCGGTCGCCTTCTGCTCGGCCACGAACCACCAGATCAGCGGGCACGCGGCGACGTAGAAGCAGTAGATGATGGTCACCGTGTCGTTGCGGGTAGCCTCGCGGAATCCAGGGAACCGCTCGTATGCGGCTGGTCCGAACACGACTTCCAGCAGGAGCGGGACCCCGCAGAACACGAAGTGCACGGGGTACACGAAGAGGACCGCCCGCCGCGAGCCGCGAGATAGGCCTCGGAGGGAGAGGAGCGCCCACCAGGCGAGCCAAATCGCAGTCGCGACCTTCAGAAGAGTCAACACGGGCGAAGCCTCCGCCGCCGGGAACGGAGCGGCTCGAGCGCGGAGCGTTCGGACGGGAGGTCAACGCATCCGAGGGCCATGAGCTCTGCCGAGGTTCTCGTGTTGCTCGCTTGCGGGTCCAAGGGCAGTCGGGTCGTTCGCCGGCCACCAAGCGTACTCGTAGCGGAGCAGCAGCGGCCAGGCGCAGAGCGCGAGCAGGCGAGCTTGGCGTGGGAGCAGCGTTCGCCACTCCACGTCGGGTTTCAAGACCAGACGCGTCGCACCGCCACGGCGCATGCGGTTTCCCGAGACGCCGTGACCCGGGCTCAGCGGCGCACCCCCCAGCAAGTGTTCCATCCGGCTGCCCACGTCCAAGCCGATCACGGATCCGAGGCGAGCGAGCGTGCTCAGAGGCTCGGAGACCAGCTCCTCGTAGCGGACCCGGCACAGCGGGAGGTCGCGGGCATATGCGATGACGTCGGTCAGCGCGTTCGCGACGCTCCACCCCAACAAGCCTCTGCAAGCACCGCCCGGGATGCGTGGGTCTCGGCCCGCTTCGAGGGCCCTGTTCGAGCCGCGGCGAATCGACCATAGGACTCCCCTCGGATCGCGAACCAGGTGAATGACCGCGAGCCTGCCCGGAGCTACGCGCGACCCGAGCAGCGACAGCCGTTGCATGCACTTGCGCGTAGACTTCGAAGAGTCCACGACGACGCGCGCCCCGCTCACCTGCTTGATCGCGTCGAAGGTCGCCCGCCAGAGCCGGCCGTACCGGTCGGCCAACCTCGAGCCAGGGAGCACGCCCGCCTCGGCCCGACGCGTGACCCGAGCGGCAGCAGCTGGTTCGAGAGTTCCGAGCCTCGACTCGAGGAGCCCAAACACCTCCCGCCAGAAGGGACAAGCGGGCAAGCGCTCCCCGCACGAGCAGGGCTGACCCTGCTCGTAGTGGTCGAACAACCAGGTCACCTCCCCGGCGCCGAAGCACTCAGGGTGATTGCCGAGGAGCAGGTCGAGGAGGGTCGACCCGCTACGCCCATAGCCGGCGACGTAGGCGAGCTCGCAGCTACCCACGTTCGACCTCTCCTCGCGCGCTCGCATCGCCCGGGCACCCGTCGATCAGCTCTGAGTAGATACGTGTGTAGCGCTCGACGCAACCGCTCAAGCTGTAGCGCTCCTCCGCCCGCTCTGCAGCGCGCGCCCCGAGCAGGGCCCGCCGTTCAGAATCGGCGCACAGCTCCGACAGCCGCTGCGCGAGCGCGTCGGCGTCGCCGCATGGAAAGAACGCTGCGCACTCCTGACCGAGCACTTCCTCGAAGGTATCGATGCGGCTGGCGACGACCGCGCGCCGCGCGGCCATTGCCTCCACGAGCGCGTTGCAGAAACCCTCCCATTTGCTCGTGAAGGCGACGATGTCCACTTGGTGCAGCAGGTCGTAGACCTCGGGGCGTGAGAGTTGGCCCACGAAGCGGATGCGCGCTGAAGCGCCCAGACGCGCGGCCTCGCGCTCGAGCGCTTCACGAAGCGGGCCGCCACCGACGATCACGAGATCCGCCTCTCCACCGGAAGCCCGGAAGCGCGCGAAGCCGCGGAGCAGTGTGACATGGTCCTTGGCGGGGACCAAACTCGCGATGCACGCGATCGTGGGCCGCGTAGGGCACGACGACGCGCGGGTGGTCTGGGCCGCCGCCTTGACTGCCGCCAGGTCGACGCCGTTGTAGCTGATGTAGTGCGGCTTGCCTCGGATTTGAGTCAGCGTGCTGCGTAGCCAGCTCGCCTTCGTGCTGGACGAGTTGAACACCAGCGCATCGGCGCCGACCATTCCGAGCGCCAGCAAGGCGCGCTGCCTGCGCGAGTAGGAGTCGCGCTTGCCGTGCAACGTCATGACGACGCGAGTCGCCGTCAGCCGACGGAGGGCTGAGACCGCCGCCGCGCTGATGGAGTGATGAGTGTGAACGAGATCCGGACGGACCTGACGCAGCAGCGCCGCGAGCGCGAACGACGCTCGCAGGGGGCGTCTTCGGCCGTCTAAGCCGTGAACGCGAGCGCGGTGGCCAGGGTGCGAGGTCTCCAGGGCTCGAATCGCTTCTCCCTGGCTCTGGTGAAACGAGACGACGTAGAGTTCGGCCGGCTCGGGGGTCCGCAAGAACGGCTCGATCGGGACGTTCGTCGGCCCGAGGACGTTGTACACGGAGAGCAGGCGCCAGAGGTCAGCGGCCACGCTTCGGGCTCCAGCCTCGAGGCGGACGGGGGGGCGATCGGAGGCTCGAGGCCAGGCAGCGGCGCGTCACCCGGGCGCCCCGCCCGCGATGCCCATCACCTCCAGCATCTGCGCGTTCACGCGATGCACGTCGAATCGCTCCTCCGCGAGCCGTCGGCTCTGCTGCCCCATTTCAGCCACCAGCTCTGGGCGCTCGACGAAGCGCTCGAACGCGCGGGCTAGAGCGCGCGAGTCGCGCGGCGGAACCAGGAACCCGTTGACTCCGTCCTGGACCGTATCCCGGCATCCGGGCACGTCAGTAGTCACGATGGCTCGCCCCATGGCCATCGCCTCCAGCACGGACCGTGGGGTCCCCTCCCGATAGGACGGGAGGACGTACACGCTCGCCTCCGCGACGCAGCTCCGCACGTCCTCGACCCAGTCGGTGAACTCGACGGGGCCGGCGGCCCACCGGGCGACCGTGCTCGCGGGAATCAGGTCGGGGCTGTCGAACGCTCCCCCGCCGACGAAGCGGAACCGCAGGTCTGGGTGCCGGCGTGCCACCAACTCCGCCGCTTCGACGTACTCCCTCACCCCCTTCGCATGGAGCAGGCGCCCGAGCTGGAGGAACACCAGCGGTGCCACTCGGGGCGCTGCGAGTGCGAAGTGCTCGAGGTCGACGCCGCTGCCGTGCGTGACTACCGCCCGACCGTGCCGCGGAACGAGGCCGAGCTCGAGGAACAGCTCTCGATCGTCACGGTTCTGGAAGAACACCGCCGTGGCGCTGCCAAGGGCCAGGCGGTAGAGCTCGGTCAGGACTCGGTTCAGCAGCCTGCGCCGCATCCCTAGGTCGCCCTGATCGGTGAAGGCGTAACCCAGGCCGGTGATGAGAGGGAACACGCGGGGCACACGTGCGACCCGAGCGGCGAGGCTTCCATAGACCACGGGCTTCGCGGTGTATGCGAACACCAGGTCGGGTCGTAGCGAGCGAAACTCGGCAACGAGCTTCATGACGGTTCCGAGATCGCGGACCGGGTTCATGCCGGCCCGGTCGAGCGGAATCGCTCGATAGCCGCTCAAGCCGAGTGATCGGAGGCGATCGAGGATCGGTGTCGGAGCGACCGGCCCGAACGCGATGACCTCGTGCCCCCCCTTCGCCATCGCCGAGAGGAGCGGCCCCCGGAAGTTCAGCAGCGAACGAGGCCAGCTCGCGACGACTGCGATCTTCACGACACCGTTCGCAACCCGCGCGAAATGACGCTGCTCGCGACCCGAACGGCGCGTCGGACGCGCCCGAGCGGCCCGGTCGAGCCTCGATCTACGGCGACGCTCGGCGCCATCCACTCGCTCGGGACCGACTCGGGATCGAAGCCGATGGGCGGGGTGAACGGCGCGCCGCGCCGGTCGGCGATCAGGCTCTTCGAGTCCGCCGAGGTCGCGTTCGTCGGGCGCATGAGCTCGCGAATCGTCCCGAGGAGGATCGCGGCGTCGCGTCGCAGCCCAGGGCGCCGGCAGTAATCGACGTCCAGCGCGAAGCGAGTCGCCCACTCGACGGAGACACGACCGTGGATCTGAGCCAAACCGGTCAACCCCGGCCGTTGTGAGAGCCGCTGAAGCTCGGTCGCCGTATAGCACGGGACATACTCGGGCCACAGAGGCCGGGGCCCGACGATCGAGATGTCGCCCGCAATGACGTTGAGCAGCTGGGGCAGCTCGTCGAGCCCGCTCTTCCGAACGAGGCGCCCGACGAGGGGTGTCCTGAGGTGGTTGGGGAGCAGGCGGCCCTCGTCATCGACCAGGGTCCGCATGGTCTTGAGCTTCAGGAGCCCGAAGGGTCGGCCGAGATGTCCTGCTCTGCGCTGGACGAGGAGCGGCGACTCGCGCAGCGAGAGCGCCAGCAGCGCGCTCAAGACCCCCAGGCTGGGACTCGCGACCGCGAGGCACGTCATCGCGACGGGTAGATCGACGAGCCGCTTGAGCCTACGTGCGCTCTCGTGCCGCGTCGACAGCTCTTCGACCACACGCCAGGCCTCGTCCTGCTCCTCGCTGCTCAGGTCGCCAAGGAGGCGGACAGCGCCGCCGACTTGTTCGGCCGGTTCGGTCGAAGACACGGCAGGGGAGCTCACGCTAGCTGAGTCGCGGCGCATACGTTATGAGACGGTCTGTATGGGCTCACTGCGCTTCCTCGATGCGACCCAGGCGGCACGCCTCCAGCTGGATTGGCCGGATGTGTACTTTACCCCGGAGTATGGCCGGGCAGCAGAGTGGGTCGAGGACGGTGTGTGGGAGCTCGCGATCTGGGAGCCAGGTCCGATCCTCTATCCGTATCTGCGCCGGCCGATTCCTTCGACCCCGGGAGAATGCGACATCGTCTCCCCCTACGGCTACGCCGGGACGTGGGCTCCACCCGAGGTCCCCCAGTCCGAGTGGCTCGCCTTCCGGCGCTCGCTTCGCGGCGCGCTGCGCGACCAAGGCGTCGTCGCCGAGTTCCAACGCATCAGCAGCCTGGTCGCTGGTCACGCTGTCCTCCTGGCGGCCGACCCCGACCTGCATGGCTGGCACCACAACGACACGGTCGCGCTCGAACTGCAGAGAGGCTACGAGCATTGCTGGAACACCGCCGAAGGGCGGTCCCGCACCAAGACGAGGAAGGCACGCCGGCTCGGGTACACCTGGGCGAGTCGGCCGGCGAAGGTGGACGACCTCGAGCCCGGCGGCGACTTCCGGCGTCTCTACGACGAGACCATGCGTCGGGTCAGCGCTTCGAGCTACTACCTGTTCCGCACCGAGCACTACCTCGCGCTCCTCGAGGGGCTCGGGGCGGAGCTGTGGATCGCCGAGGTGAGGACGCCCGCGGGAGCCGTCTGCGCCGCGGGCCTATTCATCACCCGACGCCCTCTCCTGCACCTTCACCTCACTGGCCAGGAGGTGGCGGCGATGCGCGATGGAGCGGGCAACCTCCTCTATGACGGGCTCATTCGTTGGGGGTGCGACGAGGGTTACCTCCGCCTACACATCGGCGGCGGGCTGAAGCCAAACGACAACCTCTACTACTTCAAGCGTGGCTTCGGAGGCGACCCCGTCCCCATGTGGCTCGCTCGGTCCGTGGTCGCTCCCGATCGCTACCGAGACCTCGTGGACCAGCAGGCCCGCGTACGAGGCTGCACGTCCGTCGCCCTCGAGCAGACCGGCTACTTCCCGGCGTACCGCGCTCAGGTCGCGACCGAGGCTTGAGTGAGGGCTACGGCCCGCTCGACCTCCTCGTAGTGAGGCGTCGAGGACCGCTCGAAGCGCGCGGCTTCGTATCGGTCGGGCACCCCCGTCGCGGCCAACGCCTCCATGCTCGCGCCATTGGCCTGGAGGAGCTCCCTCACTCGGTCGAGCGCCTGCGCGGGCCGGGAGCAGAACTCCTCGTACGAGAGCTCGAGCACGTTGCGGCCCCGCGCGCGGGTGACCTCTCGCTGGAGCGCGGCATCGAGGAACACGACCTGGCCGGCAACCTGCTCGCAGATCGTTCGCTCACGGAGCCACACGTGCTCCTTGGGCTTGAGGCCGACCCAGGCGTCCTCGGAGGCGACGTATTCCCGTCGAGCCCTGAGCAGCGACAGCGCGTTCTGCACTGGATCACGACGGATCCATACGAAGCAAGTCTGCGGGAGCGCGTTGAGCATCTCTTCGATGTACCACCCGAGCATGAACGACTTGAACGCCAATGGGCGTCCTTCAGCGTGGACCATGTTGAGAAGAACGCGCCGGATTCGCACCCAATCGACGTCGGCGCGCTCCGCTGCGGTCGGCTCGACCTGATCGCGATATCCGAGCATGGCGGCCCAGAAGTACCCGAACTCGTGGGGCTCCTCGATCTCCCGGGTCCGCCCGTACGTGGACTCGAAGCGGGAGCGCAGGGGACAGAGGAGCTTCTTCGAGAGTCGGATCCCGTAACAAGGCGCAGCCCAGAACGCGGCGACCAGGTTGTTGATGACGCCGACGGGCAGATGTGTGCCGATCGCCTGGGTGAGGAGCGTCGTTCCCGATCGAGGCACCCCGAGGACGTGAAGCGTAGGGGGGCCGCTCACATGGTCCTGATACTCGGCCTCCTCATGGGGGGCGAGCGCGGCGTTGAGGCGCGCGAGGAACCTCTCGTCGTTGGGGTCTTTCCGGAATCCCGGGGCCAGGTCCACGTCCCTCCTGTCGCTGCGCTTGACTTCGATTTCCTCGCTCATTCTGTTGGTGCTAGCATAGCGGCGCGACGACGCAAGGAGGGCTTGGACCGGCTATGCGACGGTCCAACTCGCGGATCTCGAGGCAGACCGTGCTGGATCTGCATGGGAGAGCTCCGATCGTGCGTAGCATCCGACGAGGGGCTGCTGGTCGCCAGCGAGAGCCTACGTCGCGCGAGGCGAGCCGTCGTGGGTCGGGTGCTCGGGCCCGGGCTGCATGAGGCATCGCGACGCCCACTGCCGCGATCGTCTGCTCGGGTTGCTCTCGAAGCTCCCGCAGGACGTGGAGGGCGCACACCGCGAGCTCGCCCTCGTCGAATGCTGGGACGAGCTGCTCAGACTCGCTGCGGTCGAGGGCGTGTTCGGGACCATCGGTGAGCTGGCGCTCGCGGGCGGCCACTTGTCGGACCGCCGCCGAGCGCAGCTCGCGCGCGACCTTGCTGTCGAACGACTTCGTGCGCGTCGACTCCGCGACGAGCTGAGCTCTCTGATGAGCGCCTTGTCTCATGCTGGTGTGTTGGCCGTCCCGTTGAAAGGACCGTGGCTCGCAGAACGGCTCTACCCGGAGCCCTCGACTCGGAGCTCCTCGGACCTCGACCTCCTCGTGCCCCAAGCCGAGTTCTCTGCGGCAGATGAGGTGCTGCGGTCGCAAGGTTATTGCGGACCTCCCGCGCCGCGACCTGAGCGGCGGAGCGGCTGGGCCGCGCATCACCACGTGTCGCGAGCTCGCGCGGGGGCAGCCCCTGTCGACCTGCACTTCCGGCCGACTCGCCACTTTGGCGCTGGCCTCGAGAGCTGGGACCTCTTCGGGCGACTGCGCCTGAATGCCCGATATCCCACTTTGGACGCCTGCGACGAGCTCATTTACCTATCGGCGCACGCCGCGGCCCATGCCTTCCAGCGGCTGGCTTGGCTGTACGACCTCAAGCTCTTCCTAATGCGACACGAACTGGACTGGAGGATCGTGGCGGCGAGAGCCACGACCGCTCGCCTGACATGCGCCGTCGCCCTGACGCTCGAGGTGGTCGATCGGTGCCTCGGCCCGCCCCTACGCGAGACGTGGGTCCGCGAGCTGCCGTCGACGCGCTCCCTCCGGTTCGAGGCGGCGCGCGTCGCGGTCGGCCACGCGCGCGGGACCGGGCTCACCGCTCGCTCCGCGCGAGCTTGCGTGAGGCTCCTTCTCTGCCAAGATCCGGCAGCGGCGCTCGGCTCACTCGCCGGCCACTTCGCCGCCGTCGGCACCCGAATCCGCGACCGGCTGAGCAAGGACATCTCCGCGTGACCGAGGGCGTCATCAGCAGGCCGAACCTGGCTCGTGCCACGCGATTGATGCTCGACATCGCGGCTCTGTCCCTGGCGTTCTGGCTCGCGTGGATGATCCGCTTCGACTGGGACCTCCCGTTCGACATGATCAAGCGGGCCTTCTTCGCCTGGCCTTGGGTCGTCGGGCTTCAGTTCGTCATCCTCAGCATGCTCGACGTGCCGCGCTTCTCGTGGCGGCACGTCAGCGTGCCCGAGGCCAGGCGGATCTTCCTTGGCGTCGCGTTGGCGGCGGTCGTCTTGGCCGTGGCCCGCTGGGTCTCGGTCCTCAGCGTCACGTGGTTCGGCTGGGCTCGCTACGCGCTCGTCCCGCTGGGGGTGATCCTGGCCGACTTCGCCCTGGCATTCCTGACCATAGTCGGCGTCAGAGTCCTCCGCCGCCTTCAGCACGAGAGCCGCGAGTCCAAGGCGAGGCTCGTGCGCTCGGGCGGCAAGCGGGTCCCGACCATGCTCGTTGGAGCCGGATCCGCCGGGCACCTCGTTACCAAGGAGATCCACCACTGGCCCAACCTCGGGATCGAGCCGATCGGGTTCCTCGACGACGATCCGGGCAAGCACGGGCTGCTGGTCAACGGGCTGCCGGTGGTCGGGTCGACCGAGCGGCTGACCGAGCTCTGCCGGCAGCACGGCGCGCGGCAGGTCTTGATCACGATCGCCAACGCGCCCGGCTCCACGATCCGGCGGATCAAGGCGCTGTGCGAGGCGGCCGGCCTGCCCGCCAAGATCATCCCGGGGATCTACGAGATCGTGGGCGGGCAGGTGAACCTGTCCTCGATCCGCGACGTGGCGATCGAGGACCTGCTCGGGCGGGAGCCGGTGGTGCTCGACGAGGAGGCGATCGCGGCCGGGGTGGTGCGCGATCGGGTGGTCCTGGTGACCGGGGCGGGGGGGAGCATTGGCTCGGAGCTGTGCCGGCAGATCGCGCGGTTCTCGCCGCGGGCGCTGATCCTGGCGGAGCGGGCCGAGAACAACCTGTTCGAGATCCACCGGGAGCTGCGCGCCCAAGGCGGGGGGGCCTCGCTGGTGCCGTGCCTGGTGGACGCGCGCGATGTGGAGCGCATGCGGGCGCTGTTCGTGGAGCACCAGCCGACCGTGGTGTTCCACGCGGCGGCGCACAAGCACGTGCCGATGGTCGAGTGGAACGCCGCCGAGGCGCTCGAGAACAACGTGCTCGGGACCCGGGTCGTGGCGGACCTCGCCCACGAGCAAGGGGCCGAGGCGTTCGTCATGGTCTCGACGGACAAGGCCGTGAACCCCACCTCCGTCATGGGTGCGACCAAGCGGCTGGCCGAGATCTACGTGCAGGCTCTCTCGCAGCGGAGCTCCACCCGATTCGTCACGGTCCGGTTCGGGAACGTGCTCGGCTCGGCGGGCAGCGTGGTCCCGATCTTCAAGCAGCAGATCGCCGCGGGGGGGCCCGTCACCGTCACGCACCCCGACATGACCCGCTACTTCATGACGATCCCCGAGGCCGCGCAGTTGATCCTGCAGGCCGCATCCATGGGGGAGGGCGGCGAGATCTTCGTGCTCGACATGGGCGAGCCGGTCAAGATCGTCGACCTCGCCCGCGACCTGATCCGCCTCTCGGGGCTGCGGCCCGACGAGGACGTCGAGATCGAGTTCACCGGCGTCCGCCCGGGCGAGAAGCTGTTCGAGGAGCTCTCCACCACCGACGAGCACGCCGACCGGACCAAGCACCCCAAGATCTTCGTGGGCAAGCTCCGCCCCTACGCCTGGGAGGACGTGCTGCGCCACCTCGAGGCGGCCCGCGCGGCTTGCTACGGCGACGGGGCGGCCGTGCGGCGGGTGCTCAAGGACGCGATCCCCGAGTTCAGCGGCGCCGACTTCACCGCCGGGGCGGGCGAGCCCGCGTCGAGCGAGCCGGCCTCGAACGGGAACGTCTCGGTTGGCGAGCGCGGCCGTGAAGGCGGCGGGGACGAGGGCCATGGCGCGCAGGGGGCGGCGGAGACGCCCCCGCGCACCAAGCCAGTGTTCCCGCTCCGGCCGGCCTCGCGCCCCATCGGCTGAAGCTGCCGCATTGATGGTCACCGGCCGGCCCGGTAGAGTCCCGGACCTTCGGTCTTCGTGGGGATTCTGTTCGGGGCCCTCATGCGCCAACCTACCGTCACCATGCTCGCCGCGAGCCTCGCCGCCGCGCTGCCGCTCCTCGCCGGCTGCGCCTCCAGCCAGCGCGTGAACGAGGCCAGCCTGGCCTTGCAGCCGGTGCACGCGCCGCTCGAGGTGTCGGGCGCGCTCGCGGGCGGCGCGGGCGCGCTCCTCGACCCCTCCCGCCACTACGAGATCGGGCCCGAGGACGTCCTCGCGCTGCGGGTGCTCGACCTCGAGCGGGCCGGGCAGTGGAGCGACCTCGAGCTCACGGTCGGCCCGGAGGGGTACGTGGCCGTGCCCCTGGCGGGGCGTGTGCAGGCCGCCGGGCGGACGCCCGACGCGCTCCGGCGCGAGCTGGTGCGGCGGCTGGGCGAGCGCTACCTGCATGACCCGCAGGTCACGCTCTCGGTCGCCCACTACAAGGCGCGGCGGATCGCGGTGCTCGGAGCCGTGGAGGAGCCGGGGGTCAAGGAGCTCGAGCGCAACGCGGTCTCGCTCACCGAGGCTCTGGCGCTAGCCGGCGGCCTCAGCCGCGAGGCGGGAGCGCAGGCGCTCCTATTCCGCCACGTTCCCGAGGGGTCGCCGCAGGCGGTCGAGGTCTCGCTCGAAGGGCTGGCCTACGGCGAGCTCGAGAACAACCAGGTGCTCGGCAACGGGGACGTGCTGCAGGTGCTCCCCGCCCCGGCGATCCACGTCGTGGGCTACGTGACCAAGCCGGGCGAGTTCCGGCTCCACCGCCGCCTGACCGTCCTGGGCGCGATCGCGCTCGCCGGCGGCCTCCAGATCCCCGACGCCTCGCCCAGCGAGACGTTCGTGCGGCGGCGGCGACCCGACGGGGGCGAGACCGTGCTCCACGTCGACCTGGTCGCGATCTCGGAGGGGCGCGCGCACGACTTGCCGCTCCGGGGCGGCGATATCGTCGAGGTGCAACAGACCACGGCCCGCTACGTGGCGGTCGGGGCTTACGACTTCTTCCGCGGGTTCTTGAACGTTGGATTCAACCTGGCCTCGCTCTTCTGAGCCGGGGGCGCGCTTCACCGCGCGACCGCCGGCCGCCGAGCTCGCGCCCGCAGGCGCGATCCAGGCCCCCTTCGGCGAGGAGGGCGGCCAGGGGGAGCTCCACCTCCGCGACTACCTGGAGGTCGTGCTGGCGCGGCGGTGGTTCCTGGTCGCGTTCTTCTTGATCGCGTTCGGGCTGGGCGCGGTGTACACGTTCACCAAGACCCCGATCTACCAGGGCGAGGCGCTGCTCCTGATCGAGCCGCAGCAGGTCAACGTCGCCAAGGTCGAGGACCTCTACGACCCGACCGGCGGGCTGGGCGGCCTCAAGGACTACTACAAGACGCAGCACGAGATCCTCGCCTCCCGCCGGATCGGCGAGCCGGTCTATCAGGGCCTCGGCTTCTCGAGCCGCATGTCGCTCAAGGAGTTCCTGGACGAACACTTGGTCGTCAAGCCCTCGCTCGACAGCCGCTTGGTCAAGGTCGGCTTTCGCTCGCCGGACCCGCACGAGGCGGCGAGGGTCGCCAACGCCGTCGTCGACAGCTACATCCGCGACAACCGGCAGCGGGCGCTTGGGATCTCCGACGCCGGGCTGCGGCAGCTCCGCGAGCGCGCCAAGGAGCTGCGGATCGAGACCGAGCGGGCGGCCAACGCCCTCGAGCGCTACAAGGTCGAGCACCGGCTGGTCGCCGTGGACGAGACCCAGACCGCGGCGTCGGTCCGGCTCGAGGAGCTGAGCAAGCAGCTCGTGGCCGCCCAGGCCAAGCGGGTCACGGCCGAGAGCGAGCTCGCAGCCGCCACGGAGGCCGGCACCTTCGTCGGCGAGCGCGCGGGCGGCTACGACCGGTTCTGGGTGCACGGCCAGCTCTACATGCAGCTCGCGCAGCTCGAGGCCGAGCGGGCCAGCCTCTCGGACCGGCTCAAGCCCGATCACCCGCAGGTGGTCGCGCTCGAGCGGCGGCTGGCCGCGGCGCGCGAGCGGCTCGCGCAGGCGGGCGACCTGGCGTTCGCGGGCGAGCTGGCCCGGCTGCAGGGGCGGGCGCAGGCGGCGCGCGCGGCCGAACAGGCGCTCCAGGCCGAGATCGCGGCGCAGACCGAGGTGCTGTTCGAGACCAACGCGCACCTCGCCGAGTACCGGCTGCAGCAGCAGGCGCACGAGACGCTCAGCAAGACCTACCAGGCCGTGATCGAGCGGATCCAGGAGATCGAGCTCGCGGCCACCACCGGGAGCGACGAGCAGAACGTGTTCGTGATCGACCGGGCCGAGCCGCCGCTCGAGCCGGTGGAGCCGCGCAAGGTGCGGAACCTCGCGCTGGCCGGCATGCTGGGGCTGTTCGGCGGGATCGGGCTCTGCTTCTTGGTCGACTACCTCGACCGCTCGATCAAGACCAAGGAGGACGTGGAGCGGCTGCTCGGGCTCTCGGTGCTGGGCTTCGTGCCGCCGGTGGAGGACGAGCTCCAAGACGGCCTGCCGCTCGAGACCTTGCCGCTGCGCGACCCGCGCTCGCCGCTCGCCGAGGCGTTCCGGCAGGTGCGGACCGGGGTCTCGTTCGGGGTGCCCTCGAGCGGGCCTGGCGCGACCCGAGCGCTGGTGATCACGAGCACGCTGCCCGGGGACGGCAAGACCACCGTCTCGGCCAACCTCGCGATCGCGCTGGCGCAGCTCGGCAAGCGGGTGCTCCTGGTCGACGCCGACCTGCGCAAGGGGCGGCTGCACCCGATCTTCGGGGTCGCCAACGAGCGCGGGCTAGCCGACCTCCTCGCCGGCGAGCAGCCGATCTCGGCCCTGGGCGAGCTCGCGGTGGCGGCGCCCGAGGTCGAGAACCTCAGCGTGCTGCCCCGCGGGCCCTCGCCGCCCAACCCCGCCGACCTGCTCAACGGGGAGCGCATGGGCCAGCTCCTCGCGGCCTGCGAGGAGCGCTACGACTGGGTGCTCCTCGACGCCCCGCCGACCTTCCTGGCCGACCCCACGATCGTGGCGGCGCAGGCGCGCAACGTCCTGTTCGTGTGCCGGGCCTACGTCACCCCCGGCGCGCTGGCGCGGCAGGGGATCGAGCACCTCGCGGGGGTCGACGCGCGCGTGGTCGGCGTGGTCCTCAACAACGTCGACGTCCCCTCGCGCAGCTACGGCAAGGGCTATGGCTATGGCTACGGCTACGGCTACGGCTACAGCTACGGGCAGCGGCCGCGCAACGGCCACGCGGGGTAGCGCCTGAGCCGGAGCGGCGGCCTCGGGGGCCGGCAGCGCGGCTCGAGCGCGGCGAGCAGCGCGAGCGCGCGGGCGCGCCCGCGCCGCGCGGGCGCGCTGGCGGCGCGCGCGAGGAGCGCGCCGCTCGGGCTGGCGGAGCACGCTCAGCTCTGGGGGCTGGCCGCGCTGCTCGCGTTCGCGCCGCTCGCCTTCGCGGCCGTGCAGGCCTGGGCCTGGGGCGCGCTCGCCGTGACCCTGGCCGCGCTGTGGGCCTCGGGGCTGGGGGCGGGCTTCCGGCGCGGCGGGGTCGAGGTCGAGCGGGCGCCGGTGGTGTTCGCGGCCGCGCTGGTCGGGGCGGGCGTGCTCGCGCAGCTCCTGCCGCTGCCGGCGGCCCTGGTGGCGCTGTTCTCGCCCACGGCCGATCGGCTGCTCCTGGCCGCGCTCCCCGAGTACGGGGCCGGCGGCTGGCGCCCGCTCACCCTCGACCTGCCGGGCACCCTCGACGCGCTCCTCAAGGGCGGCAGCTACCTGCTCGCGTTCCTGCTCGCCGCGCGGTTGGGGCGGCTCGGGCGCGCGCGGCCCCTGCTGGTCGTCCTGGTGGCCCTCGGCGCGCTCGAGACGCTGTACGGGCTGTTCCGCGTCTACCACGGCCAGGGCGCGATCCTGGGCGTCCCCACCCCGAGCAACCCAACCCGCGCCTCGGGCACCTACGTCAGCCCGACCCACCTCGCGGGCCTGCTCGGCATGGCGATCCCGGCCGCGCTCGGCCTGGCCGCGCTGATCCCGCGCGGCCGGCCGGTCCCCGAGCGCGGCGGGCTGCGCCTGCGCCTGCTCGCGCTGGCGACCGACCCCTCCACCCCGCAGCGCCTCTTGTTCCTGTTCGCGGCCGTGGTCATGGCGGTGGGCCTCGCGGCCACGCTCTCGCGCGGGGGCGTGCTGGCCTGCCTGTTCGGCGTCGCCGCGCTCGCGCTCGCGCTCACCACGCGCCCAGGGCGCGGACGAGCGCGGGCGGGGCTGGTGATCGGGCTCGCCGCCTCGGCGGCCGCGCTGTGGGTGGGTTCGATCGGGGTCGAGCGGCTCATGACCCGCTTCCTGAAGATCAGCGAGGAGTGGGGGCCGTCCGCCGCCAACCGCCTCGCGTTCGCGCTCGACACCGCGCGGATCGGCGCCAGCTTCCCGCTGAGCGGCTTCGGGGCCGGCGGGTTCGAGGCGGTCTACCCGCACTTCCAGAGCGTGCACGCGCCCGGCCGCGTGCTGAGCCACGCCCACAACGACTACCTCGAGCTCCTGGCCGAGCTCGGCCTGCCGCTGTTCACCGCGCTGGCGCTCGGAGTCGGGCTCACCTGGGTCCGGGCCTGGCGATCGGCGCGGCGGCCCGATCGCGCGCTTGGGGGAGCGACCGCGGTGGTGTGCCTGTGCGCGCTGCTCCCGCTGGCCGTGCACTCGCTCGTCGACTTCAACCTGAGGATCCCCGCCAACGCGCTGTGGGCCAGCGCGCTGCTCGGCCTGGCCTGGGGCGCGGCGCGCCGGCGCGGGGCCGCCTGGATCCGGCCGCGCACGCGCGCACGGCGTCGCCTGGGGGGCGCCGCGCTGCTCCTGGCGCTGGTCGCGCTCGGGGGCGGCGGGGTGCTCCGCGGCATGAGCGACTGGGCGGCCGAGCCCTTCGTGGGCCGCTCGCAGGGCGACTCTCGGCCCGTCGCGGTGCAGCTCGGGGCGATCGAGCGCGGTCTGGCGCTGTGGCCCTGGCGGGCCGACCTCCACGCCAAGCGCGCCCGCCTGATCTGGCGGCGAGCCCGGCTGGCCCAGCGCGAGGCCGCGCGGGCGGCGGCGCGCGAGCTGCTCGACCCCGAGCGCACCCTCGCCGCCACCGAGGAGCTCGTGGTCGACGCGCTGACGGCCGCCCGGCTCGGCGCCACGGCCCCCGCCCGCGGGGCGGCGCTCGAGGCGCTGGGCGAGCTCGGGGCCGCGCGGCGCCTGACCCCCGCCAGCCTGCGCCACGCCGAGCTGGCCGGGCGGATCGCGAGGCTGGCCGGAGCCGCCCCGGCGGCGCGTCGCTGACTCGCCTCCCGCGCGGGTGCCGGGGAGGGGTTGGAGCCGGGGGAGGGCTTGAGTTAGCATTCGGGGAACGACTTGGGGGAGGAGACACCCACATGAGCACGCCGCGTTGGATCACGGCCCTGGCCGTGGCCGCGATCGCCCTGCCGGTTTCGATCTGGTCGCTGCGCGCGCAGCAGGTGGAGCGCGTGGCCGGCGCCGCCGACGCCGCCCTCGAGCACGAGGGTCCGCTCGGCGTCAAGGAGGGGATCGGCGAGGTGCCGGGGCAGCTCCTCGACCTCGACGGCAAGACCCCGCTGGTCGGCAAGCGGATCCTGTTCAAGGACAAGCTGAGCGGCGTGATCCTGGCTCGCGCCGTGAGCGACGCCGAGGGCAAGTTCACCGCGCCCCAGCTCGAGCGCGGGAGCTACCTCATGATCGTCGAGGACGCGACCTACGAGGTCACGGTCGACCTCGCCGAGGCGCCCAAGTTCCTCGAGGTGGTCGTGCCCGGTGACCGCGACAGCGTGCCGCTCGGCGACCTGCAGCTCATCGAAGGAGAGGGGCCGAGCTTCAGCACGGTCGCGGCCGGGGTCGGGGGCGGCTTGGCCGTGGTGACGGGCGC
>CAZMSZ010000046.1:22165-30597 GCA_964569055.1 uncultured Planctomycetota bacterium | reverse complement strand
AGCTCTTCCTTGGCGCTCTTGGCGGTCAATTCGCGACGGCCTCCCCCCCCGGAGTCCCCCCGGCTCTCGCTGGTTTATGGTGCCGCCAGGGGACCAGGGGCCAGGGCCGGGTGGTAGCCTACCGCCCTTCCTGGACTCCCGGAGCCTCACCCCGACCGCCCTATGGCCGAGCCGCACGTCGTCAAGACCGACAAGATCCCCGAGAAGGCGATCGATCCCGATGCCCTGAAGGTGATCCGCCGCTTGCGGCGCCACGGTCACGAGGCCTACTTGGTGGGCGGCTGCGTGCGCGACCTGCTCAGCGGGCTCACGCCCAAAGACTTCGACGTGATCACCTCGGCGCGCCCGCGCCAGGTCCGGCGGCTGTTCTCCAACAGCCGGGTGATCGGGCGGCGTTTCCGGCTGGTCCACGTGATCTTCGGGGAGAACGTGGTCGAGGTCTCGACGTTCCGCGCCAACCCCGACGAGGCGGGGGAGGTCGACGACGAGGCGGAGGCGGCGGGCGAGGCGATCCCCGGCGCCCCGGGGCTCGAGGCCGACGTCGAGCTCGACGGCGAAGCGGAGGACGGCGCCGAAGCGGACGAGGACGACGACGACGACGAGTCGGAAGACGACGAGGAGGACGAGGACGACGACGACCTCGAGGACGACGACGACCTCGAGGACGACGACGATCTCGAGGCCGACGACGACGAGTCGGATGACGAGGACCTCGAGGACGACGAGGACGCGGACGAGGACGAGGACGCGGACGACGACGACGACGACCTCGAGGACGACGAGGACGTGGCCGAGGACGACGACCGCGCTGGCGAGCCCGCGGCAGCGGCCGTCGACGTTCTGCTGGCGGCCGCGGGCGCCGAGGCCGACGCCCCCGCTCTCCCCGTCGACACGGTCGCCGACTCCGACGAGCCCCTCACCGACGTCGCCGACGACGATGACGAGGACGACGACGACGACTTCGGCGACGACCGGCGCGGTCGCCGGAGGCGTCGGCGCGCGCCGCCCGGCGACGAGTTCGAGCAGAACAACGTGTTCGGCACGCCGGAGGAGGACGCCAAGCGGCGGGACTTCACGATCAACGCCTTGTTCTACGACCCCGACCAGCGCGAGCTGATCGACTACGTGGGGGGTCTGACCGACCTCGAGCGGCGCCTGGTCAACCCGATCCGCGACCCGGACGTGGCGTTCGTCGAGGACCCGGTCCGCATGATCCGCGCGGTCCGGTTCGCGGCGAAGCTGGACTTCCAGATCGCGGATCACGCCCTCGAGGCGATCGCGCGGCACCGTCAACTGGTGGCCGAGTGCTCACAGCGCCGCCTGCTCGAGGAGGTGCTCAAGATCATCAAGGGTGGCCACGCCGAGGCGTGCGTGCGGCTCATGATCGAGACCGAGCTGCTCGACGTGTTCCTCCCCGAGCTCGGGGCCTGGGTGGCGCTCGGCGCCACGACCGAGCAGGAGGCGGCCGCTGGGATCCCGTGGGTCGACGACGAGCCGGAGCCGGTCGACGAGGCCGAGCCGGTCGGCGAGGGGGGCGGCGAAGAGGGGGCCGCCGTCTCCCAGATCGACGCCGGCGAGTCCGCCGAGCCCCAAGCCGAAGGCGGCGACCAGGTCGAGCAGGACGACGAGGTCGAAGGCGACCACGAGGCCGCGGGCGCCGACGAGGCCGCGGAGCCCGAAGCCGAGGCCGACGACGAGCCCGAAGAGGACGACGGGCTCGAAGAGGACGACGGGGCCGAGGACGACGACGACCTCGAGGCGGAAGACCAGGTCGAGGGCGCGCCGGCGGCTGGGCCGAGCGGAAACGGCGTCGCGGCCGGCGAGCCGACCGCCGGCGACGGCGCCGAGGCCACGCTCGCACCGGCGGAGCCCGACCGCTCTCAGTGGGGGCCCGCGCTCGTCGTGGGCGATCCGCCGCTCTACCTCTACCCCCAGGACGAGTGGCGGCCCGACGAGCGCATGATCGACGCGTTCCTGCGGGTGACCTGGGAGCGGCCGCATCCGGAAGGCGCCAACGACTGGGTCGAGGACCCGCAGATCTACCTCGAGGACACGCTGTTCGAGGCGGCCGCGGTGGCCCGCGACGCCATGCTCGAGCGGTTCGGGCTGCGACGCCTGGCCGAGGGCGGCGGCGAGCGGGCGCGCGCCGCGGCCGTGCTGAGGGTCCTGCGCTGGAACGACCGGCTCGAGCAGATGGTCGCCTCGTTCGAGCCCGCGCCGGTGAGCGTGCGTCGCCGTCGTCGGCGCCGGCGCGGCAAGGACCTCGCCGCCGCCGAGGCGACCGAGGCCAGCGCGCCCAGCGCGCCGGCGGTCGCCACGCGCGTGCTGCCCAGGCCGCTCGACCGCAAGGCGCTCCTGCTCGGCTACCTCGCCAACCTCGACAAGCTGTCCCACACCGGGGTGCCGCTCAGCAACGCGGTGCGCCTGGCGGTGCTGTTCGGACCGCTCCTGCTCGAGCACCTCGACCGCCACGCGGCGAGCGGCCAGCCGGCCGAGGACCTCGCCGACGAGGTGCTCTACCCGATCGCCCGCCGCCACAGCCTGGCGCGCAAGGACCGCGACCGGATCAAGCGGGTCACGATCATCCTGCGCCGCCTGCTCACCGGCGAGCTGCGCGGCCGCTCGCGCGGCCGCGACCGGCTGCTCGCCCGCGACTACTTCCGCGAGGCGATCGTCCTCATGTGGCTCCACTGCCGCGTGGTCGACGCCGGGTGGGACGACTTCCGGTTCTGGGAGTCGCGCGCCAAGCAGGTGCAGGCGGCCCCGCCCGAGCCCGCGGGCCGCGGCCGCCGCCGCCGGAGCCGCGGCGGCCGGCGGCGCCGGCGGTGATCCCGCGCGCCTCTGCGCCGTCCGTTTAGAATCCGCCCCCTCACGGAGGTGCCCCATGAACCGGATCCTCGGGACCGCCCTGACCGGGCTCGCCCTGTGCGCGCTGCTCCTCGGCGGCGCGGCGACCAGCGTCGCGGCGCCCGACGACGGCGACCTCAAGAAGGCGCGCAAGGCGCTGAAGCGGAACGTCAAGAAGCTGGCGAAGATCCAGAAGTTCCTCGCCCAGCAGGATCAGGCCGCCCGCGAGTCGGGCAACGCCGAGGTGCGCGACAAGGCGGAGCAGGCGATCGACGCCGTCTGCGAGGAGCAGCTCGGGGACGTGCTCGACGCGATCGGCGCCGCCGACGAGGCCGACGCGGCGGAGGCGCTGGTCGAGTTCGGGGTGTTCATCCCGCACGACAACGGCTACGAGCGGGTCGTGCGCACGCTCCGCCGCTTCCAGGACGACGACGCGTTGGAGTACATGGCGGGCGTGCTCGCAGGCGACCTCGGCGACGAGAAGAAGAAGAAGAAGAGGCGGAGGAGGAGGGGGGACGACGAGGCCTGGAAGGCGCAGGTCCTCGTGGCGGACGTGTTCCACGAGCTGGAGCACCCCAGCACCATCGAGCCCCTGGCGCTGCAGATCAGCAAGGGGACGCTGCCGAGCGTGGTGAACGCCTGCGTGGCTGCGGCGGAGTACAAGGCGGATCACCGGATCGTGAGCGCGCTGATCGAGCTGCTCGGCCGCGTCGAGAAGGTCGGCGGGTGGGAGTACCACAACGTGCGCCAGCGCCTGACGCTGCTCACGGGCGAGGACTTCTTCACCCAGGAGAAGTGGCAGGGCTGGTGGAGCGCCAACGGCGGCGAGGGCTGGGACCCGAGCAAGAAGGGCGAGGCCAGGGAGGCGGCCACCCGCGAGCGCGGCCCTGCGGAGGAGATCCCCAGCTTCTTCGGCTCGGAGATCGCGTCGAACCGGCTGGTGTTCGTGATCGACACCTCGGGCAGCATGGAGATGACCGATCGCCCGGCCGACTTCGAGGGCGACGACGAGCAGTACGCCGCGCTCAACCCCGACGACCCCAAGATCAAGGCGACGCAGCGGATCGAGCGGGCCAAGGCGGCGGCGATCGCGGCGATCGAGAAGCTCGGGCCGACCCAGAGCTTCAACGTGATCGGCTTCGCCGAGACCAACAAGATGTGGAAGCCGGCCGTCGTCCCGGCCACGCCGGAGAACAAGAAGGCGGCGATCGAGTTCTGCAGGGGCCTGGTCGAGGACGGCGGGACCTACACCGGCGAGGCGCTCGCGGCGGCGTTCGCCGACCCGGCGATCGACACGATCTACCTGCTCTCCGACGGCGCCCCCATGAAGAAGGTCGGCAACCCGGGCGAGCAGCAGAAGCAGTTCGCGGAGGAGGAGATCCGCAAGGTCCTCTACATGGTCCGCGAGCTGAACCGCTTCCGCCGCGTGAAGATCAACACGTTCGGCATGGACGGTCCCGGGGTGTACCACAAGAAGTGGGGCCCGCGCCCGGTGACGCTCCCGACCGAGCCCGAGTTCCTCGCGCCGCTGCAGCAGTTCCTGCGCGACCTCGCGAGCATGACGGGGGGGACGAACAAGTCGATCTGACGGGGCCCCGCCTACCCCGACACGGCCGCGATGTCCGTCCGATACACCGCGCCCTCGAACGAGATCTTCTTGACCGCGGCGTAGGCCCGCTCGCGGGCCGCCTCCAGCGTGTCGCCCAGCGCGGTCACGCCCAGGACGCGGCCGCCGCTGGTGACCAGCTTCTGCGCGCGCAGCTCGGTCCCGGCGTGGAACACCGCCACGTCGGGGTCGGCCTCGGCGGCGGCGATCCCGCTGATCGCGAACCCCTTGCGGTAGGAGCCCGGGTAGCCGCCCGAGGTGATCACCACGGTCACGGCCGGGCGCGGGTCCCACTCCAGCGTGCAGCGGTCGAGCCGGCCCTCGACCGTGGCGAGCATCAGCTCGGCCAGGTCGCTCTTGAGGCGCATCAGCGTGGGCTGGGTCTCGGGGTCGCCGAAGCGCACGTTGTACTCGAGCAGGCGCGGGCCGGTCGGCGTGAGCATCAGGCCCGCATACAGCACGCCGCGGTAGACGTGCCCCTCGCGCGCCATGGCGTGCACCGTGGGGATCAGCACCTTCTCCTCGATCCGGCGCATGGTGGCGGCGTCGATCGGGGAGGGGGAGAAGGAGCCCATGCCGCCGGTGTTGGGGCCGGTGTCGCCGTCGTAGGCCGCCTTGTAGTCGCGGGCCGGGTCGAGCACGGCCAGGGTCTGGCCGTCGGTGATCGTCATCACGCTGGCCTCGACGCCCCGGACCAGCTCCTCGATCACGATCGCGTCGCCGGCGTCGCCGTAGCGCTTGCGCTGCGTGCAGTCGAGGATGTGCTCGCGCGCCTCCTCCTCGGTCTCGCAGATCTTGACGCCCTTCCCCTCGGCCAGGCCGTCGGCCTTGACCACCAGCGGGTAGTCGCCGGCCCGCTCGAGGTAGGCGAGCGCCGCCGAGCCGCTGGGGAACACCTTGAAGTCGGGGGCGGGGATGTTGTGCTGCCGCGCCAGGCTCTTGGCGTAGCCCTTGGAGGCCTCGAGCTTGGCCGCCTCCTTGCCCGGGCCGAACGCCTTGTAGCCGAGCTTGGCCAGGCGATCGACCAGCCCGGCGCACAGCGGCGCCTCGGGGCCGACCACCGTCAGGTCGATCTTGTTGGCGTGGACGAACGAGGTGATCCCGTCCACCTGCGTGGCCGCGAGGTCGACCCGCTGGGCGACCTTGGCGCAGCCGGCGTTCCCCGGGGCGACGAACAGCTCGTCTACATGGGGCGACTGGGCCAGCTTCCAGCACAGGGCGTGCTCACGCCCGCCGCCGCCGACCACGAGGACCTTCACGCACCCTCCCTTGCCGGCGCCGAGCGCACGGGGCGCGGGTGTACCGGATCGCTCGGAGGCGGTCAAGGGCGCACACCCGCGCTTGCGCCCTCGCGTGCTCGCACGGGATCATCGCCGGCTTCCAACCGCGCCGGGCGGAGCCGGGCGCTCGAGGAGGCGACACGTGGCAGACGACGACCACGCGGACCTCAAGGACTCCCGCACCTACGAGAACTTGCTCGAGGCGTTCGCGGGGGACTGCAAGGCCGCTGCCCGGTACCGCTACTTCGCGGCCAAGGCACAGCAGGAGGGCCTGCTCACGGCCGCCAACGTGCTCGAGGCGGCCGCGCAGAGCAAGCTGACCCACGCGCAGGGACAGCTCGAGTTCCTGCGCGACCTCGGCGACCCGCAGACCCACGCCGAGCTGGGCAGCACCGCCCAGAACCTGCGCTCGGGCCTGGAGCGGGTGACCTACGAGCACGAGACGCTCTACCCCAACTTCGCCCGCACCGCGCGCCAGGAGGGGTTCGACGTGGTGGGCCAGTGGTTCGAGGCGCTCTCCGTCGCGGGCAAGAACCACGGCCGCTCGTTCGAGAAGCTGATCGAGATCCTCGAGAAGGCCTACGCCGAGGCGGAGGAGGCCGAGGGCTGAGGCGGGAGCTCCTTGACCGCCCGAAGGCGGGAGAGGAAGGAAGACAACACGGAATATCAATGAAAATAACAATCCGAATATCAATGGAAAGACAGCTGTCGCGCTGGGCAGGGCGCCTCTCGGCGGAAGAGTTGCCGGTCCTCGACGTTCGGATGTCGTCTCGCCGGTGGCGCCTCGCCGGACAACGCTGAGGGCCGCTCTCGTGGTGCCGAGGGGACCGCGATGGACCTGATCGCCGACGTCGGCAACACGCGGGTCCACCTCGCCCTGTTCGACGGTGAGGCGCTGGCGCTGCACCGCGCCGTCGCCGGCGGCGAGCCCGCAGCGCTCCGCCGCGGGCTGGACGCAGCGCTGGCCGCGGCCCCGCGCCCCGCGCGCGTGGCCTTGGTCCACGTCGCTCCGCGCCCCGCCGAGGTGTTCGCGGCCTGGGCGCGCGAGCGGTTCGGGCTCGAGGCGCGCGTGCTCGGCGCGGACCTGCCCGTCCCGATCCCGCTCGAGGTGGCCGCGCCGCAGGAGGTCGGCCCCGACCGGCTGGCCAACGCGACCTGGGCGGCGCGCACCTACCCCGGCCGGGCCGCGGTCGTGGTCGACGCCGGGACCGCGATCACGTTCGACGTGGTGGACGCCCGCGGCGCGTTCGTGGGCGGCCTGATCGCCCCCGGGCTGCGCCTGGGCGCGCGCGCCCTCGCGAGCGGGACCGCGCGGCTGCCCGAGGTCGAGCCCCTGGCCGAGCCGCCGCCCGTCCTGGGCGGGCGCACGCGCGAGGCGATCGAGGGCGGGCTGCTGTGGGGCGCGATCGGCCTGATCACCGAGGCCACGGCCCGGATCGCCGCGGCCCTGGGCGAGGCGCCCGAGGTGGTGGCGACCGGCGGCGACGCGGCCCGCCTCGCCCCGCACTGCCCCGCCGTGCGCGCGGTCGTGCCGACCTTGACCCTGGAGGGGGTGCGGTTCGCCCTCCAGGAGGCCGCGCCGTGAGGCTGACCCGCCTCACCCCGGGCGGCCGCGGCGGGGTGGCGCTCCTGGCGCTCGAGGGCCCGGGCGCGACGGCCTGGCTGGCGAGCGCCTTCCAGCGCCGGGCGGGCGCCGCGCGCGCGCTCCCCGCGGTGGGCCGGGTCGCCGTCGGCCGGCTCGGCCCGCCGGGCGGGGAGGCGGTGGACGAGGTGCTGCTGGCCCGCGCGGACGAGCACGCCTACCGCCTCGGCTGCCACGGCGGGCCGGCGGTCGTGGCCGCGCTCGAGGCGCTCCTCGTGCGCGCCGGCGCGTTCGCCGGCGAGGCCCCCGCGCTCGGGCCGGCGGGCGAGGAGGACCGCGTGCGGCTCGAGGCGGACACCGCGCTCCCGAGCGCGCGCAGCGAGCTCGCCTGCGAGGTCCTCCTGCGTCAGCGGGCGGGCGCCCTGGCCGACGCCGTGCGCGCGCTGGCGCTCGCGGGCCGGGCCGAGCCCGAGGCGGCGAGCGCCCGGGTCGAGGCGCTGCTCCGGACCGCGCCGCTCGGCCGCGCCCTGTGCGCCGCGCCCGCCGCGGCCCCGCGGGTGGCGCTCTGCGGCCGCCCCAACGCCGGGAAGTCGAGCCTGTTCAACGCGCTCCTGGGACGAACCCGCGCCCTGGTGGTCGACCTCCCGGGGACGACCCGCGACGCAGTCGAGGAGCCGGCCGAGCTGGCCGGGCTGCCGGTCGCGCTGATCGACACCGCGGGCGAGCGCGACCCGGCAGACGCGCTCGAGGCCGCCGGGATCGCGCGCGCTCACGAGACGTGGGCCGCGGCCGACCTGCGCCTGGCCGTGCTCGACGGCGCGCTCGCGGGGCCCGACCAAGAACACGCCCTGGCCGCGGCCGCCGCGCTGCCGCGACCCGCCTGCCTGGCGATCAACAAGGACGACCTCCTCGACGAGCTCGCCCGCGCCCGCTGGCGCGCGGCCCTGGCCGAGCGCGGCCTCGAGATCTGCTTCGTCTCGGCTCGAACCGGCGAGGGCCTCGACGCCCTCGCCCGCGTCTGCGCGGCGACCCTGGTCGGCGCTGACCCCGCCGCTCTCGCCGCGGGGCCGGTGGTGTTCACCGCGCGCCAGCAGGGCCTGCTCGAAGGCGCGCTGCG